>NZ_JBEOTA010000017.1:0-197551 GCF_040303265.1 Streptomyces sp. NPDC096040
GTCCCTCGCCGACTACCTCACCAAGATCAACCCACCAGACACGGCCCCAGAATAGGCACTTAATTACCCTCGCAATTTGCGGCGCATCACACTAGTGCCGCGGCGGGCAACGTTTGCCCGTCAAGGAGCGGCGTCCGGTGCGTGCTCTCGGCGTGCCGGCCGGAAGTCCTCGTACTGGACGTACTTGGGCTTTCGGCCGGTGCGGCGAGAGGGCGTGCCGGGCGTCGCGACGGGGCGAACGTTGCCTGTCGCGGCACTGGGTCTTGTCCGGCTACCGACTCGCGATGGTCCCGCGCTCCACGTGCCCCACCTGAGGCGGCACGACGGAGCCTCCGAACGGGTACTCGTGCAGCTTCCGCCACACGCCGTCGCGACCCTGCTCGTAGAGCGCGAACCCCATGCAGGACCACTCGGCCTCATAGCCCGCCAGCTCGGCGAACGCCCGGTCCATCGCCGCCTCGTCGATCCCATGAGCGACCGTCACATGCGGGTGGTACGGGAACTGCAGCTCGCGGTCCAGCGGCCCGGACGCGGCCCGGATCCGCTGCTGGAGCCAGGCGCAGTCGTCCGCCCCCTGGACCACCCGGACGTAGACGACCGGCGACAGGGGCCGGAACGTGCCCGTACCGCACAGCCGCATCGGGAAAGGCCGGCCCACCGCGGCGACCTCGCTGAGGTGTGCCTGAACGGCAGCCAACTGGCCGTCGGTGATCTCCGTGGGCGGCAGCAGGGTGACGTGGGTGGGGATGCCGTGGGCCGCGGCGTCGCCGAAGCCCGTGCGCCGCTCCTGGAGCAGGCTGCCATGAGGCTCCGGGACCGCGATCGACACGCCGATCGTTACGGTCCCCACGTCATCTCCTGTCGTCGTGGTGGTCGGTCGTGGTGGTCGGACACGTGTCGGGTTCATACCCGGCCGTCCGGCTATCGACTGTACGGCCACGGCCGCCTTCCGGGCAGCCGTGGCCGAAGTGATGTGCAGCGCTCCCGTGCGCTCCCCGGGGCGCCTTGAGCGCCCCCGGCGCTCCGCTCAGTGCTTGGCGGGCAGGAAGCCCACCCTGTCGTAGGCCTGGGCCAGCGTCTCCGCGGCGACGGCGCGGGCTTTCTCCGCGCCCTTGGCGAGGATCGAGTCGAGCGTCTCCGAGTCGTCCAGGTACTGCTGGGTGCGCTCCCGGAACGGGGTCACGAAGTCGACCATGATGTCGGCGAGGTCCGTCTTGAGCGCGCCGTACATCTTGTCCTCGTACTCCTGCTCCAGCTCGGCGACCGACTTGCCGGTGAGGGTGGAGTAGATGGTGAGGAGGTTGCTGACGCCCGGCTTGTTCGCCACGTCGTAGCGGATGACCGTGTCGGTGTCGGTGACCGCGCTCTTGACCTTCTTCGCCGTCGCCTTCGGCTCGTCGAGGAGGTTGATGAGGCCCTTCGGCGTGGACGCCGACTTGCTCATCTTGATCGCCGGGTCCTGGAGGTCGTAGATCTTCGCCGTCTCCTTGAGGATGTACGGCTTCGGGATGGTGAAGGTCTCGCCGAAGCGGGCGTTGAAGCGCTCGGCGAGGTCGCGGGTGAGCTCGACGTGCTGGCGCTGGTCCTCGCCGACGGGCACCTCGTGGGCCTGGTAGAGCAGGATGTCGGCGACCTGGAGGATCGGGTACGTGAACAGGCCGACGCTCGCGCGGTCCGCACCCTGCTTCGCCGCCTTGTCCTTGAACTGGGTCATCCGGCTGGCCTCGCCGAAGCCGGTGAGGCAGTTCATGACCCAGGCGAGCTGGGCGTGCTCCGGGACGTGGCTCTGCACGAAGAGGGTGCAGCGGTCCGGGTCCAGGCCGGCGGCGAGCAGCTGCGCCGCGGCGAGGCGGGTGTTGGCGCGCAGGTCGGCGGGGTCCTGCGGGATCGTGATCGCGTGCAGGTCGACGACCATGTAGAAGGCGTCGTGGGACTCCTGGAGGGCAACCCACTGGCGGACGGCGCCGAGGTAGTTGCCGAGGTGGAACGAGCCGGCGGTGGGCTGGATGCCGGACAGCACGCGGGGTCGATCTGAGGCCATGTTCACCATTGTCTCAGAGAGCTCGGGTGGTTTCGGTGCGCGGGGAACCGGGGATCGTCGGGGCTGGTCGCGCCCACGCGGCGGTAGCCGCATATCGGAACCAGCCCCGCGCCCCTGCGGGGGCGCTGTCCCTGACCGGGGGGTCAGCCCAGGTCGATCTCCGGATACAGCGGGAAGCCCGCCACCAGGTCCGTCGCCCGCTGGGCGATCTCCTGGGACACCTTCTCGTCCAGGACATGGGCGGCCTTGCTGGGCGCGCCCGACTTCGTCGTGCCCGGTTCCGTCGTCGTCAGGACGCGGTCGATCAGGCCAGCCACCTCGTCCATCTCCGCCGTGCCCAGGCCGCGCGTGGTCAGCGCGGGGGTGCCGATGCGGATGCCGGAGGTGTACCAGGCGCCGTTCGGGTCTGCCGGGATCGCGTTCCGGTTGGTGACGATGCCGGAGTCGAGGAGGGCCGACTCGGCCTGGCGTCCCGTGAGGCCGTAGGACGTCTCGACGTCGATCAGGTTGAGGTGGTTGTCCGTGCCGCCGGTCACGAGCGTGGCGCCCCGGCGCATGAGGCCCTCGGCCACCGCGCGGGAGTTGTCGACGATCCGCTGGGCGTAGTCCTGGAAGGAGGGCTGCCGGGCCTCGGCCAGGGCGACGGCCTTGGCGGCCATGACGTGCGGGAGGGGGCCGCCGAGGACCATCGGGCAGCCGCGGTCGACCTGGTCCTTGAGGGAGTCGTCGCACAGGACCATGCCGCCGCGCGGGCCGCGCAGCGACTTGTGGGTGGTGGTCGTCACGATCTGGGCGTGCGGGACCGGGTCGAAGTCGCCGGTCAGGACCTTGCCGGCGACCAGGCCCGCGAAGTGCGCCATGTCGACCATCAGGGTCGCGCCGACCTCGTCGGCGATCTCGCGCATGATCCGGAAGTTCACCAGACGGGGGTAGGCGGAGTAGCCGGCGACGATGATCAGCGGCTTGAAGTCACGGGCCTGGGCGCGCAGCGCGTCGTAGTCGATCAGGCCGGTCGCCGGGTCCGTGCCGTAGGAGCGCTGGTCGAACATCTTGCCGGAGATGTTCGGACGGAACCCGTGGGTGAGGTGGCCGCCCGCGTCCAGGGACATGCCGAGCATCCGCTGGTTGCCGAAGGCCTGCCGCAGCTCGGCCCAGTCGGCCTCGGAGAGGTCGTTGACCTGGCGGGCGCCCGCCTTCTGAAGGAAGGGGACCTCGACGCGGTCGGCGAGTACGGCCCAGAAGGCGACGAGGTTGGCGTCGATGCCGGAGTGCGGCTGGACGTAGGCGTGCCGGGCACCGAAGAGCGCCTTGGCGTGCTCGGCGGCGAGCGCCTCGACGGTGTCGACATTGCGGCAGCCGGCGTAGAAGCGGCGGCCGACCGTGCCCTCGGCGTACTTGTCGCTGAACCAGTTGCCCATCGCAAGCAGGGTCGCCGGGGAGGCATAGTTCTCGGAGGCGATCAGCTTGAGCATCTCGCGCTGGTCGGCGACCTCCTGGCCGATGGCGTCGGCGACCCGCGGCTCGACCGCGCGGATCACATCGAGGGCTGCGCGGTACGCGGTGGACTCGGTGGAGAGGGGCTCGGACATTCGGGACCTCCGGACATGGCGTTCGGCATTCACGGTTCGGCCCAGGCGCACGGCACTCGATCCAGCACGGGCCGCTCCCCGATGGTCGGTCCCATCCCAGCGCGCCAGTCACGGCCCGCTGGTCACCCTACCCGGCACGCCGGATCCGAGGGCCCTGACGTCCACCGGTCGGGCGGGGGCAGAGGGTAGTAAAGGGGGCACCCCGCCGCGTTCTCTGGAGTCCCCGTGACCACTACGGAAGCCCTCATCGCCACCGCCGACACGTACAGCGCGCACAACTACCACCCGCTGCCGGTGGTGATCGCCACGGCCGACGGGGCCTGGATGACGGACGTCGAGGGCCGCCGGTACCTGGACTTCCTGGCCGGCTACTCGGCGCTCAACTTCGGGCACGGCCACCCCCGTCTGGTCGCGGCGGCGAAGGCGCAGCTGGAACGGGTGACGCTGACGTCACGCGCCTTCCACCACGACCGGTTCGCCGCGTTCTGCACGGAGCTGGCGGAGCTGTGCGGAATGGAGATGGTGCTGCCGATGAACACGGGGGTGGAGGCGGTGGAGACCGCCGTGAAGACCGCCCGGAAGTGGGGGTACCGGGTGAAGGGGGTGCCGGCGGAGATGGCGAAGGTGGTGGTCGCCGGCGGTAACTTCCACGGCCGTACGACGACGGTGATCAGCTTCTCGACCGATGCGGAGGCGCGGGCGGACTTCGGGCCGTACACGCCCGGTTTCGAGATCGTGCCGTACGGCGACCTGACCGCGATGCGGGGCGCGTTGACCGAGAACACGGTGGCGGTGCTGCTGGAGCCGATCCAGGGCGAGGCCGGGGTGATCGTGCCGCCGGAGGGTTATCTGGCGGGGGTGCGGGAGCTGACGCGCGAGCGGGATGTGCTGTTCATCGCGGACGAGATCCAGTCGGGGCTCGGGCGGACCGGGCGGACCTTCGCGTGCGAGCACGAGGGGGTCGTACCGGATGTGTACGTCCTCGGGAAGGCGCTGGGGGGCGGGGTGCTGCCGGTGTCGGCGGTGGTGGCACGGGCCGAGGTGCTGGGGGTTTTCCGGCCCGGGGAGCACGGGTCCACCTTCGGCGGGAATCCGCTGGCCTGTGCGGTGGCGCTGGAGGTGATCGCGATGCTGCGGACCGGGGAGTTCCAGGAGCGGGCGGCCGAGTTGGGGGAGGTGCTGCATCGGCGGCTCTCGGAGTTCACCGGGAGCGGGCGGGTGACGGCGGTGCGGGGTCGGGGGCTCTGGGCGGGGGTGGACATCGATCCGGGGGTGGGGTCGGGGCGGGCGGTGGCGGAACGGTTGATGGAGCGGGGGGTGCTGGCGCAGGACACACATCGGGCGACGGTGCGGATCGCTCCGCCGTTGGTGATCGAGGAGGAGGATCTGGAATGGGGAGTTGAGCAGTTGTGGGGGGTCCTGAGCGCCTGAAGGGGTGCGACCAGGAGCCCGCTCCCCGGACAGGCGACCGGCCGGAGGTCCGGCGCCGGCATGAGTGCGGCTTCACCTACAGTCCCTCTGTGCTCTTTGGAATGGTGTGTGCCCTCGCGGCCGCGATCTGCTTCGGTACGGCGACGGTCCTGCAGGCGGTGGCCGCGCGGGCGGCCGGTGACGGCACGGGCGGGGAGGCGGCGCTGCTGCTCCGGGCCGTGCGGCAGTGGCGGTACATCGTCGGGCTCGGGCTCGACGGCCTCGGCTTCGTGTTCCAGATCCTGGCCCTGCGGTCGATCCCCATCTACGCGGTGGGCGCGGCCCTGGCGTCGAGCCTCGCGGTGACCGCGGTGGTCGCGGCGCGGCTGCTGCGGGTACGGCTGAGCGGGCTGGAGTGGGGTGCGGTCGGGGTGGTGTGCGCGGGGCTCGCGATGCTGGGGCTGGCGTCCGGGCCGGAGGGCGACCGGGCCGGGTCCGACGCGCTCAAGTACGCCATGCTCGCGACCGCGGTGGGCGTGCTGCTGCTCGGGCTCGTCGGCGGGCGGCTGTCGGGGCGGTGGCGGGCGCTGCTGCTGGGCCTGGGGGCGGGGTTCGGGTTCGGGGTGGTGGAGGTGTCGGTGCGGCTCATCGACACCCTGTGGCCGGCCGGACTCCTCACCAACCCCGCGACCTACGCACTGCTGGTCGGGGGCGGTGGCGCCTTTCTGCTGCTGACCTCGGCGCTCCAGCGCGGCTCGGTGACCACGGCGACGGCGGGCATGGTCATCGGCGAGACGATCGGCCCGGCGGCCATCGGGGTGGTGTGGCTCGGGGACCGTACCCGCGAGGGGCTCGCCTGGCTCGGGGTGCTCGGTTTCACCGTGGCCGTCGCGGGGGCGCTGGCACTGGCCCGGTTCGGGGAGGCGCCCGGGGCACAGGATGAAGCGGGCCCCAGGGCGCCCGAGCCGGTCGGTCCAGCGCGGCCGTGATCCCGTCCCGAGGCGGGACCTGCCCTTCAGGACGACGCCGACGGTCTCGTCCCGGCGCTGTTCGTCGGTGCCGCACAGGTCGGCGACCGGCGGGGCGGATCGAGAACTGCCAGGTGGAGCTCCTCTTGGCGGACACCTCTCCGCGCGTTGCCGGGCGTTGAACTCGGGGTGTCATCGTGCCGGGGGTTGCGGCGGACACGGTCTGAAGTCATTCGACGCCGATCACGGCCGGGTCCGACAGCACCGTGCACAGGATGTCCAGCGCCCCCGACCAGGCGTGGTCGGCGGGGGTGCCGTAGCCGAGGACGAGGGCGTCCGGCGGTGCGGTGGCCGCGTCGGGGTGGCGGTGGCGCGGGGTGAGGCCGTCGAGGGCGAGGCCGTGGGCGGCGGCGGCCCTGATCACCCGGCGCTGGGTGCCGGGCGGGAGCCGCAGCACCACGTGCAGACCGGCCGCGATGCCGGTGACCCGGATCGCGGGGGCGCGCTCGGCCAAGGCCGCGACCAGGGCGTCCCGGCGGCGCCGGTAGCGGGAGCGGGACGCGCGGACGTGACGGTCGTAGGCGCCGGAGGTGATGAACTCGGCGAGGGTCAGCTGGTCCGGCGCACCGCAGGTGTCCACGTCACCCTTGACCGCCGTCACCTCCCGGGCAACGCCCGGCGACAGCACCATCCATGCCAGCCGCAGGCCGGGCGCCAGGGACTTGCTGGCCGTGCCCAGGTAGACCACCTCGTCGGGGGCGAGGCCCTGGAGGGCGCCGACGGGACGGCGGTCGTAGCGGAACTCGCCGTCGTAGTCGTCCTCCAGGACCATGCCGCCGGTGCGTCGCGCCCAGTCCACGACGGCCGCCCGCCGGTCGTGGTGCAGCGGCGCGCCCATCGGGAACTGGTGCGAGGGGGTCAGCAGCACCGCGGCCGGACCCTGCCCCAACTCCCTGGTGTCCGTGCCGAGTTCGTCGAAGGGCAGCGGGCAGGTGCGGAGTCCGGCCGTCGTCAGCAGCCGCCAGTGCTCGTCGAGGCCGTACGACTCCACGGCGACCGTGTCCGCCCCGCGGGCCCGCAGCAGCCGGCCGAGCAGGCTCAGACCGTGCGCGAACCCGGCGCAGATCACGATCCGTTCGGGGTCGGCGCGCACCCCCCGGGCGCGGGCGAGGTAGGTGGCGAGCGCGGTGCGCAGTTCGACGCGGCCGCGTGGATCGCCGTAGCCGAAGGCCTCGTTGGGTGCGGTGGTGAGGGCGCGGCGGGCCGCCCTGAGCCACTCGGTGCGTGGGAAGGCGGAGAGGTCGGGCCGGCCGGCGCGCAGGTCGTAGGCGGGGCGCTCGGCGGTCGTACCGGC
The DNA here is from genome assembly GCF_040303265.1 of Streptomyces sp. NPDC096040. Taxonomy (NCBI): domain Bacteria; kingdom Bacillati; phylum Actinomycetota; class Actinomycetes; order Kitasatosporales; family Streptomycetaceae; genus Streptomyces; species Streptomyces sp. NPDC096040. The sequence continues at coordinate 7,363 of NZ_JBEOTA010000017.1, forward strand.
GGTCGCCGTGGCCTTTCGCCGGCCCGGCGGCATCGCCGGCTCCCTGGCCGCGACCCGGGTGCCGGAGCCCTGGCGTGCGGTGAGCCAGCCCTCGGCGACCAGGTCGGCGTAGGCGTCGGCGACGGTGTTCCGGGCGATACCCAGGTCGGCGGCGAGGGACCGGGACGAGGGCAGCCGGGTGCCGGGGACCAGCCGGCCGCCCCGGACGGCCTCGCGCAGGGCGTCGGTCAGGCCCCGGCGCAGGCCCGGACCGGCCGGTTCCAGATGGAGGTCGATACCCAGAGTGGCCCATGGTTTCTCCATGGAAATGGACCATACCCCTGGGCTGCCTGGCTCCTAGGGTCAAGATATGACCACAGAACACCCGACAGAGTACGCACCCGAACACTCCCCCCGTCTGCCCTGGTCGGAGCTGGTGCCCGACGTGTACAAGGCGATGGTCCGGCTGGACACCGCCGCCCGGAAGGGCCTCGACCCGAAGCTCCTGGAGCTGGTGAAGATCCGCGCCTCGCAGCTCAACCGCTGTGCGCTCTGCCTGGACATGCACAGCAAGGACGCGCTCGCGCAGGGCGAGAGCGTCGAGCGGATCATCCAGCTCGGCGCCTGGGAGGAGTCCGGGCACTTCTACACCGAGAAGGAACTCGCCGCGCTGGCGCTGACGGAGGCGGTGACCGTCCTGACGGACGGCTTCGTGCCCGACGACGTCTACGAGCGGGCCGCCAAGCACTTCGATGAGGCGGAACTGGCGCAGCTGATCGCCGCGATCACGGTGATCAACGCGTGGAACCGGTTCGGGGTGACCTGCCGTCTGGTGCCGGGGCACTACACACCGGGGCAGCACGCCTGAACAGGGCCGGTGCCCTGCGGGGCGCGGCTCCGGCAGTGAGCCGCGGCGGCGGTCCGGGGGGATCGCCGCCGCGCTCCGTCGAACGGGGCGGCCGGGGTCACCCCACGTGGCTGACCGTCCTCGGGCGGAAGCGCCGGTACAGCACCACTCCCGCCGTCAGCGAGGCCAGGCTCGCGGCGGCCGGCGCCCAGGGATTGCCCGTTCCGGTGTGCGCGAGTGTGCCGGTCATCCGCTGCCGCACGACGGTGGCGGGCGGCTTCGGCATCGGCCGGGCCTTGGCCGGGTGTGACGGCTGGTGGCGAACGGGCTGCGGAGGTGTGGAGCGGGCGGGCTCGTCGGGGTGGTCCGGGGTGTTGACGCCCTCGTTGCCGAACACCGGATTGCCGATACCCACCGCGTTCACACTGTTGCCGATGACGTTCAGGGGAACATCGACCGGAAGCTGGAGGCCGTTGCCGGAGAGGACGCCCGGCGAGTCGTGGGCGCTGCCGACCGCTGCGGCCCCGTCCTTCTCCTTGGCCTCCTTGTCCTTGCCACCCCCGTTGACGCAGCGGTTGCCCATCGCGGGGTTGAGCAGCCCGATCACGTCGACGGTGTTCCCGCACACGTTCACCGGGATGTTCACCGGCAACTGGATGTCGTTGCCGGAGACCAGCCCGGGCGAGCCGGACGCGGAACCGTCCGCGGCGGAGTCGGCCCATGCCGGGCCCGCAACCGCCATCGCACCAGACGCGACGGCGAAGGCGATCACACTGTTTCGGGTAGCCCGGTTCATGGGTTCCCTGCCCTTCCAGACACGTCGCGGGCACTCACCCGCGATCGGCGAAATACAAGCAGAACTGAAGAAATAGTATTTTTTTTCGGGCACTTGGCCGGTCCCAGGACGACATGGGTGCACCAGCCAAGCAGCGACGGGAGGTGTCAGAGCGCCTGGTTGTTGCAGCCCATGTCCGAACCGAGGTGGCTCTGCTGGGCACCCGGGTTGCCCTCGCCGTTCAGCAGGTTGCCCGCCAGACCGGTGAGCGCGCCGACACTGCCGATCACTTCGATGTTCATGTCGTGCGAACGGCACTCGGTGGCCTGCGTGATGTCGAGGTCGCGGCCGGTGTCGTCGTGCGCGAAGGCGGTGTTGCCGCCGAAGGAGCCGACACTGCCGAGCATGGCGCCCACGAGGACTGCCTTCTGGAACTTGCGCATGGGTTCTCCATTGGTCTGGTGGTCCAGCGGTTGGAATCTGTGACGGATCAAGTGGGAGTGCGAAGGTTCACCGGCGCGGCCGTCAGCCGAGCCGGGGAAGCCCCAACTGGCCGACGGGAGGTGCCGCGAGCTGTCCGAGGCCGACCGGGGAGAGCTGCGGTACGCCCGGTGACCCGAGCTCCGGGTTGAGGAGCGGGTTCACCTGCGGATTGATCTGGGGGTTCACCTGCGGGGCGACGATCGCCGGGGCCTGCGGTGCGAAGCCCTGGGGTACGGCTACCTGCGGGGCGACCTGCGGCATCACCTGCGGCATGACCTGGGGCACCACCTGGGCCGGTTGTTGCGGCGGGGCGGCCTGCTGCGGGTACTGCGGAGCGGCCTGCTGCTGGTACGGAGGCGGAGCCTGCTGCGGGTACTGCGGGGCGGCCTGCTGCGGGTACGGCGCGGCGTCGGCCTGGGCCACTCCCTGCGACGAAGCCGTGCTGGAGGCGTAACCACCGGTCTGCGGCGGCGCCGGGGCGGGCTGGGGAGCGGGTGCCGGGGCGGCCTGCGGGTACGGCTGGGGAGCGGGTGCCGGGGCCGCCTGGGGAGGAGGTGCCGGGGCCGCCTGGGGAGCGAACTGCTCGGGAGCCGGCGCCGGGGCGGGACTGCCCTGTGCGATGGGAGCGGCATGACTGACGCCGCCGCCGAGTGCGGACAGTCCGCTGGCCGCCACTACAAAGAGCGCGGCCTTGTGAAGCTTGCGCATGAAACCCTCGGCCCTTCGATACCTGAATAGGGAAGTCCATTGCATTCAGCGCGGTCGCGCGTGCAGTCGGTGTGATACTCGTACCGCACCGTCAGCAGCGGTAGTTCCGAGAAGCACGCGGACTTCGCATCCGAGCCGACAGCGATTGCCTCGCCCTGTTCAGGTCCACGGTCGCTGCCTTCTCCCCGTCGGAACGAGGATTGCCAGGCCGCGGTCACGGCATCCAAAAGCCCGTCACCCATTTGCCGTGCAGCGGGCCGGACTTCACCATCCACACACACCTGCGGCAAATGGGTGACCACTACCCGGCGACCGTTTCTGGGCCTGCTCGCATGTCGTTCCCCACGGGGCAAGAACGATGGGTCATCGCAGCCGCACCGGGCAGCAGGAACAGCGACAACTGCGCTGCCTCATCAGCATTTCATCAGATTCCGTGCACAGGTCAATGAAGGGCCGAGAATTCCATGCGCAAGCTTCGTAGGGTCGCGCTCGTCGTCGCAGCAGCCGGAGGTCTCACCGCCGTCGGCGCCGGCCCAAGCTCCGCCGTCACTCCCGCCGCCTACAACGGGGCTGTGCCGCCTCCCGTTTCACAGCCGGACGCGCAGGCCGCCGCGGCCGCCCACGCCCAGGCGACCGCGCAGTCCTACGGCTCGCCGGCCCCGCAGCAGGCGCCCCCGGAGCGGGGCACCGAGGTCGCCCCGCAGATCAACCCTCAGCTGAACCCGCAGATCAACCCGCAGCTTTCCTCGCCGGCCCCGCAGCCGGGGCAGGGACAGGGCGCCCAGGTGAACCAGACCAACATGTTCCGTCCGTCCCAGGAGTGCAGCCCGCAGAACCTGCTCGACGCGAACGTCCCGATCGCCCTGCTCGCGGCCTCCCAGACCCGGGGTGTCGACTGCTCCCAGGCCAACAGCCAGTCGAACTCGCTCGCCAACGCGCAGCAGGGATGACGGCCAAACCTCGCGGCGCAGCAGGGAGTTGCCGAGAGTCACGATCGACGGGTCCGTTCACACGCGATACGGCTTTCGGGTGCTTTTACCCCGTGATCATGGAAGCGGCGCGTCGTTGCCGTTTTTGGCGTATTACGTACTAATCTCCCGTAACTGTAATAAGTCGATCTCCCACAGATCGCACCCACTCACTCCCCGGAGATGACATGCGTAAGCTTCGCAACGTTGCCGTCCTGGTCGCCGCACTCGGCAGCATCGGACTCGTCGGCGGCACGGCCCATGCCGACCAGGGCGGCGGCAAGGGCGGCGAGCACGGAGACAAGTTCAACATCACACAGAGCTCTCACTGCAAGTCGCACGACCTGAACCTCGACGTCCTCGGTGAGGTCGGCCTCCTCAACGGCCTCCTGGGCAACGGGCTCAACGGCGAGGGCAACCCGGGCGCCCAGGCCACCGACATCGGCTCCACCATGGGCTGCAACAACAGCGCGTTCTGAAAATCTGATCGGCGCGGAGACGTCGGTTGACAAATGGTCCCGGTGCCGGGCTTCAGACAGGCGCCGGGACCATTTGTGTGTGCCGACAGACCTCAGAGATATCGAAATTTAATCGAGTTCGGCGCGCCGCCGGATTATCTCGGTCATTTCGTATCAATCTTCAGGTCAACGGATACCGATCTTCCACAGATCGCCTCCACCTCACCTCACCGGAGATGAAATGCACAAGGTACGCACGGCCGCCGTCCTCTTCGCCGCACTCGGGAGCATCGGGCTCCTGGGTGCCGGCGCCGCCCACGCCGGCCAGGGCGGGGGCAAGGGCGACAGCTTCGACATCCGGCAGAGCAGCACCTGCAGGTCGCACGACCTGAACGCCGATGTCCTCGGCGAGGTCGGCATCCTCAACGGCCTGGGCGGCAACTTGCTGAACGGCGAGGGCAACGCGGGTGCGCAGCAGAGCCACCTCGGGTCGGACATGGGCTGCAACAACAGCTTCCAGTAAGGCGAAACGACAAAATCCCGGTGCCCCGGCCGTCGGCCGGGGCACCGGGATTTTGTCAATGGCACTCAGAACTCGATGTGCGGCTTCTTGAAGCCCTTGGGCAGCTCCGCCCTGTTGGAACACTCCACAACGGGCCCAGCGGTCGTGGATCCGCCGCCCAAGGCCAGTCCGCCCTCCGGATACACCGCGTTCGGCCGGTCGGTCGTCGAGCAGTCCTGTGTCTGCTTGATGATGTGCGTGCCGTCCTTGTCGGTGTGGATCTCCGACTTGCGAACGCAGACAGTGTCACCCTGCGCGCTGGTCTTGCAGTCGCTCGAGTGTCCGTCTGCGTACGCGTGTCCGGCGCCGACGCAGATCGCTGCGAGACTCCCGACGAGCCCCGTGACGGTGGCAATCTTCTGCCGAGTGATCATGTGCTGCTTCCTTTGCAAAAGAGGCCCGGGCGCGTGCCGTTGCCGACGTGCGCCCGGGCCCGAGAAGGTCGAAACAGAACATCCTGCGCCTGGCGCGTTGCCGACGTCCGCCGACGACAGGATGGCGGCAGCCCGGACGCATGCCCCGAGGGAGCGGTGCGTCCGGGCTGCCTTCGCCGCGGGGTCTCGCTCAGCAAGCCGCTGAACGGACCTCTGAGTTCGTGCGATGTTCCCCGGGCTTCCGGAGGAGGTCTCTACGCCGTGCCGGCGCCGAGAGGACGAGCTCTCGGTACGCCTTTACTCGCCCTCGCCGCCCTGCTGCTGGCCGTAACCCTGCTCGGGGCCCTGGTCGGGACCCTGCTCGGGACCCTGCTCGGGACCCTGCTCGGGACCCTGCTCGGGACCGGCCTTCTGCTCCTCCGGCTGACCCTGCGGCTGCGCCTGCGGGCCGTAGTAACCGCTGCCGACGGCCACGGCGTTGGCCGACGAGTTGGCCACGGCGGTGACGCCCTGGCCCGCGTCCTCGCCACCGGCGGCGAAGCTGGCCCCGGCACCGACGATGGACAGACCGGCGACCGCCACCGCTACGACCGCGGCACGCTGAAACTTACGCATGATTTGACCCTTTCTTATCCGGGCAGGACAGCCCGGCTCGACTACGCAATGTGAGCATATACACACATTTCGTAGTCATTCAGGATCTACACTCGGTCATGTCGCGTCGTCTTCGGACGTCGCCCTCCACTGCGCCGCGTGCCGGTCCTCGCGGGTGCCGTTCGATCCCCATGTCGTAGGGGAACAGGTCACCTCGGGTCCGAGCCGCGCCCTGCCGTTGCCCAGGACGGCGGGCACCGTCACGGGCTCCACTGTCTGGCAGGTGTCCCGATGGGGCGGGAGTTCACCTTCGGGGAGCTCACCCTTGAACCGCTGGGTGCAGGTGAGGTTGCCCAGGATGTCTTTGGTGCAGGCCCCCGGGCCCCCTCCGGCATGCGCCTGGCTGATGCCGGTGCAGGTGACGGCGAGGCCGCCGACGAGCACCGAGAGAGCCGCGACCTTCTTCCTGTTGAACATGTCAGGGTCACCCCGAGAAAGCGGTGTTGTACTGACCGCAGGTGGTGTCCGTGGTGCCCGCGAGACCGAGCACACCGATCGGGACGTCGTTCTCGGCCACCGTCTGCGGACTGCATTCCTGGTAGGGACGGAAGAGGTCGGACACCTGCAGCCCGTTGTTGTCGGGGCTGTCGGCGACAGCGGTGCCGGCACCGATGGCGGACAGGCCGCCGGCCGCCGCCACCGCCGCGATCACGACCTTCTGAAGCTTGCGCATGGAACCCTCGATTCTTTGCTTGTATATCGAGACCGATTGCCTAGCGTGACCGCGCAAACACTAGCAGTAGCCGCACGCGACTTACCGCACGGGAGATCCGTGTTCCCATGCGGCATATAGGCCGACGAAATCACCACGCGGACGCCAATTGACCGTATTGGCCAATGGGTTGCCGTTCACCACTTGTGGCCGCCGGTACCAATACGGTCGTATCAGAAGGGAAGTTGGGTCAGAGGAATTCCGGCTGTGCGGCCCGAATGCCGTCGCTCGCCGGCACGGAGACAATCAGGTCCCGCAGTCCCTCGGCATACCGCCGCACGTTCTTGTAGGCGACCTCGGTGTCCGGGTAGCGGCAGGCGAACCACAGTCCCTCGTGCAACCGGCTGACCCAGGCACACACCTGGTCGCCGTACGACACCCGGATCAGCCCGTACGTCTTCGTCTCGGTCCAGCCCGCCGAGCCGGGGGCGACGCGGGCATCCACGTACGAGACGATCGAGTACATGTCGGGCGAGGTCGGGCGGAAGTCCGCACCGAGCAGACGCAGTACGCGGGCCAGCGGAATACGCGCCAGCGACCGGTTGGCCCGCAGCTCGGCGCGGACCGCGGCGAGCGCGCCTTCGAAGTCCCGTGCCGCGGGCACCTCGATCGGTGCGCCGCCGACGTACCAGCCCACCGAGTCCGACCATTCGGACTTCAGTCGGGTGTGGAACGGCACGACCGTACGGTAGACCGGCTCCCCGCCGATCTCGTGGACGATCAGACTGGTCGCGGCCAGGACGCCCACCAGGCTGCCGCCGTAGGGCCGGCAGTGCGCCTCGAAGGCGGCGGCGGTGTCCGCGTCGACGAGCGGCTCGCAGATCAGCTTCTGTGCGGGCAGGGCGCCACCGGGTTGCAGACCGAGGTCGACGGGGAACTCCGGAAGCTTCCCGTCGCACCGGCCGATGAACTCCCGCCAGCGCGCGACGATCGCGTGTGTGTCGTCGATCCCGTCCGCGTTCGCCCGCTCGTGCCGGCAGAAGTCGACGTAACTTCCCACCGGCCTACCGGTGACGGGGCGCCCCGTGACGCCCGCCGTGTACAGCCCGTGGATCTCGGCGGGCAGCGCCTGGAGGGAGTAGGCGTCGACATTGGTGTGGTCGAAGGCCATGTACACGCTGGTGGAGTCGTCGCGGACGACCGCCGCGTAGATGAGGTTCGGCCAGCCGAGCGCGTCCGCCGCGACGTCGAACCGGTCCTGCAGGTACCGGCTCAGCACCTCCGCGTCGGCGAAGTCGCCGACCACCTCACGGTGCAGCGCCACGTCGTTCTCGTCGAGCGTGAACCGGTGCATGTCGTCGCCGGCCCACCTGAAGCCGCTGCGCAGCGTCTCGTGACGCAACGTCCAGCCCCGCAACGCCTCTTCCAGCGCGTCGAGGTCAGCCCGGCCCGGCAGGTCGAACGCCGTGCCGAGCCAGGTCGGTACGAACAAGCCGCCCTCGCGCACCGCCCGCGCCGTTCTGATGTGCGACTCCTGGATGTACGCCGGCGGCCGCGGATCCGGCGGCAGCGCTGTCGCGGCCGCGATGGCCGCCGGGCTGAACGTCCACTCGACTAGCCGTCCGGGCCGGACCTCGCAGCGTTGAATGTCAGAAATTCGCACGTGGGCGTCTCCTTCACAGAAGACACCAGCTTGATCAAGGCGGAGCCGTGCGCGAGCGATGGCCGCTGTGTCGCCGGCTTTTCAGCGGGACGGGTGACACCTCGAACGAGTTGACGGGAGCTGCTCAGGGCAGCCACTTCTTCCACACCGAGGGGTGGCTGTCCACCCACCTCTTCGCGGCCTCCTGAGGGCTCAGCTTCTGGTCGGCGATCATCAGCGAGACCTGGTCCTGGTCCTCGGTCGTCCACTTGAACTTCTTGAGGAAGGCCGCCGCCTCGCCGCCGCTGTTGGCGAAGTCCGCGTTGAGGTACTTCTGCAGCGGTGTGTGCGGATAGGCGCAGGCGACCTTGGCCGCGTCGGCGTCGCAACCCTCCTTGTACGCCGGGAGCTTCACCTCCGTCATGGGTACCTTCTTGAACAGCCACTGGGGCGAGTACCAGTAGGTCAGGAAGGGCTTCTTCTCCTTGGCGAACTGCTTGATCTGGGTGATCTGCGCGGCCTCGGAACCGGCGAAGACGACCTGGAAGTCCAGCTTCAGGTTGTTCACCAGCGCCTTGTCGTTGGTGACGTACGACGGTGAGCCGTCGAGGAGTTGCCCCTTGCCGCCGCTCTCCGCGGTGCGGAACAGCGAGGCGTACTTGTTGAGGTTCTTCCAGTTCGTGATGTCGGGGTGCTGCTTTACCAGGTAGGTCGGCACGAACCACCCGATGTGCCCGGTGACTCCGAGGTCCCCGGCACGGCCGATGGTCTTCTTGTCGTCGACGTACCGCTTCTCCTGGTCCGGGTGCCCCCAGTCCTCCAGGATCGCGTCGACGCGTCCCTGGCTGAGCGCGTCCCAGGCGGGCACCTCGTCCACCTGTACGGTGTCGACGCGGTAGCCGAGTCGGTGCTCCAGGATGTACTGGGCGACGGCGACGTTGGACTGCGCGCCGACCCAGGACTGCACGGACAGGGTCACGGTCCTGGACCCCTGCGCGTTGGCGAAGGGCGAGGCCTGCTTGGTCATGTCGGCGGCACCGCACCCGGTCGCGAGGACGAGCACGGAGACGGCGGCCACCAGGGTCGTACGACGCATGGTCATGCTCCCTTCCTCGTACGGCGCTCCGTGGGCTGGGTGACCCGGTCGAGCATCAGGCCCAGGCAGACGATGGCGGCACCGGCCACCAGTCCGGTCGCCAGATCGCCCTGGGCGAGACCGAAGGCGACGTCGTAGCCGAGGGCGCCACCGCCGACCAGGCCGCCGATGATGACGACGGCGAGGACCAGCACCACGCCCTGGTTGACGGCGAGCAGCAACGCGGGACGGGCGAGCGGCAGTTGGACCTGCCAGAGCTGCTGACGGCCGGTCGCGCCGAGCGACCGCGCCGACTCCAGGGCGGCCGGGTCGACCTGGCGCAGGCCCTGCGCGGTGATCCGTACGACGGCGGGCAACGCGTAGACGACGGCGGCCGCCACGGCCGGGGCGCGGCCGACGCCGAACAGGGCGACGACCGGGATCAGGTACACGAACTGCGGCATGGTCTGGAACACGTCCAGGACCGGGCGCAGGACGCGTTCGACGCGGTCGCTGCGGGCTGCCGCGATACCGGTCGCGAAGCCGAGCACGAGGGTGACGGCGACGGCAGCGAGGACCTGCGAGAGCGTGTCCAGCGACGGTTCCCACACCCCCAGCACACCGATCGCGGCCATCGCGAGGACGGCGGTGAGCGCGGTGCGCCAGGTGCCGATCAGCCAGGCCAGGGCGGCGACGATGAGCAGCACCGACCACCAGGGCAGCCACTGCAGGCCCGATCGGACGGGGTCCAGGATCCAGGTGGTGAAGTGGGCCGCCCAGTCGGCGGTGCCGCCCACGACCGGGACGCCCGAATACAGATGGGCGGTCATCCAGTCGACGGCACGATTGACCGGTTCGGCGAAGTTCAGGGTCCACCCGGCGGGCCAGTCGAGGCCGCCGAGGAGACGGGCGGCGACGGCCACGGCCACGGTGGCGGCGAGGGCGTACAGGAGGCCGACCGGGGACGGGCGGGTGTCGCCCCGGTCACCCGCCGCCGCGGTGATGCGGTCCAGTACGACCGCAAGGAGCACGATCGGGATGCCGGCCGCGAGGGCCGCGCCGACGTCGACCGAGGCGAGGGCCTGGTAGACGCGGTCACCGAGGCCGCCGGCGCCGATGACGGAGGCGATGACCGCCATCGACAACGCCATCATGATCGTCTGGTTGAGGCCGAGCAGGAGTTCCTTGCGGGCGAGCGGGATACGGGCGGTCAGCAGCCGTTGCCCGCGGGTGGCGCCCAGTGACTCCACGGCCTCCAGGACCTCGGGGTCGGCGCCGCGCAGCCCGAGGGCGGTGAGCCTGGCCATGGGCGGGGCCGCGTAGACGACGGTGGCGAGGACGGCGGCGGGGACGCCGATCCCGAAGACCAGGACGACGGGGAGCAGATAGGCGAAGGCGGGAAGCACCTGCATGGTGTCGAGGACCGGGCGCAGGGCGCGGTTCAGCCGGTCGGAGAGACCGGCACCGAGGCCGAGGACGAGGCCGACGGCGACGGACGCGAGGACGGCCACGACCATCAGCGCGAGGGTCTGCATCGTCGGCACCCACATGCCGAGGGCACCGCAGGCGAGGAAGGCGGCGGCCGTACCGACGGCGAGCCGGACACCGGCGACGCGGTGCGCGACGACGGCGGCGAGCACGGTGACGCCGGGCCAGCCCGCGGCGAGGAGGGTGAGGTAGACGGCGCGGACGGTGAGGACGACGGCGTTGCTGATGTAGCCGAGGAAGTACAGGAAGAGAGGGTGGGTGTCGCGGTTGTCGATGACCCAGTTGCTGGCGGAGGTCAGGGGTGAGGTCAGGTCGACGGTGAGGTTGTGGGGCCAGGCGGCGGTGGTCCAGTGGGAGTTGGCGAGGGGGACGAGGATCGCGGCGGCCATGGCCAGCACCAGAAGCTTGCGTACGGCCTGGCTGGCGGGCAGGGCTGTTCGGCGGGGGCCCGGGACAGTGATCGTCGCCATCAGATGCCCTCCGAACTGGTACGGGGGGCCGGGGGCTTCACTGGACGGTGCTGATCTCCGCCCAGGGGCGCGGGGCTCTGAGATGTGCGGCTCCCCCGCGTGGGCGCGACCGGCCCGCTACCGCCCGCGGCCGAACGACCGCCCGCATCCGCCTTCGCCACGACACCGAGCAACGCGTCCGCGTCCACGACCCCGACGCACCGCTCCCCCTCCACTACCCGTGCCGGGACACCGGAGCCCGCCACCACGTCGATCGCCTCGGCGACCGTCGCCCGCGGGCTGACCACGGGTCCCGTCCCGGAGTCGCCCTCCTCGACCGCCCGCATCGCGGAGCCGACCGTCAGCACCTGCTCGCGCGGCACGTCCCGCACGAACTCGCGGACATAGTCGTCGGCCGGGGAGCCGACGATCTCCTCCGGCGTACCCAGCTGCACCACCCGCCCGTCCCGCATCAGCGCGATACGGTCGCCGAGCTTGAGCGCCTCGTTCAGGTCGTGGGTGATGAAGACCATCGTGCGGCCCTCCTCCTGATGCAGGCGGACCACCTCCTCCTGCATGTCCCGCCTGATCAGCGGGTCGAGCGCGCTGAACGGCTCGTCGAAGAGGAGGACCTCGGGGTCGACGGCGAGCGCCCGCGCCAGGCCGACCCGCTGGCGCTGGCCGCCGGACAGCTGGCCGGGGCGACGCTGCTCCATGCCCTCCAGGCCGACCTTGGCGACGCCTTCGGCGGCCCTCCTGCGTCGCTCGGACCTGCCGACGCCCTGGATCTCCAGGCCGTACGCCACGTTGTCGAGGACGGACCGGTGCGGCAGGAGCCCGAAGTGCTGGAAGACCATCGCCGCACGGTGGCGGCGCAGTTCACGCAGTCGGCCCTTGTCCATCGCACGGACGTCCTCGCCGTCGATGGCGATCGTGCCGGAAGTGGGCTCGATGAGGCGTGTCAGGCAGCGGACCAGCGTCGACTTCCCGGAACCCGACAGGCCCATCACGACGAAGACCTCGCCCTTGCGTACGTCGAAGGAGACGTCGCGGACGGCGGCCGTACAGCCGGTACGGGACCGCAGGTCGGCGGGAGCGAGCCCGGTCAGCTCGGGGTCCGCGGGGACGCGTCCGGCCTTCGGACCGAAGACCTTCCACAGACCGTCGACGGAGAAGACAGGGGTCTCGGCAGAGGTCGTCACAGGGGTCGTACTACTCATCACGCACCGCCCTTCAGTAGGTCCACGGCCCTCTCGCCGACCATGAGCACTCCGATCATCGGGTTCACGGCCGGCATGGTCGGGAAGACGGACGCGTCTGCGACACGGATGCCGTCCAGGCCGCGGATCCGCAACTCGGGGTCCACCACGGCCTGTTGGTCGTCGGCCGAGCCCATCCGGCAGGTGCCCGCCGGGTGGTACACGGTGTGCGCGACCTTGCGGGCGTACTCGCTGAGCTCGGCGTCGCCCAGGATCTCCGGCCCGGGGCACACCTCGCGCTTCAGCCAGCCGGCCAGCGGCTGGGTCTTCGCGATCTCCCGGGCGATACGGATGCCGTCGACGAGAGTGCGGCCGTCGTAGTCGTCCTCGTCGGTGAAGTAGCGGAAGTCCAGCGCGGGCTTCGCGGACGGGTCGGCGCTCGTGAGGTACAGGCGGCCGCGGCTGTGGGGCTTGGGGATGTTCGGGGTCATCGACACGCCGAACTCCGGCCGCCGGTAGCCCAGTCGCTCCGGGTTGTCCGTGAACGGGATCTGGTAGAAGTGGAACATCAGGTCCGGGCCCGCGTGATCGGGGTCGCGGCGCACGAACAGGCCCGCGTCGGAGTCCATCGCGGAGTTCTCGGGGATCGGGCCGTTCGTCTCCCAGACGATCACCGACTCGGGGTGGTCGAGGAGGTTCTCGCCGACGCCCGGGAGGTCGAGCACGACCGGGATGCCGAGCGCTTCGAGATCCTGGGCCGGGCCTATGCCCGAGTGGAGCAGCAGACGCGGGGAGTCGACGGCGCCCGCGCTCAGCACGACCTCGTTGCGGGCCCGTATCAGCAGGTCCTCGCCGTCCTTGGTGCGGACATGGACGCCCTCGGCGCGGGTGCCGTTCAGCTCCAGCCGGTACGCCCAGGTCTCCAGCAGGATCGTCAGATTGGACCGCTCGTCCATCACCGGGTGGAGGTAGGCCACCGACGCGCTGGACCGCTTGTTGTCCTCGGGGTGGTAGGCGAGGTCGAAGAAGCCGACGCCCTCGGTGAACGGCTTGCGGTTGAAGCCCTCCACGCGCGGGACGCCCAGCGCCTCCCGCGCCGCGTCGACGAAGTCGCGGGCGATGGCGTTCCGGTCCTTCTCGTCGACCGGGACGATGTTGTTGAGGAGGCGGGCGTAGTACGCCTCCATCGGGACCGCGCCCCAGCCCTTGGCGCCGGCCGCCTCCCACTCGTCCCAGTCGGAGGGCAGCGGCTTGAAGGCGATGAGCGTGTTGTGGGACGAGCAGCCGCCGAGGACGCGGGCCCGGCTGTGCCGGATGTTCGAGTTGCCGCGTGGCTGCTCGGTGGTCGGGTAGTCGTAGTCCAGCTCGCCGCCGAGCAGACCCATCCATCGGCGCAGGGTGAGGACGTCGTCGCGGCCGACGTCGCTGGGGCCGCCCTCGATCACGGCGACCGTGACATCGGGGTTCTCGGTGAGACGGGAGGCTATGACGGAACCCGCGGTTCCGCCGCCTATGACGACATAGTCGTAGGTGTGGGAGTGGGACATGAGGGGGGTGCTCCAAAAGGCTTCCGAAGACCGCTCTGAGGCTTCTCGCGTAGCGGCTTCTCGCGGACGGCGGTCGGGCGGGGCTCAGCCGGCGAACCAGCGCACCGGGCGCGGTGCGAGGTTCTGGTAGACGTGCTTGGTCTCGCGGTACTCGGCGAGCCCGGCGGGTCCCAGCTCGCGGCCGGTGCCGCTCTTTCCGAAGCCTCCCCACTCCGCCTGCGGGAGGTAGGGGTGGAAGTCGTTGATCCAGACGGTGCCGTGCCGCAGCCGCCCCGCGACCCGACGGGCGCGCCCCGCGTCGGCGGTCCAGACGGCCCCGGCCAGGCCGTACTCGGTGTCGTTGGCGAGGGCGACCGCCTCGTCCTCGGTGCGGAAGGTCTCGACGGTGAGGACCGGCCCGAAGACCTCCTCGCGTACGACCTTCATCTCCCGGTGGCACTGGTCGAGGACGGTCGGCTCGTAGAAGTAGCCGGCGGCGGGCCGGTCGGCGGAGGGTTCCGGGCGCTTGCCGCCCGAGCGCAGCACCGCGCCCTCCGCGAGCGCCGACGCCACATACGCCTCGGTCTTGGCGCGCTGCTGCTCGGAGACCAGCGGGCCGCACTCGACGCCGTCCGCGGTACCGCGTCCGAGGCGGATCCGGGCGGCCCGCCGGGCGAGTTCGGCGACGAACCGTTCCCTGAGCGGCTCCTCGATGATCAGCCGGGCGCCGGCCGAGCAGACCTGGCCGCTGTGGATGAAGGCGGCGTTGAGGGCCTGGTCGACGGCGGTGTCGAAGCCCTCTTCGGTGGCGCAGGCGTCGGCGAAGACGACGTTGGGGTTCTTGCCGCCGAGTTCGAGGGCGACCTTCTTGACGGACACGGCGGCCGCCTGGGCGACCTTGGTGCCGCTGACCAGGCCACCGGTGAAGGAGACCAGGTCGACGTCGGGGTGCTCGGCGAGCCGGGCGCCCACGCTGTGCCCGGGGCCGGTGACGAGGTTGGCGACCCCGGCGGGCAGCCCGGCCTCGACCAGCAGCTCGATCAGCGCGACGGTCGTCAGCGGGGTGATCTCACTCGGTTTGATCACGAAGGTGTTGCCGGCCGCCAGCGCCGGGGCGATCTTCCAACTCGCCTGGAGCAGGGGGTAGTTCCAGGGCGTGATCAGGGCGCAGACGCCGACGGGCTCGTGGACGACGACGCTGTGGATGTCGGGCGAGCCCGCGTCGACCACCCGGCCCGCGCCCTCCGCCGCCACCAGGTCGGCGAAGTAGCGGAAGGCATCGGCGACACAGTCGATGTCGACACGGCCCTCCTCGACGGTCTTGCCCGCGTCCCGGCTCTCCAGGAGGCCGAGCTCTTCACGGTCGCGTACGAGCAGGTCGGCCACCCGGCGGAGCAGGGCGGCCCGCTCGGCGACGGGGGTGCGGGGCCAGTCGCCGGTGTCGAAGGCGCGCCGGGCGGCGGCCACCGCCGTCTCCGCGTCCTTCTCGTCACCCTCGGCGGCCACGGCGAAGGGCAGGCCGTCCGCGGGGTCGATGATCTCGCGTGTCGCGCCGGAGACGGCTTCCAGCCACTCGCCTCCGGCATGGATGGTCGCTTCTGCCGTTCGGTCCGCCATGATCGGTGTTGCCTTCCGTTCCTGTTCGGTGCCCCTGTGTGACAGAGGAGTCACACTCGGGGACCGTCAGCGCATGCCCTCGGTCTCGGATTGCATGCGCAATCGATGGCCGAAAGTGCGCTACATCACTGAACAGTCGGACGAAAGGGGACAAAAGGGATTCTCACGGCGTGGAACTCGACGGTTCGGTGCGCGTGGCGTGCCGCGGCCTGCTCTTGGTCGAGATCTGACCGACGAGTTCCCAGAAGCACACCAGGGCAGTCACCGGCGGAATCCCGAAGATCACTAACGACAACAGCGCATGTGACGAGTGGCTGGCGCACAGCGCCACGGCCAGGACGGAGGCGGCCAGCACCACGCACCAGGACCGGCGCGCACTGCGGCGCTGAGCGGTGGCCCGCAGCACGGAGAGCGCCGCCACGAACCAGGGCCCGTACACCGTCAGCGGCCAGTACTGCGCCAGCCCCGCGGGCAGTACCGACGAGGCGATCCCGCGCAGCTGCTCGTAGGAGTAGCAGACGGACCAGGTCAGCATGCACACCGCGCACAGCGAGACCGTCGCGATCAGGAACGTGATGTGCGTGACGCGCCGGCCGCCGTCGAGCAGATGGGGTTCCTGGCGGGGCCGCCGACGGCTGCCCCTGCGCTGGGCCGGCACGTCCAGCAGGGTGGGAGCCGTACTCACACCGGTCGGCGTGGACAGCATCTGCGCCAGTTCCTCGACCGGATCCCAGTCGTTCGGAGCGACACCCGGCTCCGGGGCGCCCCAGCCGTGGTCGTAGAGACCGGCGTGGGGGTCATAAAGACCCGTGTGGTCGTAGAGACCAGGGTGGTCGTAGAGACCGGTGTGGTCATAGAGACCGGCGTCATGCTGCATCCCGTCCATCGGTAAAACCTCCGCACCCTGCCTCAGGACGCTCCGTACAGATCTGCCATCGTCCGCCGATATTCATTTTCCATCGCGTTGATTCTCTTCAGGAAATCATCGAGCAGGTCCGAGCATGAGGTGATATCCATACCGCCGGGCCAGCGGAGCACGGTCGTCGGATGATCTTCTGCGGCACGCCAGTCCAATCGCATCACGGTGACCTAACGACCGCGACCCGCGGCGGGACTTGGGGCATTCGGGGGATTCAGTCACCCGGAAGAGAAGCTATAGAATGCCCATCGGCACGCAATTGAAGAAATTACGGACAGGCGCACGGATACATTCCGCGAATACGGAAATTAAATGAACGACGATGTGACCGGCGGGGACGGCGGGGAGACCGGCGCTCAGTCCGCGGCGGGATCCGTGTCGCAGACCGTGTCCGGCGGGCAGAACCAGTCCACCGCGGTCGTCAGGTAGGCCAGCTCGTCGCCACGGCCGTCGGAGTCGGGGCCGTAGGACGCGACGGCGTAGATGTTGCCGTCCGGCGCGACGAACCGCTCGTCGAAGACATGCCAGGTGCCGATGTCCGGCTCGCCGCTGATCGTGCCGGCCAGGTACTCCAGGCGGGAGCCGGTGAAGCGGCCGTCGTCGAGGTCGGTCAGGCCGAGTTCCCGGAAGCCGTCCGGCTTGGGGGTCTCGGCGGAGAGGTAGAGCTCGTGGGAGGCGGCCGGGGACTCCTCCGCGACCTGGTACACCTGCAACCGGTGCTCGCGGTCGGCGCTTCGGTAGCTGACCACGGCCATGCCGTACGAGGAGTCGACGGTGGAGCGCGACCAGCCGTCGGGAACGGCGATCCGGAAGCCCTCGGTGTCGTCGCGCAGCTCGTATCCGACCGGGGGCGCGGAGGCCGACGGGGACGGGGAGCCGGTGTCCGAGGGCGACTCCGACACCACCCCGGGCCGCGCGGAGGAGGTCGGGGTGACGGAGGCGGCGGCCGTGGCGGGCTTGGGGCCGTCCCCCTTGCCGACCACCAGCGTCAGAACCAGGCTCGTGGCCACGCCTACGACAGCGGCCCCGACGACAACGGACCATACGAGTCTGCGGTCCCGCCGCCGGGAGAGCACGGGCGCCGGGAACTGCTCGACGAACGACCAGCCGGAGACGGGCACCTGGCCCGGCGCAGCGAGCACCTGACCGGAAGCGGGCGTCTGGCCCGGGGTGGGCGGCCAGGCGGTGCCGCCGTCCGCCACCGGCAGCACCGGCGTCGTGGGCGCCGACCCGGGCGGCTCAGCGGGCACGGACGCGACGGACGGTCGCGCCGGCGCAGCGAGCACCTGACCGGAAGCGGGCGTCTGGCCCGGGGTGGGCGGCCAGACGGTGCCACCGTCCGCCACCGGCAGCACCGGCGTCGTGGGCGCCGACCCGGGCGGCTCAGCGGGCACGGACGCGACGGACGGTCGCGCCGGCGCAGCGAGCACCTGACCGGAAGCGGGCGCCTGGCCCGGGGTGGGCGGCCAGACGGTGCCACCGTCCGCCACCGGCAGCACCGGCGTCGTGGGCGCCGACCCGGGCGGCTCAGCGGGCACGGACGCCACGGGCGGTTGCGCCGGCGTCGACGCTGCGGACGGCTGGGGCGTCGGCGCTGACACCCCGAGCGGCTGCGTCGGTGTCGGCGTGCCGGGCGCGTGGCCGGGGACGAACACCCCGCTTGGCTGACCAGGCACGGACGGCCCGGGCGGCTGGGGCGGCGTCGGTGTCGGCGGCAGCGCTGCAGCCGCCCAGTCACTGCCCCCGTCCGACCACCACTCCCGCTCCGGAACCGGTGCCGGCGTCGGCATCGGCATCGGCTGGACCTGCGGTCCCGCCGGAGGGTGTGGTGAGGCTGCCGCGGTAGCGGGCCGGACGTCGGCCTCCCACCGCTGCGTGTCCTCGTTCCAGTGCCGTTCTCCCCCGTTGCCCCCGTTGCTCATCGGCTTCCTCTCACATCCCCAGCAGCCCGGCCAGCGTGCCCGCCGAGGCCAGCACGCTCAGCAGCGTCTGCGAGTCGGTGAGAAGCTCGCGCAGACGCTCCCGGCGGGTGGGGCCCGCCTGGCCGGTGCGGGCGATCTCCTCCTCGGTCTCGGCGAGCGCCGTGCCCAGCGCCGCCGTCTGCCCGGTGCCCCGCACCCGCTCCAGGTCGGCGCGCAACTCCCGTACCGCGGCGAGGAGTTCCTCGTCGGCCGCAGAGCCGGGGGCGCCGTGGTGATGGCTCTCGGCATGCGCGTGGCTGCCGATGGCGAACGTGCTCCCGGAGATGTTCCCCAGGGTGACCTGCGGCTCGTCACTTGCCATTGCTGTCGGACCCCTTCTGCGTCGTGTGGCTGGTGGCGGTGGCATGGCTGCCGAAGGCGAACGTGGAACCCTCGACCCGGTCGATGCTCACGTTGGTGCTGTTGTTCACGGTCTTCTGGACGAACTCGCCGGTCTCGTAACCGGCTTCGGCGAGCGCGGCCCGTACGCCGTTCGCCACCCGGTCCTGGATGCTGCGCAGGTACCGGACGACGTCCATCTCCTGGAAGTGGGAGCCGACGTCCACCGAACCCAGTTCGCGCACGGACAGCGCCGGCCCCTCGGGCAGCGCGCCCGCGTGACCACCGGTCAGCAGCCGCCAGAGATGCATCGCGCCCCGGCCGAGCCGGCCGAGGGAGCGGCCCACCGAGCCGGGGACCAGGGCGATCGCGACGGCCGCCTTGCCGGCCCAGTTGTTGTTCCGGAACCGGTGGGCGGCGCGGTCGGCGCCCTTGAAGTCCGCGCGGACCGGGGTCAGTACGTGCGGGGCGATCTCCAGGACGAGCATCCGGCCCTGGGTGTGGATGCGCACGAACACCGTGACGACCACCTCCTCCTCCCAGCCGCCGACGCGGATGCGCAGGAAGTGCCTGCGCTTCTCGGCGCCCTCCTCTACGGCCCGCGCCCGATGCTCCTCGAAGGCCTGCGGGGTGTACGGCGCCTGGTCCCGGGCGAGCAGCCCCTCGGCGGGCAGGAACACGCACTCGTCGATCTCCAGCTGGCGCAGCCGGTCGCGGTTGCCGGGTCCGGCGTACTCGGCGGGGACGCGGAGCTGTTCGAGCAGCGGGCGGACCTTCTCCAGGATCGCCCGATTGCTGAGCGGCTGCTGCTCCTTCTTCAGCTCGTCGGGCTTGAGTTCGACGGCGAGCACCCATGTGTCGTAGGCGGCGCCCGCTCCGCAGAACGGGTCGGCCTCGTTGTACATGATCAGCGGTGCGTGCTGTTCGATCCGGATGCGCTGCTTGAGCCGCTGGAAGCGGGGTTCTCCGCCTTCTCGGCGGGGTCGCTCGCCGCGTCCGGGAAACGCTGCGGGGAGAGTTCGCCGGCCAGGGCCCGGCTGAACTGGGTGCGCTGGGCGTGCGCGCACAGGGCGACACCGGCGAACACGGCGAGTGTGAACCAGGCGTGCCAGGCCTCCCCCAGGCCGCCGAAGTCGCCGACGCCCGGGGCGAGCAGATCGCCGAAGCTGGTCGAGTCGGAGTAGCTGTAGCCGTAGGAGCCGTCGTAGGAGCCGTACGAGTCGTACGAGGGGCCGTTGTCCGAGCCGCCGCCGAACGCGACGACGAGGGTCGCGATCAGGGCGACCGCGTAGAAGGACCGGCCCCACCAGCGGACCATGAGGGCGGCGATCACCCGGTACAGCGGCGGGCGGGCGGCGCGGCCCCTGATCCACGGTGCGACGGCGAGCGCGATACCCGGCACCAGGAAGAACACGAGCAGCCCACCGCTGAGCGGCAGCCCCACCACCCACAGACCGAGGATCGCCCCGGCCCACAGCAGCTCCTGGCGGCGGGCGCGCAGGGCATGAGCGAGCACCCGGGCGGCGTCGAAGCCCAGCGAGGGCGCGGCGATCCGCTGTTCGTTGAGGTGGAGTTCCTCGATGACCCGGTCCCGGTACGCGGAATCCAGGTAGGTGCCCGCGCACAGCAGCCGGGTGGCCTCGCTGGCGTACGGCGGTGTGGGCGGCAGCGCGGGCGGTGGCCCGGCGGGCGGCCCCGGCTGTGGTTGGTGCGGCACGTAAGCAGTGCTCACGCCGATCCCCCGATGCGTGTGAAGTGCGTTGCCGGCCGTGAGTTACCGGTACGGCGTTGCTGCAAGTGCGTGCTGGAAGTGCGTGCTGAAGTGCTTTGCCAAGCTTCCAGTTGACAAACCATCAGCATAGGGGGACGGCCGTGACCGGTGAACCGGAATTACCCGAAGACGCCGCTGGTCAGAACTCGGCCGGCGGGTCCTCCCCCACGCGCCCGCCGATCATCAACTCCCGTACACAGCGCCGGAACCAGGCGTGCGCCGGGTCGGCGTCATGGCGTGGGTGCCAGGCCAGCCCGATGCTGATCGGCGGGAGGTCGAGCGGCACCTCGAAGGTGACCAGGCCGAGGGCGGTGGCCAGGGGCACGCTCCAGGAGCCGATCAGACCGATCAGGTCGGAGCCGCGGAGCACGAACAGGGAGGCCGGGAAGGCGCCGACGGTGCCCACCACCCGGCGCTCCAGGCCGAGTTCGGCCAGCGCGGTGTCCACCGGGCCGTGCAGCCTGCCGCGCCGCGAGACGTTCAGATGACCGGCCACGGTCGCATACCGCTCGGGCGTCAGCTCCCCGTCCAGGAGCGGGTGTCCGGCCCGTACGACACCGAGCATGTGGTCCTCGTGGAGGTGCTCCGCATGCACCTCGGGCGTGGACGTGTCGACCACCCCAGTCGACACGCACTATCGCGTCTGGCCGGAAACGCGTACTATCGCGTTCAATCGGTGCCTGAACGACTCCCCTCACCATAAGGCCCGCTGAGGAGCCACCCGTGCCCGCTCTGCTGAATCCCGTCCTCGATCTGCTGACCCTGCGCGGTACCGTCACGGAGGCCGAACAGATCACCGCCCGCATACGCCGACTGCGCATCGACGGCGACCAGCTCGCCGGTCTCGACGTCCGCCCCGGCCAGCAGGTCCGGGTGCTGGTCACCGGCCTGACCCTCCGCACCTACTCCGTCTGGCACTACGACACCTCCGGCGTCGTCGAGTTGTGTGTGCTGGACCATCACGAGGACGGGCCGGGGGCCCGGTGGGGGCGCACGGTCGGCACCGGCGAGCAGGTGCGGCTGCGCAAGCCCGAAGGCACGTTCACGCTGCGCCCCGAGGCCGCCCACCACGTCTTCGTCGGCGACGAGACGGCCTCGGTCGCCTTCGGCGCGATGCTCGCGGCGCTGCCCGAGGAGGCCGTGGTCTCCGGCTGTGTGGAGACGGAGACCGCGGCGGACCGGCTGCCCCTCGCGCACGCGGAGCGGCTCGACTGGGTGCTCCGCGGCGAGACCGAACTGCCGGAGGCGGTACGCCGGCTCGCCCCCGAGCCCGGCGGGATCGCGTATGTCGCCGGCGAGGCGCGGACCGTGCAGGCGGTACGGAGGGTGCTTGTCCAGGAGGCGGGGTGGGACCGGCGGGCGGTCCTCACCAAGCCGTTCTGGACACCGGGGAAGAAGGGGATGGAGTGACGGCGCTCAGGAGCACCGGGCGTCCATAGGGCAGAAGGAGTCGAACGCTGTGGTGAGCGGCCCCCGACCAGTCCGGCGGCGAGACTCCCGGGCCCGCTGGAGCGGATCGCGTACAGGGTGCCGTCGGCGGCCTGGAAACGGTGGTCGATGACCTGGCGGGCACCCTTGGCCCCCTTGCCGTCGGCGTCGTATCGGTACGACAGTTCGGCCCAGGTGTCGCCGGAGGTGCGGTCGCCGGCCTGATAACCGGGTTGCTTCGCGTATCCGTACCCGGGGTCGTTCTCGGCGAGGTCGAGGGACTGGTCGCCGTCGGCCATCTCTGCGTCTGCGGGCCCGCCAACTCCTCCTGGTGTCCCGGCTCTTCCGCCCGTCGTGAGCCCTCCGGCGGCTCGCTCCCCGTGTTGTTCTCCGGCCAGCCGTTCTCGTCGTTCCCGCCGTTCCTGTCGCTCATCGCGAACCCCCCGATTCACTCCACCGCGTACTCCTTCCGACGGTAGCGGCGGAAACGGGAACGGGCCCCGTTCCGGACGAAACCGGAGTGGGGCCCGTGGGTGCGGGAGGCTCAGATGAGGCCGAGGGCGCGGACCGCGTCGCGCTCCTCCGCCAGCTCCTGCACCGAGGCGTCGATGCGGGCGCGGGAGAAGTCGCTGATCTCCAGGCCCTGGACGATCTCGTACTTGCCGTCCTTGGTGGTGACCGGGAAGGAGGAGATCAGGCCCTCCGGGACGCCGTAGGAGCCGTCCGACGGGATGCCCATGGAGGTCCAGTCGCCGTCGGCGGTGCCGTTGACCCAGGTGTGGACGTGGTCGATGGCGGCGTTGGCGGCGGAGGCGGCCGAGGAGGCGCCGCGGGCCTCGATGATGGCCGCACCGCGCTTGGCAACGGTCGGGATGAACTCCTCGGCCAGCCACTTCTCGTCGTTCACGACCTCCGCGGCGTTCTTGCCGGCGACGGTCGCGTGGAAGATGTCGGGGTACTGGGTGGCGGAGTGGTTGCCCCAGATGGTCAGGCGCTTGATGTCGGCGACCGTGGAGCCCGTCTTCTTCGCGAGCTGGGTCAGCGCGCGGTTGTGGTCGAGGCGGGTCATCGCGGTGAAACGCTCGGCCGGTACGTCCGGCGCGGCGGCCTGCGCGATGAGCGCGTTGGTGTTGGCCGGGTTGCCGACGACCAGGACCTTGATGTCGTCCGCGGCGTGGTCGTTGATGGCCTTGCCCTGCGGCTTGAAGATGCCGCCGTTGGCCTCCAGGAGGTCACCGCGCTCCATGCCCTTGGTGCGGGGGCGGGCGCCGACGAGGAGAGCGACGTTGGCACCGTCGAAGGCGACGTTCGGGTCGTCGGTGATGTCGATGCCCTGGAGGAGCGGGAAGGCGCAGTCGTCGAGCTCCATGGCGGTGCCCTCGGCGGCCTTCAGCGCGGGCGTGATCTCCAGGAGGCGGAGCCGGACCGGCACGTCCGCGCCGAGCAGCTGGCCGGAGGCGATGCGGAAGAGCAGGGCGTAACCGATCTGGCCGGCCGCGCCGGTGACGGTGACGTTCACGGGAGTGCGGGTCATGGCGTTCTCCGTATGACAGCTGGCGGTGGGCGTCCTTGCCCTGGGGTGCGGACGTACAAATGATCGATCTCTCGGCATCAAGAGATCCACCGGTCAGGCTATCGCGCATTCCGGATGCCGGACGGGGAGGGGTGTGTGTGGCTCACCCCACAGACGTGACCCTACAAGCGGCACGACAGAAGAGGCGGCCGCCCGTCCGGGAGAGGTGAGACGGAGCGGCCGCCAACCGGGGGAACCGGAATCCGGACTCCCGTGGGGGGTACGGTTCGCGTGCCCAGGAAACGCCGCGGCGTTTCCTGGGCACGCCGGGTTTCTGCGACGTGTTTCTACGACGTGCATCCCGTCTGCCCCGAGGCCAGCGTCGCGCAGGCCTTGGCCTCAGCCGCGTCCCGTACCGCCACCATCGGCGTGTAGGCGATCGTGTCGCCGACGGCCGTGATGTCGCCGGTCTCCGAGGCGGTGCCGGCCGTGACCCGCACCGAGTCGCCCTGGGTGGCGCCCGTGATCCGGCCCCAGGCGGCGCCGCAGGTGCTGCTGTAGCGGACCTCCAGGGTGGTGGCACCGACCGTGGCGGTCCTGGCGGTGGTCACGAGGTCGCCGCTGCACCCCATGGCCTCGGCGTCCTTGCCGGTGCAGCCGGCGCCCGCGCACTTCACGCCGGCCGGCAGTTCGGTGCCGGCGCTGGTGGACGGGGCGGAGGAGGTGGCAGCACTCCCGTTCCTCTTCCCGTCGCCGCCGTCCTTGCCGGTGAGGAAGATGACGCCGGCGACGATCACGGCCACGCCGACGGCCCCCGCGAGGAACATCGTCAGCCGCCGCCTGCCGCCGCCGGGGGCCGTCGGTCCCCCGGGCGCGGCCGGTCCACGGGACCCCGTTCCCTCGCGGCGGTCGGCGTCGGGTGCCGTCGGCTGGGGCGGAATGGTGGGCGAGACACCCGCCGGCCCGGCGATCCCCGATGTCGCGACGGCGCTGCCCGCCCGGCGCGGCGCCTTGCCCCCGGCCGTGGTCGTGGACGTGGACGTGACCGGTGGCCCCCCGAACTCCCCCAGCGCGGCGCGCGCCTGGGAGATCCGGATCGCCTCCATCGTCATGTCGTGACGCATCTCCGAACGGCTCCAGGCCCGTTCGGCCAGCTCCCACATGGTCGTGAGATGGACGGGATTGGCGCCGGTGACCTCGGCAAGCGCGACGATCGCGCCCTTGGGCGCCAGCAGGCGCCCGCCCAGGTACCGCTCCCAGGACGTCTTGCTGTACCCGGTGCGATCGGACAGTGTCGCCACACTCAGCCCGCTGCGGTCCACGAGCCGCCGCAGCTGGGTCGCGAACTCCCTGACCTGCGGATCGAGTTCATCCGGCAGGGCCTTCCAACGAGGCATTGCTTCCCCCCTCTTCCCCCGGTCGTCTTTCCCCCGGCTCGGTGCCGTGTCTTCCCCCGCGTTCCCCTTGCGCGTGGTGCCCCCGCGCCGGTCCCCGTTCTGGCCTACCCAGCGGACCGCGGCACCCCCGGAACCCAGTCCCCGGGCAGGGGGCGCACAGGAGCACTGACCGGCCGACGTGCACCGTCGCACGCCGACAGCGGCGCGGTCCAACGGGCCCTCGGCTCGCCCCGATTGGACACGTTAGCCCGCTTGTGAGTCGGCTTCGTGACATATCCGCGAACTTGTCAACACATCGACACACCGGTCATCCGGCCGTGACCTCGCAGGTCACAGGGCACTCAGCTCACCCGAGAACCACGGCACCGACGACCGCCACAAGGAGCAGTACGAGCAGCAGCAGGACCGCGGCAAGCAGCAGCCGGCCGTGCGGGCGGGGCGCCGGCTCCTCCGGGCGGTCCCACCAGGGGAGGGTGGGATCGTCCTCGTACTCCCCGGCGCCGGGCAGTCGTTCCGGCACGTTCGCCGGGCGCGGCCAGGCCTGGACGGCCAGTTCCCAGCGCACGGTGTGCCGTTCGGCGTCGGCGCCGGTGAGGTCCGCGACCCGGCACAGCGCGACGGCGGCTGTACCGCGTTGAGGTAGCGCTGCCAGGAGGACTTGCTGTACGCGGTGCGGGCGCCCAGCGCGACCAGGCTGAGGCCGGTGTCGTCCTTGAGGAGCCGCAGCTGCTCCACGAAGTGCCGCACCTCCGCCGGGAGCCCCTCCGGCAGCGGCTGCCAGCCGCCATCACACACCTCCGCGGCTTCGCGCGTTGCCAGTTCGTTGCCAGTTCAGACCGGGTGACGACGGTGGGCGGTCCGACGGTTCCCGCAGGCTGTGGCAGTGCGGACGGTCCGTAGCGGAACTGTCACCCCTGTGCCACAGCCGACGGACAGCCGTTGAAGAGCCGCCCCGCGGTGGGAAGGCTGAAACCCGACGGCGGTCCGTCCTGCTCGGGGGAGGGGACGGGCCGCCTTTCGGACAGCGGCCTTGCGAACGGCCCACCGATCCGCACAACGGTCCGCCGGTCGGCTCACCGGTCGGCTGGGCCGCCCGGTGTCACCAGTCCCGTCTCGTACGCCACCACCACCGCCGGCGCCCGGCTGCGGCCAGTTCTTCGGCCAGTTCTTCAGCTAGTTCTTCATCGTGAAGTGCAGCGTGTCCTTCAGATACGGGATCACCAGCCACGGCTTCGGCTGCGCCATCAACGCCAGCAGCACGATCGCCAGCCCCAGCACTCCGTACGTCGCGATGTCCGTGAACCGGGACCGCACCGCCAGCATCCCCACGCTCGGCAGTATCCACCGCATCACCGCCCCCGCGAGCAGCGCCGCCCCGATCAGCAGCGCACCGACGCGGAACTGGTCCAGCGAGGTCAGCAGCAACCCCACCGCGACGGTCGCCAGCACCACCAGCAGCGGCCACTGCCGGGCCGGCGCCGGCAGATCCCCCGACGCGGCCCTGCCGCCCCCCTCGGGGCGCGCCGTGTCCCGTGTGAACAGCGGGAAGCGCCGGGTCGCGCGGCGCCCCGCATCCTGCCCGTGACCGCCGTCAGCCGACACTGCGCTCCGCCGCCTCGACCACGTTGACGAGCAGCTGCGCCCGGGTCATCGGCCCGACACCACCGGGGTTCGGGGAGAGCCACCCGGCGATCTCGGCGACGCCGGGATGCACATCGCCGACGATCTTGCCGTCGGCGTTGCGGGAGACACCGATGTCGAGGACGGCCGCGCCCGGCTTGACGTCCTCGGGGCGGATCAGGTGCGGGGAGCCGGCCGCGGCGACGATGATGTCGGCGCGCCTGAGGTGGGCGGACAGATCGCGCGTGCCGGTATGGCACTGGGTCACCGTCGCGTTCTCGCTGCGCCGGGTGAGCAGCAGCGGCATCGGGCGCCCGATGGTGACGCCACGGCCGACGACCACGACCTCGGCACCCTTGATCTCGACGCCGTAGCGGCGCAGCAGGGTCAGCACGCCGTTGGGGGTGCAGGGCAGCGGCGCGGGCTCGTTCAGGACGAGGCGGCCGAGGTTCGTCGGGTGCAGGCCGTCCGCGTCCTTGTGCGGGTCCATCAGCTCCAGGATGCGGTTCTCGTCGATGCCCTTGGGCAGCGGGAGCTGGACGATGTAGCCGGTGCAGGCCGGGTCGTCGTTGAGTTCGCGGACGACGGCCTCGATCTCCTCCTGGGTCGCGGTGGCGGGCAGCTCGCGCTGGATGGAGGCGATGCCGACCTGCGCACAGTCACGGTGCTTGCCGGCGACGTACTTCTGGCTGCCGGGGTCGTCCCCGACCAGGATCGTGCCGAGGCCGGGCGTGACGCCCTTCTCCTTCAGCGCCGCCACGCGGGCGGTCAGATCGGACTTGATCGCGGCTGCGGTGGCCTTGCCATCGAGAATCTGGGCGGTCATGGCTCCATCCTCGCGGATGCCGGTCTCCCGGTTCCAATCGGGTGTGCGGTCATGATCAATGATGTTGCACTTGCACAACACCTCGCGAATCGGACTGGACAACAACTCGCCCTTACTAAACGATGAGCGGCGCAGTATCGCGGTCCGGTGGGGGGGCAAACCGCTCAGATCATGACGTACCTCCGTCCTTGTCCGCGTCGTCCCCGCAGGTCAAACGGAGGAATCCCGTCATGAGTTTCGGCGCGCCCAACAACCCCTACGGTCAGCCGCAGGACCCGCAGCAGGGCCAGCCCGGCTACGGCTACCCGCAGCAGCAGCCCGGCTACCAGCAGGCCCCGCAGGGCGTGCCGCCGCAGCAGGGGTACGGCTACCCGCAGCAGCAGCCCGGCTACCCGCAGCAGGGTGGCTACGGCTACCCGCAGCAGGGTTACGGCGCGACGCCGCCGTACGCGAACTGGGGTCAGCGTTTTCTCGGCACCCTGGTCGACTTCCTGGTCCTTCTGGTGCCGGGCATCCTCGTCATCATCGGCAGCGCCGCCAAGGTGTCGGCGCTGTCCGTGATCGGCTTCCTGGCCGTCATCGCCGTGGCGATCTGGCTACTGGTCCAGGAGGGCCGCACCGGCCAGACCGTCGGTAAGAAGGCGCTGGGCATCCGCCTGGTGAAGGAGGCCACCGGCCAGCCGATCGGCATCGGCATGGCCTTCGTGCGCCGTATCGCCCACGCCCTGGACAACATCGCGTGCTACCTGGGCTGGCTGTGGCCGGCGTGGGACTCCAAGCGCCAGACCTTCGCCGACAAGGTGTGCGGCACGATCGTGATCCGCAGCAACTGAGCGACCCGGTCACGCACACTCCAAGGGCCGTGTCCCCCCGCGCAGGGGGGACACGGCCCTGGCGTTTCCGCTCTTGCGAGGGTCAGTGGAAGAAGTGCCGCGTCCCCGTGAAGTACATCGTCACGCCCGCCTTCTTCGCGGCCTCGATGCTCAGTTCGTCGCGCATCGAACCGCCCGGCTGCGCCACGGCCTTGACGCCGGCCGCGGTGAGGACCTCCAGGCCGTCGGGGAAGGGGAAGAAGGCGTCGGAGGCGGCATAGGAGCCGCGGGCCCGCTCCTCCCCCGCCCGCTCGACGGCGAGCTTCGCGGAGTCCACGCGGTTGACCTGGCCCATGCCGACGCCGACCGAGGCGCCGTCCTTGGCGAGCAGGATGGCGTTGGACTTCACGGCCCGGCAGGCCTTCCAGGCGAAGGCGAGTTCCCGGAGCTCCTCGGGGCTCAGCGCCTCGCCGGTGGCCAGGGTCCAGTTGGCCGGGTCGTCGCCCTCCGCCTGGAGCCGGTCGGTGACCTGGAGCAGCACACCGCCGTCGACGGGCTTGACCTCGACCGGGTTGGCGGGGGCGCCCGGCGCCTTCAGCACGCGGATGTTCTTCTTCTTGGCGAGGGCCTCCAGGGCCCCCTCCTCGTAGTCCGGGGCGACGATGACCTCGGTGAAGATCTCCGCGACCTGCTCGGCCATCGCCTTGCTCACCGGCCGGTTCACGGCGATGACCCCGCCGAACGCCGACAGCGGGTCGCAGGCGTGCGCCTTGCGGTGCGCCTCGGCGACGTCCGAACCGATCGCGATGCCACAGGGGTTGGCGTGCTTGATGATCGCGACGCAGGGCTCGTCGTGGTCGTACGCGGCACGGCGCGCGGCGTCCGTGTCCGTGTAGTTGTTGTACGACATCTCCTTGCCGTGCAGCTGCTCGGCCTTCGCGAGGCCGCCGCCGTCGGCGTCGACGTAGAGGGCGGCGGGCTGGTGCGGGTTCTCGCCGTAGCGCAGGGTGTTCTCGCGCTCCCAGGTGGCGCCGAGGAAGTCGGGGAACCGGGAGTCGTCCACGGGGGCGTACTCGGAGGCGAACCAGGAGGCGACCGCCACGTCGTACGACGCGGTGTGCTGGAAGGCCTCGGCGGCGAGCCGCTTGCGGGTGGCGAGGTCGAAGCCGCCCTCGGCGACGGCGGCGAGGACGTCGGCGTACCGCTCGGGGCTGGTGACCACGGCGACCGAGGGGTGGTTCTTGGCGGCGGCGCGGACCATCGAGGGGCCGCCGATGTCGATCTGCTCGACGCACTCGTCGGGCGAGGCACCCGAGGCGACGGTCTCACGGAACGGGTAGAGGTTGACCACGACGAGGTCGAACGGCTCGACACCGAGCTCTTCGAGCTGCTGCCGGTGGCTCTCCAGGCGCAGGTCGGCGAGGATGCCGGCGTGCACCTTGGGGTGCAGGGTCTTGACCCGGCCGTCCAGGCACTCCGGGAAGCCGGTGAGCTCCTCGACCTTGGTCACGGGGACACCGGCGGCGGCGATACGGGAGGCGGTGGAGCCGGTGGAGACGAGTTCGACACCCGCCCCGTGCAGCCCGCGCGCGAGGTCTTCGAGGCCCGTCTTGTCGTAGACGCTGACGAGCGCCCGTCGGATGGGCCGCTTGTTGCTCTCGGCGGTCACTGGATAACTACCTTTCGTCCCTCGATGCGATGGCCGTTGCGGGCGATCCGCCCCACGACCTCGACGAGCAGGCTTCGCTCGACTTCCTTGATGCGCTCGTGCAGAGCGCTCTCGTCGTCCTCGTCCCGGACCTCCACCACGCCCTGAGCGATGATCGGCCCGGTGTCGACGCCGTCGTCGACGAAGTGGACGGTGCAGCCGGTGACCTTGACGCCGTACGCGAGCGCGTCCCGTACGCCGTGGGCCCCGGCGAAACTGGGCAGCAGGGCGGGGTGTGTGTTCACCGTCCGCCCGCCGAACCGTGCCAGAAACTCCTTGCCGAGGATCTTCATGAACCCGGCGGAGACGACCAGGTCGGGTTCGTGCGCGGCCACGGCCTCGGTCAGCGCCCGGTCCCACTCCTGCCGCGTCCCGAAGTCCTTCACCCTGGTCACGAAGGTCGCGATCCCGGCGCGCTCGGCGCGCGCGAGCCCCTCGATGCCGTCACGGTCGGCACCTACGGCGACGACCTCGGCGCCGTAGGCCTCGACGCCGCTCTCGGCGATCGCGTCGAGGAGCGCCTGGAGGTTGGTGCCGGATCCGGAGACCAGCACGACGAGGCGCTTGGCCACGGGCTTGGCGGCCACGGTTTGGCCCTTTCTCGGGGGAGCGTCGGTACGGCGGCCGGACTCGCACACGCTTTGTACATTCGTACGAGTGCTTCGCGCCCCGGGATACGGGGAAGTCTACGAAGCGGGCGACCGTCAGCAACGATACCGGCACACCGGACGGCCCCCACGGGACGGGGGCGTGGCCGGAAGGTAGCGTCTGGGAGGTACCGAGGCGGGAACGCGTGCGGGATACGACGCGTTCACGAAGTAACCAGCCGTTTCGTCCGCTGTATCGATCAGCCGTATCCATCAGCTGTATCCATGCGGTCGTATCCGTAAGCCAGTCACAGCCGTCAGCTCAGCCATCCGCTCTGTTCATCTTGATCTAGGGGAAGACGCTCACTTTGATGCCGGACCGCAGCCTGGGACTTCGCATGCTCCCCCCGCAGTCGGTACAGGGAGGGCCGCGTTCCGCCGTGCTGTTGCGGGAGCGGCCGGCCTCGCCGCCGGAGGCGCCCTCGGACCGGCCGAAGGGCGACCAGCAGGACGACAACCCCTTCGCCCCGCCGCCGGAGGGCACGCCGGACAAGCCGTGGCAGCCCCGCCGCCCGGCCGGTGACGGCGACAAGGGATCGCCCTGGGGCAGCCAGTGGAGCGACCGCCAGCCCGGCCGGCAGTCCGGCGGCTTCGGCGAGCGTCCCGACGAGCGTCCGGGCGACGGCGGTCAGGGCGGCCCCGGTGGCCCGGGTATGCGCTTCGACCCGACGGACCCGGCACAGCGCCGGGCGCGGTATGCCCTGCTGTGCGGGATGTGGGCCTTCCTCTTCGCCCTCTTCGGCTGGCCGTACGTGGCACTGCTGCTGGGCGCCCTGGGTATCTACTGGGGTGTCAGCGCGCTCCGCGCCAAGCCGCGCAGCCCCGAGGAGGCCACGGCCGCCACCGGCCGCCCGCAGACGACGGCGGCGATCAGCGGCCTGGTCACGGCCTCGCTTGCCCTGGCCCTGGTGGCGGCGACCTTCACGGCCCAGATGGTCTACCGCGACTACTACACGTGCGTCACGGACGCCCTCACCAGCGAGGCCCAGCAGTCCTGCGACCATCTGC
Source organism: Streptomyces sp. NPDC096040 (assembly GCF_040303265.1). NCBI lineage: Bacteria > Bacillati > Actinomycetota > Actinomycetes > Kitasatosporales > Streptomycetaceae > Streptomyces > Streptomyces sp. NPDC096040. The sequence continues at coordinate 38,768 of NZ_JBEOTA010000017.1, forward strand.
TGCCGCAGGAGCTGCGCACCTTCCTGAGCACCACGAACGGCTGACGGGACGGCCGGAAGGGGTCAGTCCCACCATCAGGTTCCGTCGGGGCTGTCCGGCGGCTCGGCTGCCTCTCGCAGCGTCGCCCACCGGGCCTTGCGTGCCGCATCGTCCTGCCAGGGGGCGGGCGGTGGGTCGGCCCGCAGCATCTCGTACGGCTCGGCGGGCAGCGCCTCGTACGTGTCGCCGTCGCCCTGGTCGGGCAGCAGCGAGACCACCACGGCGGGGGCCGGGCTCGCCGGGGCCTCGCTCTCCTTCTCCGCGGCCGGTTCCTCCCCGGACTTCTGTTTCCCGAACCCGAGCCAGGCCGCCAACGAGGCCGGGCTCAGCCCCCGCAAGGCCCGCACCGCCAGGGCCGCCGGTACGCCCACCACGAGGAGCCAGGCGCAGGTCGCCGGGCCCGTCTGCCACCAGAGCGGCCCGAAGCGGGTGAGCGTGGCGACACCGAGGGGGCCGCCCGCCAGTTCGGCGAGGGCCGCAAGCAGCAGCGCGCACAGCAGCGCCGCCAGCGTCGTCACCCCGGCCGTGCGCCCGGCGGACCAGCTCCGCCTGGCCGCTCTGCCCACCACGAACCACGCCATCGTCACCCCGGCCGCCATCGGCACCGCCCCGGCCAGCAGGTTCAGCGGCGTTCCGGGCCCGTGCGCCGGCACGGCCGCGAGCAGCGGCAAGGGCGGCAGGAGCGGGGCCGGGTCGGCGGCAAAAGGGTTCACGACATGACCGGCGCCGAGCGCGAAGCCGGGGCCGACCGCGTACGACGCCGACCACACCGCCGCGTTCGGGATCAGCGAGAGGCACAGGAGCAGGACCGCGAACCGGCCGGTCCACCCCTCCGTCAGTTGCAGGAACGACGCCCGGGCCGTGTCACCGTGCGCCACCAGCGACACCGCGAGCAGCAGCGTTCCGCCCCCGAAGAACACGGCCACCCCGGCCAGGGAGGCACGGACGGCCGTACCCCACCGCTCCCGGGTGTCCCGGCCGACGAGCAGTCGCCGTACCGGCCCCGGGAGCACCACCGCCAGACTCAGCAGTGGCTCGCGCGGACGGCCGTACGCCGTCCACACCCCGGCGCCCGCCGCGGCCGTCGCGAGCAGCGGCACGGACACCGCCACCCATCCCCAGGCGGGCCGCAGTTCGCCGCCGGAGGCGTACAGCGCGACGCAGCCGCCGACGCCGAGATAGCCGGCGACGACCCCGGTCCACGCCGTACGGGCCTGGACCGGCGGCGGTGCGTCGATGTCGTCGCCGTCGCCGTCCGGGGCGTCCACCGCGTCCCGCGCCCCCCGGTACACCAGCAGCGCCGGCAGCACGAGCAGCAGCAACGGCGTCACCCCGACCGGGGCCGGCGCCCCGGACAGGGTGTCGGTGCGGACCAGTTCGACCCCGTGGGCGAGGAGCCACAGCGCCGCCGCGAGATGCAGCGCGCCGCCCGGTCCGCTGTCGGGATACGGCGAACTGACCCACAGCGCCATCACCAGCACGGAGAAGAAGCCGAGTCCGAGCCCGGCCGCGATGGCGCCGCCCAGGAGGCTCGCGCCCAGTCCGGGGGAACGGTCGCGCAACCGGGTGAGCAGGAGCGACAGAAGCGACGGGCGCGGCGGGGGTGCCGACGGCGGTCGGTGTGCGGGCATCCGAATCACGACGGCCATGCTCCCAACGACACGCGCTTTCCCGTCGTAACAGGCAAACCACCGAAGTGTCGCCCAATATATGTTTATGTGTTTTTTCGAGGGAAGGTGCGCCCGGTGACGCAGAGCCCTGTCCACGCCGACGAGGCCGTACCGTCCGCTGTCCTGACGCCCACTCAGGCCTTCGACGCGCTGTACGCGTTCTGCGCCCCGGCCCTGGTACGGCAGACCTATCTGCTCACCGGGCGCCGGGAGCTGGCGCGGGAAGCCGTCGAGCGGGCCTTCCAACTCGCCTGGCAGAACTGGCCGCAGGTGGCCCGCGACCGGGACCCGGCCGGCTGGGTGCGGGCGGTTGCGCACGAGTGCGCGCTCTCCCCCTGGCACCGGCTCCGGCTGCGCTACCGCCAGCCCGAGTCCCCACCGGCCGACGCGGCCGACCGCGCCCTGCTGGACGCGCTCCTCAAACTCCCGCCGTCGTACCGCCGCACGCTCCTGCTGTACGACGGCGTCGGCCTCGACCTGCCGGAGACGGCGGCGGAGACGGAGGCGAGCACGCCGGCGGCGGCGCGGCGGCTGACCCACGCGCGGCGGGCGGTCGCCGACGAGGTTCCCGAGCTGGCGGACCCCGCCGCGTTGAACCGCCGGATGGCCGAACTGGCCTCGGCGGAAAGCCTGCGGGCGGGCCGGCCGACCGCCGTGCGGACCTACGCCGAACGCCGGACACGTTTCTGGACCCGGTCCGCCCTCGCCTTCACGGCGACGATCGTCGCGGCGACGACGCTCACGCTACGGACGGCACCGACGCACTACGAGGCGCCGGTCGGCCCGGCACAGGCGATCAGCGGGGTACCGGCGGAGGTGGGGCTGGGGCCGTTGTCGGCAGGGGAGCGTGCACTGCGCGCGAAGCTGCGGAAGGAAGCGGCGAACGGCCCGGAGCGGCTGGTTCCGACGGCGAGGTGAGCGGGTTCGGCCGCGGGCCGGTGGGGGCTGGTCGCGCGGTTCCCGCAACGTCGGCAGGCCCGCCCCCACCCCGGGGACGGGCCTGCCGACGCTCAGCTGTCTTGCGTGGCGTCAGCCGGCGAGAATCTCGCGCGCCAGCTTCGCCGTCTCGGTCGGGGTCTTGCCGACCTTGACGCCCGCGGCCTCCAGGGCCTCCTTCTTCGCCTGGGCGGTGCCCGACGAACCGGAGACGATGGCGCCGGCGTGACCCATGGTCTTGCCCTCGGGCGCGGTGAAGCCCGCGACGTAACCGACGACCGGCTTGGTCACGTTCTCCTTGATGAACGCGGCCGCACGCTCCTCGGCGTCGCCACCGATCTCACCGATCATCACGATCAGGTCGGTGTCGGGGTCGTCCTGGAACGCGGCGAGCGCGTCGATGTGCGTGGTGCCGATGATCGGGTCGCCACCGATGCCGACGGCGGTCGAGAAGCCGATGTCACGGAGCTCGTACATCATCTGGTACGTCAGCGTGCCGGACTTCGAGACCAGGCCGATACGGCCCGGCTTGGTGATGTCGCCCGGGATGATGCCGACGTTCGACTGGCCCGGGGTGATGATGCCGGGGCAGTTCGGGCCGATGATCCGGGTCTTGTTGCCCTTCTTGCCGGCGTACGCCCAGAAGGCCGCCGAGTCGTGCACGGCGATGCCCTCGGTGATCACGACCGCCAGCGGGATCTCGGCGTCGATGGCCTCGTCGACCGCGGCCTTGGTGAACTTCTCCGGCACGAAGATGACGGAGACGTTGGCGCCGGTGGCCTCGATGGCCTCCTTGACGGTGCCGAAGACCGGTACCTCGGTGCCGTCGAAGTCGACCTTCTGACCGGCCTTGCGCGGGTTGACGCCGCCCACGACGTTGGTGCCGTCGCCCAGCATGAGCTTGGTGTGCTTCATGCCCGTGGCGCCGGTCATGCCCTGGACGATGACCTTGCTGTCCTTGTTGAGCCAGATAGCCATGGTGTGTTCTGTCCTCGTCCTGAGTGCTTACTTGGCGGCGTGGGCCAGCTCGGCGGCCTTGTCGGCCGCGCCGTCCATGGTGTCGACGCGCTGCACCAGCGGGTGGTTGGCGTCGGTGAGGATCTTGCGACCCAGTTCGGCGTTGTTGCCGTCGAGGCGGACGACGAGCGGCTTGGAGACGTTCTCGCCGCGGTCCTCCAGGAGCTTCAGGGCCTGCACGATGCCGTTTGCGACCTCGTCGCAGGCGGTGATGCCACCGAAGACGTTGACGAACACGGACCGGACGTCCGGGTCACCGAGGATGATCTCCAGGCCGTTCGCCATCACCTGGGCGGAGGCGCCACCGCCGATGTCGAGGAAGTTGGCGGGCTTGACGCCGCCGTGCTTCTCACCGGCGTACGCGACGACGTCCAGGGTGCTCATGACGAGACCCGCGCCGTTGCCGATGATGCCGACCTCGCCGTCGAGCTTGACGTAGTTGAGGTTCTTCTCCTTGGCGGCGGCCTCGAGCGGGTTGGCCGCGGCCTTGTCGTGCAGCTCGTCCCAGTCGTGCCGGAACTCGGCGTTGTCGTCGAGCGACACCTTGCCGTCCAGGGCCAGGACCTCGCCGGAGACGACCTTCGCGAGCGGGTTGACCTCGACGAGGAGGGCGTCCGACTTGATGAAGGTGTCCCACAGCTTGACCAGGATGTCGGCGATCTGGTCGGCGACGTCGGCCGGGAACTTCGCCGCGGCGACGATCTCCTTGGCCTTGGCCAGGTCCACACCGTCGATCGCGTTGATCGGGGTCTGGGCGACGGCCTCCGGACGGGTGGCCGCCACCTCCTCGATCTCCATGCCGCCCTCGACGGAGGCGATGGAGAGGAAGGTGCGGTTGGCACGGTCGAGGAGGAAGGAGACGTAGTACTCCTCGACGATCTCCGGGGCGGTCTCGGCGATCATGACCTTGTGGACCGTGTGGCCCTTGATGTCCATGCCGAGAATGTCCGTCGCCCGGGCGACGGCCTCGTCCGCGGAGGCGGCCAGCTTGACGCCACCGGCCTTGCCGCGACCACCGACCTTCACCTGCGCCTTGACGACGGACTTGCCGCCCAGACGCTCGGTGATCTCGCGCGCCGCCTCAGGCGTGTCGATGACTTCACCGGCCAGCACCGGTACATCGTGCTTGGCGAAGAGGTCCCTCGCCTGGTACTCGAACAGGTCCACGCGCTTCCGTCCCTATCAGTGATCTCGCGGTTCGTTGGATGCGTGGGCGTGCCGCGAAGGGCAACGTGACGTCCGCAATGTGTCACAAGGGAGGCGCACACGGTGTCCGAGCGCGCGGCATGTCCGTCTCGCAGATTATCGCCGCTCGCGGGGGGTCTCTAAATCAGGGGTCACACCTGAGCGGTGATACCTGTCACATGATGCCGGGTATTGCGGGTTCTGGTGGCACCGCGTGCCGCCTTGCGGACAATGTGCGAGGCCTCACCGGGCTGGGGTTGGCCCGGTGAGGCCTCAGGCCCCTTCTCAGGGGGCGGGCGGCCGGTCCCCGCCCCAATGGGGACCGGGCGGCCCGGACCGAGGGATTCCGACCGGACGGACCGACGGCATTCGGCCGTCCGGGCCGGGCGCCCCCGGAGTCAGACGGAGTAGCTCCTGGCCTGCGGCCCGGGGACGCACTCCGAGGTCAGGGACACGGCGCCAATGCCGGTGTCGATGCCGGAACCGGAGCCGGTGGCCGCGAGCATGGTCGCCGCCCGCCTCTGCAGGGCCTGGGCGTGCGCCCTCGCGGTGGCCTGGGCCTTGGCCGTGGCCTGTGCGGCCCGTGCCGCCCGGGCCCCCTGGATGGCCTGCGCGGCGCGGATCCTGGCCGCTCGGCTCGCCTCCCGCCGGCGTGCGGCGTCGTCGGTGGCTATGAAGAGGGAGCTGCCGATGTTCTTGTTCATGCGTACGTCAGTCCTTAGGGGCTCCGGTGCGTACGTCACGCAGCTGCGGAGCCGGGAGGCTTCCGGTGGGCCGGAAGCGCGGCTGGGGACATCGCCGTCCGGAGCGGTCGGAGGGGAATCCACGGGGATGCCGAGTGGGATGCCGCGGAGAGGGATCCGAAGCACGGGATCCGCAGGGGTCCGGACAGACGGGCAGACCTGTTCCGCCCCCGCGCGACAGGTCTGGGCGGGGAGCAGGGAAAGCGGGTCGCCGGTCCTAGCCTGGGAAGACGGGGATGTCCCGGTACCTGTCCCGGGTCCCGGCCGCGTCCACGCGCGCGGCGGCACCGGGCACCAGCCGCAGCGGCCCCCGGTCGTCGAAGGTCACGGCGTACGCGTCACCGTGCCTCGAGGAACCGCCGTCGACCGCCTGCTTGCCCAGCACGCCGTCCGGCTCACCGGTGGGCGCGGGGTGACCGGGAGCGTCGACGGCGTGGGGGGCACGGTGGCCCCCGGTGTGCGTGTGCGCCGCCGTCCCGGAGACCGGGGCCGGGGTGACGGTGGTGCCCTGCGGCCCGTACGACGTCACGGTCGTCGCCGGCTTCTTCGTACGGGCGGTCTGCTGCGCGGTCCGCTGCCGTACGCCGTCCGTCACAGCGGGCCGTGCCTCGGTTGTGCCGGGCGCCGAGGTGACCGGCACCGGGGGCGACTCAGCGGGCGGTTCCGACACCGGCAGGGTGCTGGATGTACCCGGCAGCGCCGGAAGCGTGGGCAACTGCACGGGCAGGGGCCGCGTGGTCAGCTTCGCCGGCAACTCCGACACCTGCTGCGCCACGTCACCGAGCCCCTGAGTCACGGCCGCGGTCACCGAGCGAACCGTTTCCCCCACCACCGGCACGACCGGGGCCACCGGCACGGCGGGCAGTGCGGGTGCGGCGTGTGCCACGGGTGCCACAGGTGTCGTGGACGCCGAGTGGGTGACGCACGGGTGGCGTGCCGTCTCGCGGGGCGTCGCCTTCTCGTCCCGCACCGGCTCGCTGTGCGGCACCACCTTGTCCACGTCCAGTCGGCTCACCACGGACGTCAACAACGGCGGCGGCACCGTTTGCGTCCCCTCGGCCGCCTGCGCCCGTCCTCCGCAGAGGAGGCCGAGCGCGAGCAGTCCGCCGACCAGCAGCGCCAGTTGCAGCGCACGCCGCCCCGCCACCGTGTGCGACACGCGCACGGCGACACCGGGCAGCACTGCTGACGAGGTCAAGACGGCGAAGTTCCTTCGGTGCGGCGGCACGAGGACGCGAGGAAGCAGGAAGCGCGGCGTCGATCCTCGCACGCCCTGCCCACGGTTGCGCAAGTGCCTCTTACCGACGGCCACTCATGTCCTGTTCACAGGACCTCTTTGACTTGATGCGATCTCCTTCACACGGCCTCCGGCACCGGAATCGGCCGCTTCTCGATCGCCGCCGCCATCACCTCGGGGAAGAGATCAGGCGTGCACGCGAACGCCGGTGCGCCCAGCGCGGCGAGCGCGGCCGCGTGCTCACGGTCGTAGGCCGGCGCCCCCTCGTCCGACAGCGCGAGCAGCGCCACGAACTGCACCCCCGACGCCTTCATCGCCGCCACCCGCTTCAGCATCTCGTTCCGTATCCCGCCCTCGTAGAGGTCGCTGATGAGCACGACGACGGTCTCGGCCGGACGGGTGATCTGCGACTGGCAGTACGCGAGCGCCCGGTTGATGTCCGTACCGCCGCCGAGCTGGGTGCCGAACAGGACGTCCACCGGGTCGTCGAGCTGGTCGGTGAGATCGACGACCGCCGTGTCGAAGACGACGAGCCGGGTGTCGATGGAGCGCATGGACGCCAGCACCGCCCCGAACACCGAGGCATACACGACCGAAGCGGCCATCGACCCGGACTGGTCGATACAGAGGACCACTTCCTTCTTCACCGACTGTGACGCCCGCCCGTACCCGATGAGCCGCTCAGGCACGATCGTCCGGTACTCGGGCAGGTAGTGCTTGAGGTTGGCCGCGATCGTGCGGTTCCAGTCGATGTCGTGGTGGCGTGGCCGGCTGATCCGGGCGCTGCGGTCGAGGGCGCCGGTGAGGGTGGCCCGGGTGCGGGTGGCCAGCCGCTTCTCCAGGTCCTCGACGACCTTGCGTACGACCGCCCGTGCCGTCTCCTTCGTGGTCTCCGGCATCGCCCTGTTGAGCGAGAGCAGCGTGCCGACCAGGTGCACATCGGCCTCGACCGCCTCCAGCATCTCCGGTTCGAGCAGCAGCGCGGCCAGCCCCAGCCGGTCGATGGCGTCCCGCTGCATGACCTGGACGACGGAGGACGGGAAGTACGTCCGGATGTCGCCCAGCCAGCGCGCCACCGACGGCGCCGACGCCCCCAGCCCCGCCGACCGCTCCCGCCCCGACCGCGGTCTGTCCCCCTTCCCGTAGAGCGCGGCCAGCGTTCCGTCCATCGCCGCGTCCCGCCCGGACAGCGTGCAGCCGGTCCCGTCGGCGGCCTCGCCCCCGAGCACCAGCCGCCAGCGCCGCAGCCGTTCCTGCGCCTCCCGCGTCGGGTCGTCGACTCCGGTGCCGCCGTCCGTCAGATCCGCTGTCATCTCCCCGCCCCCACAAGGTCGTTGTCGTCAACCGCCGTCGTGTCGTCCAGGCCGAGCAGCAGCCGCAGCACCGGCAGTACGGCATCGGCACGCTCGGCGTCCGCTTCGGCGCCGAACCCCGGTGTCCCGCCGGCCTGTCCGGCCCGTTGGGTCCGCTCCCCCAGGCCCCGCCTCACCAGCTCGCCCAGCGTTCTGCGCACCCCCGGCTCGTACGCCGAGAACGTCCGCCGCAGCAGCGGCAGTACGTCCGTGAACGCCTCCGCCGGCACCCCGGTCAGCCAGGCGTCGACCAGCCCGAGCAGCCGCTCGTCGTGCACGAGCAGCATCCCGCCCCCGCCGCTCCCGCCGACGAACCCCTCGATCCAGGCCGCCGCGTCCGCCGGCGGGGTCCCCGGCGAGAGCACCAGCCCCATCAGCCGGGCCGCCTCCTCCGCCCCCAGTTCCCCCTCGTCCAGCAGAATCCTCATGGCCCGCCCCCGCAACACCCCGGGCACGGTGTCCCGCCCCGAGAGCGTGCGCAGCACCGCCCGCCAGCGGCCACGGAGGTCGCGGGGGCCGGGGGTGGAGGTGCGGGTGGGGGTGGGGGTGCGGTTGACGCGAGGACCGGCACCGGCACCGGGGGCGGAGTCGGAGCCAGAGCCGGTCTCCGTGTCTGTCGCCGTCGCGGTCTTCGCACCCGTCACCGTCACGGCCTCCGCGCCTGTCGCCGTCACGGCCTCCGCACCCGTCGTCGTCTCGCCGAGCAGCCCGACCGCCGTGTGCACCGCGTCCACATGGCCCCGCATCTCCTCCGCCGCGTCCGCGTCGAGGGCGGTGCAGGCCGGTGGGAGCCCGACGAAGACCCGCTCGGCGAGGCCCGCGGCCAGCTCGGCGAGCGCCCGGGTGTCGGTGCCCCGTACATCGCCGTAGCGCAGGGAACGGACCAGGGCAGGCAGGGCCTGGGCGAGATGGCCGACGTCCGCGTCCAGTGCGGCCCGGTCGGCGAGCGCCCGCATCACCACGGGCAGCGCGTCCGGGAGCCCCGCGAGCAGGCAGTGTTCGGCGAGCGCGGTGACTTCGGCGAGGGCGGTCGCGTGCACCGCGTCGGCCTCGGCCTTGGCCGTCGCCGCGCCCTCGACGGTCGTCCCCCACACCCCGGCCTCGGCGATCCGCACCGCCAGTTCCGGCTCCCAGCGCAGCCGCCAGGTCTCCCGGAACGTGCCCGTGCTCCCCCGCGACTGCACCGGCTCGCCCCACCCGACGCCGAGCAGCCGCAGCCGGTGCAGCAGCCGGCTGCGCCCGGTGTCGTTCTCCTTGCGCAGGTCGAGCTCCAACTCCCGCTCCAGTGCCTCGGGCTTGAGCCTGAGCCGGCGCTGTTCCCTGGCCAGGTCGCGCTGCAACGGCACCGCGGGCGCCGCCTCCGGCACCTCCCCCAGCACGTCCCCGACCACCAGCCGGTCGTGCACCAGCGCCAGCGGAACGTCCGAGCCCTCGCAGAGCACCGCCCGCACCGCGTCGGTCGTCTCGCCCAGGCCGGGCAGCGGGCGGCCACGCATCACGGCGAGCGTCTCGGCCAGCCGTACCGCCTCGATGACATGGGCCGAGGAGACCAACCGGTCCTCCTCGCGCAGCAGCCCGGCCACTTTGGTGAGCCACCGCTCCACCGGCCGGTCCGGGGCCCGGAACAGGTGGCCGTACCAGCCCGGTGAGTCGATGCCCGCGCCGTATCCGCCGGCCCGCGCCAGCCGGCGGTTGGTCCACGGCACCCAGGTCATGTCCGTCTTGACCTTGGGCAGCCCCTTCAGCAGCTCCTTGTCGGCCCCGACCGTGCTCCGGGCGCGCAGCGCCGGCACATGCCACGCCCCGCACACCACCGCGACATCCTCGCCGAAGTCCCTTTGAGCCGACCGTAGCTGGAGTCGCATATACGCCTCCCGCACCGGGTCCCGGTCGCGCCCGCCGACCCCGTACGTCTCCCGCAGCACCTCCATCGCCTCCGCCACCGCGGTGAACGGTGCGAGCACGTCCCGCTCCTGCTCCCCGGTCACGCCCCGGTGCTCGACGACGTCCTCCCACCAGCGCTCGGCGTCCTCGTAACCGGCGGCCTCGGCGAGGGCGGCGAGGGGGTCGACCCGCATCCGCTGCTCGGCGTCCGATGCGCCGGGCTCGGCGCCGGGTTCACCGGCCTCTGCGGCCTCTGTGTCGGACGGCGCCGCCGCTTCCTCCTCCGTCTTCCCCCACGCCAGCGTGTGCGAGGCCGGCAGGTCGATGAAGCGGGCCGGGACCTCGTGCTCCAGGGAGCAGCGGATGGCCACCCACTCGGGGCTGAAGTCGGCCAACGGCCAGAAGGCAGAGCGGCCGGGCTCGTCCACGGCGTGCGCGAGGAGGGCTACCGGGGGCCGCATCTGCGGGTCGGCGGCCAGCGGGATCAGCGCATCGGCCTCGGGCGGCCCCTCGATCAGCACGGCCTTCGGTTGCGCGGCCTCCAGGGCGGCCCGCACCGCCCGCGCGGAGCCGGGCCCGTGGTGCCGTACTCCCAGGAGCAGCGGCCCGGTGCGCTGCCGCGCGGAGTCGCTCACGCGCTCACCTCCCGGCAGGCGCGGTAGAAGTCCTTCCAGCCGTCCCGCTCGCGGACGACCGTCTCCAGGTACTCCTGCCAGATGACCCGGTCGGCGGCCGGGTCGCGAACGACCGCGCCGAGGATGCCGGCCGCGACATCGCCGGCCCGCAGCACTCCGTCCCCGAAGTGGGCGGCCAGGGCGAGGCCGCTCGTGACGACGGAGATCGCCTCGGCCGTGGAGAGCGTGCCGCTCGGTGGCTTCAGCTTGGTACGGCCGTCGGTGGTGATGCCGTCGCGCAGCTCACGGAAGACGGTGACGACCCGGCGGATCTCCTCGATCCCCTCGGGCACGGCCGGCAGGTCCAGCGAGCGGCCGAGTTGGTCGACGCGGCGCGAGACGATGTCGACCTCGGCGTCGGCGCTCTCCGGCAGCGGCAGCACCACGGTGTTGAAGCGGCGGCGCAGGGCGCTGGAGAGGTCGTTGACCCCCCGGTCGCGGTCGTTGGCGGTGGCGATCAGGTTGAAGCCGCGGACCGCCTGCACCTCCTGTCCCAGCTCCGGGATCGGCAGGGTCTTCTCGGACAGGATCGTGATCAGCGTGTCCTGCACATCGGCCGGGATCCGGGTCAGCTCCTCGACTCTCGCCGTCATCCCCTCCGCCATGGCCCGCATGACCGGGCTCGGCACGAGAGCGTCCCGGCTCGGGCCGTTGGCCAGCAGCTGTGCGTAGTTCCAGCCGTAGCGGATCGCCTCCTCCGGGGTGCCGGCCGTGCCCTGCACCAGCAGGGTCGAGTCGCCGCTGACGGCGGCGGCCAGGTGCTCGGAGACCCAGGTCTTGGCGGTGCCGGGCACGCCGAGCAGGAGCAGGGCGCGGTCGGTGGCGAGGGTGGTGACGGCGACCTCGACGATACGGCGCGGGCCGACGTACTTCGGTGTGATCACCGTGCCGTCCGGCAGGGTGCCACCCAGAAGATAGGTGGCCACCGCCCAGGGCGACATCTTCCATCGGGCCGGACGCGGCCGGTCGTCCTGCCCTGCCAGCGCGGCGAGTTCGGCGGCGAAGGCGTGCTCGGCGTGCGGTCGCAGGGCTTCCGGAGCCGCTGCGGCGCCCTCGGTCACGTCCCCACCCCCACTCGCGGAGTCGTTCTGACTCGGTACGGCGATCGTCGGATCAGTCGGTTCCACGGACACAGTCATGGCTGAGGCCCCCTCCAGCTCGGCCGGTTCGGATCTGGTGTCCACCGTGCACCACGCCACTGACAATCGCCCTGACCTGCACAAACGCGTCCGCGGAGTCGATTGTCAGTGGTGGGATCTACCTTCGATGGCATGACTCAGCAGGGGGTGCGCTGGAGTGCGAACCAGGTGCTGGCGCTGGCACCTGACTCCGCGTCACGCAAGGCGGGAAGCAAGCTCGGCGCGGCGGGGCCGTGGTCCGAGGCGGGGAGTTGTAGGGAGGGGACGGTATGGGGACTGTGCAAGGGCAGCGGCAGCAAGCCGTACCAGACGATCGTGGACATCGCGGACCCGGCCGGGCCCGCGTACAAGTGCAGTTGTCCCAGCCGGAAGTTCCCCTGCAAGCACGCCCTCGGGCTGCTCTTGCTGTGGGCGGGCGAGGACGACACGGTGCCGACGGTGGCAGAGCCGCCGGACTGGGCCGAGCAGTGGATCGCGGGCCGGCGCAAGCGCGCAGAGGACAAACGCCCGGCGGGCGGCCGGAGTTCCCCGGCCGCCGCTGATCCCGAGGCGGCCCGGCGGCGGGCGGAGCGGCGGGCCGAGCGGGTCACGGCGGGCGCCACGGAGCTGGAGCAGCGGCTGACCGACCTGCTGCGCGGCGGCCTGGCCGCGGCCGAGCAGACGGGGTACGGGCTGTGGGAGGAGACGGCGGCCCGCATGGTCGACGCCCAGGCGCCCGGGCTGGCCGCCCGGGTAAGGGAGTTGGGTGCGATACCGGGCTCCGGGCCCGGCTGGCCGGTGCGGCTGCTGGAGGAATGCGCGCTGCTGCACCTCCTCGACCAGGGCTGGCTGCGCCGTGACCGACTCCCGGAGGACCTCGCCGCCACGGTCCGCTCCCGTATCGGCCTGCCCGCCTCGGCGGACGGCCCGCCGGTGCGAGACCGCTGGCTGGTCCTCGCCCAGTACGACACGGCGGACGCGAAGCTGACGACCCGCCGGATCTGGCTGCACGGGGCCGACTCGGGCCGTACGGCACTGCTCCTCTCCTACGGCGCGGCCGGCCGCGCCCCCGAGCTGGCACTGCCGGTCGGTCTCGCCCTGGAGGCGGAGCTGTCCGCCCACCCCGGCGCGGGCGGGCACCGGGCGGCCCTGGGCGAGCGGTTCGCCGCGCCCGCGCCCCTCTCTGTACGGCCGCCCGGCATGACGACGGCACAGGCTGCGGCCCGGTACGGGGAGGCGCTGCGGGAGGACCCGTGGCTGGAGTCGGTGCCGGTGACACTGGGCGGGGTGGTGCCCGTCCCGGACGGCGACTCCTGGCAACTGGTGGACGCGGATGAGGAATTGGCGCTTCCGGTCTCCCCCGCAGCCCGTTCCCGGCCCGGTCTGTGGCGGCTGGTCGCACTCTCCGGCGGAGCGCCGGTCACGGTCTTCGGCGAGTGCGGCCACCTCGGCTTCACACCACTGACGGCCTGGCCGGAGCAACCAGGCGAGGCGGTACCGCTGTGCTGACCCAACCACCTCACGGAACCCAACCACCTCACGGAACCCAACCACCTCACGGAACCCGACCGACTCGCAGAACCCCACCGGCTCACGCAACAGCACCGGCTCACACAACCCGACCGACTCACACAACCCGACCGACTCACACAACCCGGCGGACTCGCGGAAAGGGAACCCCGTGACCACTTGGGAAGACCTCGTCACCACGGCCCTGCTGGGCACGGACCGGCGTCCGCCCGCGACCGGCGGCCCCGGGCGCGAGGCACCGGTGGTCCTGCTGGACGAGGCGGCCGTGGCGACCGTACGGCGACGGGCCGGACTGCGGCCCGCGCGGGCCGCGCACCGCCCCGAACCGGCTCCCGAGGACCCGCGCCCCGCACTGCCGGCCGCGGCTGCGCGCAGGCTGGCGATGCTGCTGTCCGACCGCCCCGGCGCCGGGACCGGCGGTCGCCGGGGCACCTCGCCCGACCTCATGGAGCTGCTGCCCCAGTGGCTCGCGGCGGCCAACGCGCACGGGTTCGCCGCGCCCCCGCAGACGCTGCCCGCGCTGCTGGACGCCGCCCGGGGCCGTACCGACCTGCGGCCCGCCGCGCTGGCCTTCGCCGGTCCGCGCGCCCTGTGGCTGGCCTGGCTCAACCAGGACTGGCGGTTCGCCCTGCGCGCGGCCCCGGGCGGCGGCGCGAGCCTGCCCGGCCCCGAGGACGCGGAGGCGATACGGCGGTTGTGGCAGGAGGGGTTGTTCGCCGAGCGGGTCGCGCTGCTGGCGGCGCTGCGGGCCCGTACGCCCGAGGCGGCGCGCGAGCTGCTGGCCGGGACCTGGGCGACGGAGCGGGCGGAGGACCGGCTGATGTTCCTCGACTCGCTGCGCACGGGACTGGCCGCCGGGGACGAGCCGTTCCTGGAGCAGGCGTTGTCGGACCGGAGCCGTAACGTGAGAACGACAGCGGCGGAACTGCTCTCCGCGCTGCCGGGCTCGGCGCTGGCGGGGCGGATGGCGGTACGGGCCGGGGCGTGTGTGGCCGTCGACCACACAGGGGACGGCCCGGTGATCGCGGTGGAGGCGCCGCCGGAGTGCGACCCGGCCATGGAGCGGGACGGGGTGGTGGCCAAACCGCCTACCGGACGCGGTGAACGGTCCTGGTGGCTGGGGCAGTTGGTGGAGGCGGCCCCGCTCAGCATCTGGTCGGCGCGGCTCGGCGGCCGTACGCCCGGGGAGATCGTGGCGCTGCCGGTCGCGGACGGCTGGCAGGGCGAGCTGCACGCGGCCTGGTCCCGGGCCGCCGTACGACAGGGGGACGGCGAGTGGGCGAGAGCGCTGCTCGGGGTTCCGGCGGCGCCGGAGGCGGGCGGTCCGGGCGCGGTGTCCCTGGCCGAGCGGGCAAAGCTGCTGGCCACGCTGGAAGATGCGGAGCGGGCCGGGTGGGTGGCCGGGTTCATCGCGGCACACGGCCTGTCGGAGGCGTTCCAGCTGCTCGGCGTCTGCGCCGTACCGTGGTCCGCGCCGCTCGGCCGGGCCGTGGTGGACGCCCTCAACATCGCGCGGGACGCGGGGAGTTACCCCTGGAGCTTCAGCGGGGTGATGGGGCTGGCCGAACGCTGTCTGGATCCCGCGGAAGCAGGCCGGCTGGACGCGTTGCTGGCGGTGCCGGACGAAGGGGAGGACGCGTCACCGGGTGCCGGCGGGTACTGGGCGGAGGCGTTCCAGCGGCTGGCGACGACATTGAGACTGCGGGCGGTGATGATGGAGGAGCTGGGGCCGGCCGGCGCCTGAGCGTCCGGTGCCGCGACGGCTCCTGGGGGCTGTGCCCGCAGAACCCTCGCGGTGATGCGAACGGCCGCCTGCTCGGGCGCATTCCGGCCGCCCCGGCCCAGCCGCCGGGGTCGGGTCGGCCGGCCGGAGAGGGTCGGGTCAAGCCAGGCCACCGTGACGCGAACGTGGGCTACGCCTCCGTGGGCTGCCGGACGTTCTCCCGTACCCATTCCACGATCGACGCCGTCGTCGCCCCCGGCGTGAAGATCTCGGCGACGCCCTTGTCCTTGAGGGGGCCGATGTCGCCCTCGGGGATGATGCCGCCGCCGAAGACGAGGATGTCCTCGGCGTCACGCTGCTTGAGGAGGTCGATGACCGCGGCGAACAGGGTGTTGTGGGCGCCGGAGAGGATGGAGAGGCCGATCGCGTCGGCGTCCTCCTGGATCGCCGTGTCCACGATTTGCTCCGGTGTCTGGTGGAGCCCGGTGTAGATGACCTCCATGCCCGCGTCGCGCAGCGCACGCGCGATGACCTTGGCCCCGCGGTCGTGGCCGTCGAGCCCCGGTTTGGCCACCACCACACGAATCGGGCCGGCTGCCACACCCATCACTGCCTCCATGACCATGAAAAGAACACGCCAGCATCTGTGCGTACCGACAAGTACCGCACATTTGGCGCGTTCCGCCACCCGTCTCCAGTGAACGAACGTTATCTCCAGCATCCCGCAACCGGCAGTTTCGCGGAGGTTACCGAGGGGGAAATCACACACAGTGGGACACGTCAGGGAGCCGCAGCGTGGTCCGCGGGGGCAACAGGGGCATGCGACGCGGCCCGTCGTCGTACCCTCGCCACCTCCGCTCGGCCTCCCATGAGGGCACACGGGGGACAGAGCCGTCCTCCGAGCGCCGACAGGAGGTCGGCCGATGAAGGTCACCGGGGTACTGGAGCCCTTTCTCCCGCTCTGCCGTCGCCTCCTGCCCGGCAGACTCGCCGGCCTGTCGCTGGCCCTGCTGAAATCGTCCGCGCTGGAAGCCGCGATCCTGGCCGGGCATCTGCTGCTCTATCCGACCGGCCTCACCCCGGAGCGCCGCTCCCCCACGCAGCCCGCACACAGTGACGGCACGGCCCGGCTGCCGGTCCGGACGACCCCGCCGGTCGTGCTGCTGCACGGGTTCATCGACAACCGCTCGGTCTTCGTCCTGCTGCGCCGCACCCTCGCCCAGCATGGCGGCCAGCGCGTCGAGTCGCTGAACTACTCGCCGCTGACCTGCGACATCCGCACCGCCGCCGGTCTGCTGGGCCGGCACATAGAGGAGATCTGCCAGCGCACCGGCAGCCGCCGGGTCGACATCGTCGGGCACAGCCTCGGCGGCCTGATCGCCCGCTACTACGTCCAGCGCCTCGGCGGCGACTACCGCGTCCGCACCCTGGTGACACTCGGCACCCCGCACTCCGGCACCAGGGTCGCGCCGTTCGCGGACGCGCACCCGATCGTGCGGCAGATGCGCCCCGGCTCGGAGGTCATCGAGGAGTTGGGCCTCCCCGCGCCCGGCTGCCGTACGCGGTTCGTCAGCTTCTGGAGCGACCTCGACTCGCTGATGGAGCCGGTCGAGACGGCCCGTATCGACCACCCGGACCTCATGGCGACGAATGTGCAGGTGACCGGGGTCGGCCACCTCGCCCTGCCCGTCCACCCGGCGGTCGCGACCGGCATACGGCAGGCCCTCGACGAGGTGCACCCGGAGGAGCGGATCGCGGGCGGCCTGACGGTGGCCTGAGGACGAACCGGGTGAGCCGGGCGGGTCGGGGTATTCGGGTCGGTTCGGGCCGGCAACGGCTTCCCGGCATCACTGACTTGGCCCCCTGAAACCTCGAACACTCCTCGAACGCAAGGCCAAACCCGCGCCCGTCGTCCCCCGAAACACGGCCGAATGCCCGTTTCCCGAAACCACGAAACCTGTTGAAGATTGTCGCGCCCGCATACCGCCGGGTACAGTCGCCGCACTGCTCTGGCAGCCCCTGTTGTCGAGGCGAAAGAGAAGTTGGTGAACGACCGTCACCCGTCGGGGACCATGACCACCCCGGCCCCGGCTTCCGACGCCGACCAGGCGCACTACGCGCCGTACGGCACCCAGGAAGCCCAGTACGGCGACTTCACCACGTACGGCGACCACACCGCTACCGGCACCTCTTTCCACAGCGACCCCCTCTTCGGCCACCTCCCGGGCGAGGGCCAGGCCACCGGCACGTATGACGCCACGCAGTGGCAGACCGTCGGCGACCAGACGCTGAACTACGACCCCTACGCGGCCCAGCACCACGCCGCCTACGACTCCGGCACCTACGACAGCACCGCCTGGACCGTCCCGGCACAGGGGACGGCCGTCGACGGCAGCGGCCACTGGGACGCGAACGCCTGGCTCCAGCCCGACCAGTCGGGCATGGCCGGCGCGACCCAGCAGTGGGAGTGGGGCACCCAGGCCTTCGACACCGGCGCGTACGACGCCACGCAGTGGAACTCCGACGGCACCCCGGCACAGTCGGCGGAGCCCGAGCACGAGCCACAGCCACAGCCCGCCGACGCCTTCGACCAGTCGGCGACCCAGATGTTCGAGCAGCTTCCCTACGACGGGTTCGAGGAGTTCACGGAGGACTCCGCGGACGCGGCGGACTTGGCCGCGACCGGTGGGCTACCTGCAGTAACGCCGCTGCTGGAGGACCAGGAAGAGGTCACCCCGGCCGCTCCGGCCGCGACACGCGCCGGCGCCCGCGCGGGGTCGCGTTCCCGCCGTCGTACGCCGCCCAAGCGCTCCGCACTGCTCACCGTCGCCGTGCCCTCGGCGTGTGTGATGGGGGTCGCCGGGATCGCGGCCGCCTCCGTCGGCACCCTGACCGGCGGCGACGGCCAGGACACCACCGCCTCCGCCTCGGACGCGCAGTCGGTGAAACCGTCCGCCGCCAACAGCAAGCTGGACGCCCAGCTGAAGACGCTCTCGGCGGGCGCCGACGACTTCGCCGACCGGGCCAGCCGGACCCAGGAGCGCATCGACCTCAAGGCCCAGCAAGAGACCGAGAAGAAGAAGGCGGCGGCGGAGGCGGCCCGCAAGGAGCGGCTGCGCCCCAAGTACGTCCTCCCGGTCACGCAGCGAGGGCTCAGCGCCTATTTCGGCCAGGCCGGCGTGAACTGGATGTCCGTCCACACGGGCATCGACTTCCCCGTCTCCTACGGCACGACAGTGATGGCGGCGACCGACGGCGTCGTCTCCACCAAGTGGAACAGCGCCTACGGCAACATGATGATCGTGACGGCGAAGGACGGCACGGAGACCTGGTACTGCCACCTCTCGTCGTACCGCGTCGCCTCGGGTACGACCGTCAAGGCCGGGGATCCGATCGCGTACTCCGGGAACTCCGGCAACTCGACCGGCCCGCATCTGCACTTCGAGGTCAGGCCTGCGGGGGGCTCCGCCATAGACCCGCTGCCGTGGCTGCGGAGCCACGGGCTCGACCCGACCTGATCAGTGAAGTGAGCCAGCCCCGCTCGTGGGAGCGGGGCTCAGCCCTGTGCGGCTAGAGCTTCTCCACCGGCGCGTACCGCAGCAGCAGCCGCTTCGGCTTGGCGTCGCCGAAGTCGATCGTCGCCTCCTCGTTCCCGCCCGTGCCCTTCACCGCGACGACCGTGCCGAGGCCGAACTGGTCGTGGGTGACCCGGTCGCCGACGGCCAGCGAGACCACCGGCTTCTCCGAGGTCCGCCGGGTGGCGAAGCCGGACGCGCCCGACGCCGAGGACCGCGAGCGGGTCGAGGAGAGCGAGGCCGCCACGCCCGACGCGGGCCCGGAGGACACCGGCGCCATCGCCCCGGTCCGCTTCCACTCCAGGTACCCGGCCGGGATCTCCTCCAGGAAGCGCGAGGGCGGGTTGTACGACGGCTGCCCCCAGGCGCTGCGCATCGCCGACCGGGTGAGATACAGCCGCTCCCGCGCGCGCGTGATGCCGACGTACGCCAGGCGCCGCTCCTCCTCCAGCTCCTTGGTCTGGCCGAGGGCGCGCATGTGCGGGAAGACGCCGTCCTCCATGCCGGTCAGGAAGACCACCGGGAATTCGAGGCCCTTGGCGGTGTGCAGGGTCATCAGGGTGATGACGCCGGAGCCGTCCTCGTCCTCGTCGGGGATCTGGTCGGAGTCGGCGACCAGCGCCACCCGCTCCAGGAAGTCGGACAGCCCGCCCGACGTCTCGCCCTCCCCGGACTCCTGCTCGAACTCCAGCGCCACGGAGGCAAGTTCCTGGAGGTTCTCGATCCGGGTCTCGTCCTGCGGGTCGGTGGAGGCCTGCAACTCGGCGAGATAGCCGGTCCGTTCGAGGATCGCTTCGAGCACGGTGGCCGGTCCGGCGCCGGACTCCACGACCGTACGCAGGTCCTCCATCAGCGTGTTGAACCGCTTGACCGCGTTGGTCGACCGCGCGGCCATGCCGTACGCCTCGTCGACACGCTTGAGCGCCTGCGGGAAGCTGATCTTCTCGCGCTGGGCGAGGGCGTCGATCATCGCCTCCGCGCGGTCGCCGATACCGCGCTTGGGGACGTTGAGGATCCGGCGCAGCGGGACGGAGTCCTCCGGGTTGGCCAGTACACGCAGATACGCCAGGACGTCCCGGACCTCCTTGCGCTCGTAGAAGCGGACGCCGCCGACGACCTTGTAGGGCAGGCCGACGCGGATGAAGATCTCCTCGAAGACACGGGACTGAGCGTTGGTGCGGTAGAAGACGGCGACATCGCCCGCCTTCGCCTCGCCCGCGTCCGTCAGACGGTCTATCTCGTCGGCGACGAACTGCGCCTCGTCGTGCTCGGTGTCGGCGACATAGCCGGTGATCTGCGCGCCCGCGCCGGCGTTGGTCCACAGGTTCTTCGGGCGGCGGGACTCGTTGCGCTCGATGACCGCGTTGGCGGCGGAGAGGATCGTCTGCGTGGAGCGGTAGTTCTGCTCCAGGAGGATCGTCGTCGCGTTCGGGTAGTCCTCCTCGAACTGGAGGATGTTGCGGATCGTCGCGCCCCGGAAGGCGTAGATCGACTGGTCGGCGTCGCCCACCACGCACAGTTCGGCGGGCTGGAGGTCGTGCTCGCCCGGCGGCACGTCGACGGGGTGCTCGGAGGTGCCGACGAGCTCGCGCACGAGTGCGTACTGGGCGTGGTTGGTGTCCTGGTACTCGTCGACCAGGACATGCCGGAAGCGGCGGCGGTAGTGCTCGGCGACGTCCGGGAAGGCGCGCAGCAGGTTGACCGTCGTCATGATCAGGTCGTCGAAGTCCAGGGCGTTCGCCTCGCGCAGCCGCGACTGGTAGAGGACGTAGGCCTGGGCGAGGGTCTTCTCGAATCCGTCGCTCGCCTGGGCGGCGAAGTCCTCCTCGTCGATCAGCTCGTTCTTGAGGTTGCTGATCTTGGCGCTGAAGGACTTGGGCGGGAAGCGCTTGGGGTCGAGGTCCAGGTCGCGGCAGACCAGGGCCATCAGGCGCTTGGAGTCGGCTGCGTCGTAGATCGAGAAGGAGGAGGTGAAGCCGAGCTTCTTGCTCTCCCTGCGCAGGATCCGCACGCACGCGCTGTGGAAGGTCATCACCCACATCGCGTTCGCGCGCGGGCCGACGAGGTGCTCGACGCGCTCCTTCATCTCGCCCGCGGCCTTGTTGGTGAAGGTGATCGCGAGGATCTGGCCCGGGTGCACACTCCGCGCGCCGAGCAGGTGCGCGATGCGGTGCGTGAGCACGCGCGTCTTGCCGGAACCGGCACCGGCCACGATGAGCAGCGGGGAGCCGGCGTGCACGACCGCCGCCCGCTGGTTGTCGTTCAGCCCCTCCAGCAGCGCGGCCGCGTCCAGGGCCGGGCGGGCGGCGCCGTCGCGGTAGTAGGCGTCACGGTCCGGAGGCGCGTCGAACTTCCCGCCGAACAGATCGTCCGGAATCGGCTCCGGTACGTGCTCGTCCTCGGGCGGCGGCGGGGACTCCTCCTCGTGGCCGCGCGGGGGCTGGAGGCTCGCCAGGAAGCTGTCGTCAAAGAGGCTGCTCATCGCTCTCCGAGTCTAGGGCGCCCCACCGACAACCGGTCCCCACCCCGGAAACTCGCCCCGGTCACCCACCAGAATCGACCCCTCACGGTCTGCGATCACACGCCGTGAGCATGCGCGCGCCCACCCACCGGGAGCGCGGGCCGCTCGACCACTCTGGACAAGTCGCCCCATACCCCCTTGATCAACCGATCCGGCCGGGCCGCAACACCAAGGTCACGAAAATGTATCGGGCATATCGCACATCAACCTTCACACATGGCACACGAGTTGGCTAGCGTGCCGACCAGGCCGTACGACCCCCACCGGCGAACGTCGCCGGGCCGCACGGCCTCCGCCGAGTCCAGGGTGCCACCGCGCACCCGGAGCCGGGGACCCACTCCGGCCTTGGGGTGAATCGGTCCCGACTTCCCACCGGGAGCGGACCGTAGGGCAACCCTTCCGAACCACCCGCCCGAACCCGACAGCTAACTCGGTAGGCGGAGCATGGAAGGAGTCGCCCCCGTTGGCGTCGCACCGCAAGTCGCGTCCGTCCGCAACGCGCGTAGCAGGCATACGCACCCCCGCTCTGGCCACCGCCGCCCTCACCTCCGTGGCCCTGCTCTCCCAGACGGCCAACGCCGCGCCCTCCGAGGACGGCAAGCCCAGCCTGGAGGAGGTCGAGAAGAAGGTCGACGCCCTCTACCGGCAGGCGGAGTCGGCGACCGAGAAGTACAACGCGGCCAAGGAGAAGACCGGCAGGCAGCGCAAGCAGGTCGACACCCTGCTCGACGACGTCGCCGAGCGCACGGACCGGCTCAACAAGGCGCGTGAGGAACTGGGTTCGTTCGCCGCGGCCCAGTACCGGACCGGGGCCAGTGCGCCCGACACGGCGACCTTCCTGCTCGCGGACAGCCCGCAGGACTACTTCGACCAGACGCAGCTGATGAGCCGGCTGACCTCGCGCCAGAAGGACGCGGTCGACGACTACGCCACACAGCAGTCCGCGACCATGAAGAAGCGGCAGGAGGCCGCCAGGAGCCTGGAGACGCTCACCGAGACCCAGGACGACCTCAAGACCGCCAAGACCACCGTCCAGGCGAAGCTGGCCTCCGCGCGGGAGCTGCTGTCGCAGCTGACGGCCCAGGAGAAGGCACGGCTGGCGGAGATCGAGAAGAGGCAGCAGGCGGAGGCGGCGCGCAAGGCGGCGGAGCTCGCGAAGCAGCAGGCGGCGGCCGCGAAGCAGGAAGGTTCGTCGTCATCGACGTCGTCCTCCGGCAGCCCCTCCTCTTCGTCCTCCTCTTCCTCCTCCGACGCCTCCTATGCGACAAAGGCGGCCAAGGCGATCGCCTTCGCCCGCGCGCAGATCGGCAAGCCGTACGTCTGGGGCGCCACCGGCCCCGGCTCCTACGACTGCTCCGGCCTCTCCCAGGCCGCCTGGAAGGCCGCGGGCGTCTCCCTGCCGCGCACCACGTACGACCAGGTGAACGCCGGCACGACGGTCTCCCTCGCCGACGCCCAGCCCGGTGACCTGGTCTTCTTCTACGACGACGTCACCCACGTCGGCATCTACGTCGGCAACGGCATGATGATCCACGCCCCGAAGCCCGGCGCGTACGTCCGGGAGGAGTCGATCTACTACGGGGGCGAGTCGATCATCCATAGCGTGGTTCGACCGGCCTGAGGACGCGGGCGCGCACGCCGACCGCGGGCGCCGGGCGCAAGCGCCGAGCGCGGGCGCTGGGCGCGGGCGCTGGGCGCGGGCGCTGGGCGCGGGCGCTGGGCGCGGGCGCTGGGCGCGGGCGCTGGGCGCGGGCGCTTGACGTTTGCTCGGACGTCGGCGCGAGGCGCGAGCCCGCACGGTGCGCATTTCGTGCTGCACGCGCGCGTGCCCCGCTCGCGCGGCGGGTGAGGGTCCATAGCATCAGCGGCATGCCCGCTGTTTCACCCCTTCGCGCCTGGTGGGCGCAGCGGCCGCCGGCGGCCGGGGCCGCTGTGATGGCCACCGCCGTCGTGTCGGTGGGATTGCATCTGGCGGGGGCGGAGACCGTGTCCCGGGTCGCGCTGGCACTGGCCTGCGTGGCGTGGGCAGGGCTGGCCGGGGAGTTCGCCGTACGGCTGCTGGAGGACCCTCGGCGGTGGGTGACGGAGGCGGAGGCGCCGGGCTCGCTCACCGCTGTGGCGGCTACGACGGTACTGGGGACGCGGTTCTCGGCGCTTGGGTGGCAGACCCTCGCCGAGGCCCTGCTGGCGCTGTCGGCGGCGCTGTGGCCGCCGTTGCTGACCCTCGTCGTACGGCACTGGAAGCGGCACATGCCCGGCGCGGTGTTCCTGGTCTGCGTGGCCACGCAGGGGCCTGCCGTACTGGGGGCGGCGCTGGCGGCGGCCGTGACGACCGCCTGGCTCGCCCACACGGCGCTGGCGCTGTTCTGGGTGGGGCTGGTGCTGTACGGGCTCGCTGTGACCTGTTTCGAGTGGCGGCAGGTCGTCGAGGGGCCCGGCGACCACTGGGTCGCGGGCGGCGCACTCGCGACCTCCGCGCTGGCCGGGGCGGAACTGCTGGCCGCCGACAGCGCCCGGCTGTACCTGTGGAACAACGACGACCGGGGCGTCCTGCGCACGGTGACGGTGGCGCTGCTCGTCCTGGCCCTGGCCTGGTACGTCGTCCTGCTGGCCGCCGAGGTGGCACGGCCCCGGCTGCGTTACGACGTGCGCCGCTGGGCGACGGTGTTCCCGCTGGGGATGACCGCGGCGGCGACGCTGTCGGTCGGGGCCGCCGTCGGCATCCCGTGGCTGAAGTGGCCGGGGCGGGTGCTGGTGTGGGTGGCGGTGGCGGCCTGGGTGACGGTGGCCGTCGGCGCGGTGGCGGCCACCCGCGCCACCCTCAGGAGGGCTTCCTGAGGGTCACGTCCACAGCACGGCGATGAAGATGTTCGCCATGGTCAGCAGGCCCACCAGGCCGAAGGCGCCCTTCTCCACCTTCTCGTCGTCCCGTTTCACATAGACGAGCCCGAGGATGACGATCAGCAGCGCGAGCTTCACGCCGATCTTGATCGTGTTGACGTGGTGGTCGTCGGCCTCGTTGAGGCCGACCAGGATCACACCGGTCGCGAGCATGGTGAACGCGCCGTGCAGCATCCCGGGGACGAACCGGGCCGTGCCCTGGCCCATCGCCTTCATCTGGGTGAGGAAGCCGCCGAGGAGCGCGGCGATGCCGATGATGTGCAGGCCGACGAAGAGATGGATGAGTACGTCCATGGCCCCGGAGCCTAACCAGGGCCCCTTGGGGCCCCGGGCACCGGCCCCTCCCTCGGCGCCCGCCGCTACTCACTCCCACGGCATCGCATATATGCACCCCATAGCACTCCGTGTCTCCCGCGCGCCCCCGAACCGCCGCTTCGGTCATCCCACCCCGCGAAGCCGACGACTCCGGACCGGAATCCTGGTCACATACCGTCGGGTAACGATCCGGCCACACCAATTCCGTGCATCGCGTTACCGAGCCGACACACTCCGGCCTAGCGTCCTCCCCCAGGTGACCGACTCCCCACCGCCGCCCGGGCCAGGGGCGGCAGTCGGACACCACCGCCGAGAAAGTCCGGCGGCGGCCCGCTCCCCCTGTGCGGGCCGCCGCCGGACGCGTAATCCGCACCCCTGCGGCCGTATGTGCGCTCCTCCTGGTGTGCGTACGGGCGACACGGCGGTCGTACGAAAGGACGTGACCAGTCCAGGTGGCAGCGCACCGCAAGCCCCGACAGCGCTCGCTCAGCGGCAATACGGCCCGCACGGCCGCCACCCTCGCCCTGGCGGGCGCGGCCACCGCGACGGGCTTCGACGGGACCGGACACGCCGAGCCGCAGCTGACACCGGCGCAGGTGAAGGCCAAGGTGGACCAGCTGTACCAGGAGGCCGAGGCGGCCACGGAGAAGTACGACGGGGCGAGGGAGAAGGTCGACGCGGCCCAGCGGCGGCTCAAGGCGCTGCAGGACGAGACCGCCCGCAAGCAGGAGAAGCTCAACTCCGCGCGGGACGCGCTCGGTTCGGCAGCCGCCGCGCAGTACCGCGACGGCGGTATCGATCCGGCGTGGCAACTGGCGCTCTCCAGCGACCCCGACCAATACCTGGACGATGCCGCGTTCGCCGAACGGGCCGGTGCCCGGCAGGCCGGCGCGGTGGCGCGGGTGCGTCGGCAACTGCGGGAGATCGAGCAGCTGCGCGGCGCGGCGCACATCGAGCTGACGTCGCTGCGGTCCCGGCAGGCCGAACTGAAGCGGCAGAAGACCGCCGTCAACGGCAAGCTCGGCGAGGCCCGGCAACTGCTGGACCAACTCTCGCCCCAGCAGCGGGCCGTGGTCACGGCGGACGGCGCCTCCTCCCGCGCCTCCCGCTCGGCCTCCGGCGCCCGCGCCACCCTGGCCCCGGGCAGCATCGCCGCCCCCGACTCCCGTGCCGCGGCCGCCGTGGCGTACGCCTACACCAAGCTCGGCAGCCCCTATGTCTGGGGCGCGACCGGCCCCCACGCCTTCGACTGCTCGGGACTCGCCCAGGCCGCCTACCGCTCCGCCGGCGTCTCCATCCCCCGCACCACCTACGCCCAGATCGACGCCGGCCACCGTGTCTCCCGCTCCGAACTCCAGCCGGGCGACCTGGTGTTCTTCTACTCGGGGATCAGTCACGTCGGCATCTACATCGGCGACGGCCAGATGATCCACGCCCCCAACCCGTCGGCGCCGGTACGGATCGCACCCATCGACGAGATGCCGTTCGCGGGGGCGACACGGGTGGTGTGACAGCTCGTGGGCCTGACCCGCGTAGCCCCGCAGGTCACGGATGGCCTCGCCGACGGCGCCTTCGACGTCCGGTGCCTTGCACCCGACGACGAGAGGGATGCCGTTCACGAAGACTGCTTGCCCTCCCCCGTGCGCCGCGCCACGTTGCGCTTCGCTGCTGACGGGCCAACGGCTGTGTGACCGTCGACGGTTCCCGTGCCCGGGTTGGCCATGGGGTGTGCGGGGGCGGGCAGGGCAGCGTTAGAGTTTTCGCAAGCCACGAGATCGTCCGTCTTTCGATCTTGAGGTGAGACCCCGGCGGGTGCTGCTAACACCCGACCGGGGTTGTTTGTTGTCGCGAACGCTAGAGGGCGACGACGGCGTGTCGCAAGTCGGTCACGAAAAGTCATGTCGACTGGCAGCGAGGCAGTTTGGCCGCCGTTGACCGGCAGGGAGGGCGGGTGGTGGGTTCAACCCAACCACCCATTCCTCACAAACGGATCTCGACTCCCGAGCCTTGAGGCTCGAAGCTCAAGCGCCGGTACGGGCGTGGGCGAGGAAGGCGGTCCAGGAGGCCGGGGTGACGGCGAAGCGGGGGCTTCGAGAGCCGAGCTTCGAGTCCCGGACGTGAATGGTGTGGGAGCAGGAGGCGTCCTCGAAGTCGCTGTGGGTGGACTTACGCCAGGCAAGGGCTACTTCGAGGCAGTTGCCGCCTTCAGTGCCGCTGTGACTGGACTTGAACCACCACAGGTCCCCGTTCATTGCCCCTCCGCCACCTTGCCGATGAATCGCGCGGACTCCGAAAGACCCAACGCCTGCCGAAGGATCATCGCATGGCGTTGCGTGGCGATGCTGACGCGATCCGGGTCCGAGTACAGCACCCCTGTCGTCTGGCCTTCTTCGTACCCAAGGTGCTCATGCTCCGGCGTCTCCAGCAAGAGGAGCGGTCCGTTGAGTCCCGGATGAGCACCGACGGTTGGCAGCACCTGCACAGTTACGTTCCGCTGCTCGGCCGCGCCTAGCAAGTGACGTAGTTGGCGCGAGTGCGCTTCGGCTCCGCCGACCTGGTTCCGCAACGCCGATTCGCCAATGACGAAGCTGAACGATCTGGTCTGCGTGGCCAGAAGAACCTGCCGATTGAGCCGGGCCGACACACGTTCTTCGACCGTTTCGTCGTCCAGTGGTGGCCAGTGAGCTTTGAGCAGCGCGCGGGCAGTCTCCTCCGTCTGCAAAAGCCCCGGGATGAGCAGCGGCTCGTACGAACTCAGCGCGATGGCCTCGGACTCGTACCGAATGAAGTCCTGCGAGAACGTCGGAAACGGCTCCGGCTTCAGATACTCCTGCGCAGCCACAAGCTTCCCACCCGCCCCGCACACCTGGTCGGCGACCTGCAACAGCCGCAGCGTTGGCCGCCGCCGACCGTTCTCCATCGACTTGACGTACTCGTAGTCGTACCCGGCTTCCTTGGCCAGCGCCTCCCGACCGACACCGGCATCCGTGCGCCACATCTTGATCTGGCTGCCGCAGTACCGCCAGGCGATCGGCGGCTGGGAGTTCACCTCGGTCGACACGCACACCTCCGCCGGGTCCACGCCGGGTACAACCACCCGCTGTACCCGCGCCGTTACTCGCGAGGCTACGCGCCAACGGGGACCTTGATCAGGCCGAACGCCAAATGTCAGCCGCAAGGGATGAACAGCGCATGCAGCCCCCACACCCCCCACTGCCCACGACGACCGCCCCCAAGGACATCGAGTGGCGCCTGCCGCGTCACGCCCGAAGCGTGGGCAGAGCACGCGAGTTGTTCCGCGAGCAGGCGGCGTCCTGGGGCCTGCCGCAGGAGGTGACCGCTACTGCGGAACTCCTCCTGAGCGAGTTGATGACAAACGCGTACCGCCACGCGAAGGTCCCAGCCGGTCGCGAGATCTGGGCCCGTTGCGTGGTCACGAACGAGCGGGTCCGCGTGACGGTGACCGACGCGAACGACACGCTCCCGACACCGGGCACGGCTTCCCCGGACGCCGAGTCGGGCCGGGGACTGGCGTTGGTGGCGGCACTGGCGGATGACTGGTGTGCAGAGAGGAGGGGGTGCGGGATCGGGAAGGAGCTGTGGTTCGAGCTCGCTACAACTCCGTCAAACCACGGGCAGTAGGTCGCTGGAGAGACCGGCCTTCAAAGCTCCGAGCTTCGCCCTCTCTGCCAGCGGGTGCCGTAGGACTCCTTCGCCCAGTCCAGGGCCACCGCGCTGTCGTGGTCGGCTCCGTGCAGCAGCCGTACGACGGGGGCTCTGCCCCCTGGCTGGCGTTCCACCTCCGCACCCTGAATGCCCAGGTCCGCCACTCGCAGCAGGTCCCGGACCCGTTCGCTCTTCTCGGCGTCGAGGAGTTGTTCGGCCGTGTAGTTCTCGTGGTCTCTCAGTTCGGTCTCGGGAGTGATGTCCCAGAGATTCGACCGGAACCAGTCGTAGATACGAGACAGCTGGGGATGGTTGTCGCTCGCGGCGCGGCTGAGGAGAAGGGCGTTGGGGCGTGTGGTGCGTGCCAGGCGGGCACGGTCATGAACACGCTCTCCCGGGAATTCGTACGCGCGGGTCCGCGTCGCGTCCCGGTCCAGCCACACCTGCCGCCGGCCCTTCGGATAGGAGTGGAGCCATTCCGCCTCGACCCGCCGGTCCCCCAGCTCGAAGCCGTAGGTCCAGCGCACGCCGTCTTCCAGGACAAAGTCGGCTTCGTAGAAGGTGCTCTGTCCCTCGGACTCGACGTCGAGCGCGAAGGGTTCGCGTTCGGGGACGCCGGTGTAGGAGGTCCATGGTCCGTAGGAGTCCAGCACCGCGCTTCTCATCTTCTTCAAGGCGGTGATGACATTGGACTTGCCGGAAGCGTTGGCTCCGAAGACCCCCAGAACGGGATAGACGTCCAGTTGCCTGCCGTCGGAGAGCCGGACCGCCCGCGCAGCGTCGGATTCCTCGTCGGGTGGAACCGTGAAGGACAGCTCCTGCTCATCGCGTAGTGACCGGACGTTCGCCGTACGGAAACGCAGCAGCATGTGAGCCCTCCTCCCGTCGGGCACAGCGTAACGGTGTGATCGTTGGCACGCCTACGGGATGGTCAGACCAGGCGGCGCGCCGTCGCCCAACGGGTCAGCTCATGCCGGTTCGACAGCTGCAGCTTCCGCAGCACCGCCGACACATGGGACTCGACCGTCTTGACGGAGATGAACAGCTGCTTGGCGATCTCCTTGTAGGCGTAGCCGCGCGCGATCAGGCGCAGGACCTCGCGCTCGCGCTGGGTGAGGCGGTCGAGGTCCTCGTCCACCGGCGGGGCGTCGGTGGAGGCGAAGGCGTCCAGGACGAACCCGGCCAGCCGCGGGGAGAAGACAGCGTCGCCCTCCTGCACACGGAAGATCGAGTCGACCAGGTCGGTGCCGGTGATCGTCTTGGTGACATAGCCGCGGGCACCGCCGCGGATCACCCCGATGACGTCCTCGGCCGCGTCCGACACGGAGAGCGCGAGGAAGCGCACCGGCCGTTCGGCGTCCGCCGTCAACGGGGCGCACCGGCGCAGCACTTCGACCCCGCCGCCGCCCGGCAGATGCACATCGAGGAGGACCACCTCGGGCCGGGTCGCGGTGATCACCGAGACCGCCTGGTCGACGTCGGCGGCCTCTCCGACCACCTCGACACCGGTCTGCTCGGTCTGGCCGATCTCGGCCTGCACACCGGTACGGAACATCCGGTGGTCGTCGACGAGGACCACGCGCACCCGACGCCCGGCCTTCTCCGTGCCTTCCGCCGGGCCGTTCGCCTCGGTCGCGTCGCTCATGACGTCTTCTCCGCCCTCTCCATCTCCAGTTCGACCTCCGTGCCGCCGCCCGGCACGGACCGCAACCGTGCCGTGCCGCCGTGGCGCTCCATACGGCCGATGATCGATTCTCTGACGCCCATGCGGTCGGCGGGTATCGAGTCGAGGTCGAAGCCGGGACCGCGGTCGCGGACGGACACGAAGACCGTCTTGCCCTCGGCTTCGGCGTAGACCTGGACGGCGCCGCCCTCGCCACCGTACTTGGCGGCGTTGACCATAGCCTCACGCGCGGCCTGCATCTGCGCGCCCGTCCGCTCGTCGAGCGGGCAGTCGCCGACCACGACGACCTCGATGGGGACGCCGTGCTTGTCCTCCACCTCCGCGGCGTTGCGCCGGACCGCTTCGGCGAGGGTGGCGGGCTCGTCGGCCTCGTCCTCGCCGGTGCCCTCGGGCTTGTAGAGCCAGGTGCGCAGGTCGCGCTCCTGGGCGCGGGCGAGGCGGCGCACCTCGTTCGCGCTCTCCGCGTTGCGCTGGATCAGGGTCAGGGTGTGCAGCACCGAGTCGTGGACATGGGCGGCGACCTCGGCGCGCTCCTGCGCGCGGATACGCATCAGCCGTTCCTCGGAGAGGTCCTGGGTCATCCGCACGAGATACGGCCCGGCGAGCAGCGTGATGCCGACGAGAACGGCGAGCGATGCCTGGAGCACCGCCCCGATGTGCGCGGCGGAGCCCTGCATGACGAAGACGCCCGAGACGCCCGCGGTGACGAGCAGGACGCCGACGCCCGCGCGCAGCAGCGAGAGCGTACGACGCCGGCTGCCGACCTCGACCCAGCGGGCCCGGCGTGCGTTGTCCGCCTGGCGCCAGACCAGCGCCACACCGGCGGCGACCAGGACCGCGGGCAGGAGGTAGGCCTTGGCGCCGCTGGTGAGGTTGACGCTGCCCACGAAAACCATGGACACGACGACCATGAGGAGCAGCGCGACGATCTGGCCTCTGTCGGGCTTACGGGCGATGAGTCTGCGGCGGCCGTCCGCCGAGGTCTCGGTGGTGACCAGGGAGGGCGGCTTCTGGCCGCCGACACCGCCCACGCCGAGGGGTACGAAGAACCAGAACGCGGCATACAGCAGCGCGCCGAGGCCGTTGGCCATGAACAGGCCGACGAAGACGAGCCGCACCCACACGACGGGCAGGCCGAGATGCCCCGCGAGGCCCCGCGCCACCCCACCGAGCCAACGGCCGTCGCTGCTGCGGTAGAGCTTGCGCGGCGGCCGCGGGTCGTCGAGGGGCACTGCTGCGGCTTCCGGCATGCCACCGATGTTCACACGCCGCGAGTCCCCGAGCATCAGGGTCGGCCCCCGAGACTCCCCTGATCTTCGGATTTCCCCGCGGCGAGAGCCGGACCTTCGGACAGCGAGGGCCATCCCCGGCCCGGCCTTCGGCAGCGAGTGACCGGAGTCCAAGGCCAACGCGCGGTTCGAACGCTTCCCGGCCCGGTCTCCGGGCCGATTTCAGGGTTCGGCCAGGGTCATCCCGACTGCCGTTGCGGCGGCTCGGCCGTCACCATTGACTCATGACTGATCACGAGCACGCCGCGACGGGTCCGGGACCCGGCCCCGGCCCGCGGCCCGCCCCGGGCCCCGGGCCGTCGGGTGCCGCGCCCGCCGCGACGGGGGCGCCCGGGACGGGGGCCGACACCCCCGGCGCCGGCGCGGAAGCGGCCGCCGAGGCGCTCCCCCGGTTCCGGCGCGACCGCCGGCACAAGATGATCGCGGGCGTGTGCGCGGGGCTCGGGCGTCACACCGACCTGGACCCGGTGATCTTCCGCATCACCCTGGCCGTGCTGGCCGCGACCGGCGGCATCGGTCTCCTCTTCTACGGCTTCGCCTGGCTCTTCGTACCGTACGAGGACGAGGAGGAGAACGAGGTCCGCAAGCTGCTGACCGGTCGGGTCGACGGGCAGGCCCTGGCGGCCGTGCTGTTCGCGCTGGTCGGCTGCGGAGTGCTGCTGACGATGATCAGGAACGGCGGGGTGCTGGCGTTCGCCGTCGTCCTCTCCGTTCTGCTGGCGGGCGCCGGGTACTGGTCACGGCGGCGGGGCGCCCCCGACCCCGATCCGCTGGCCGCGCAGGCGGTCGCCGACGCCCCTCCCGAGGCCCAGGCACCGCCGATCTCGATCACCTACCCGTCGTGGTGGCGCGACCCGATCGTCAAGGACGGCACGCATGTCGGGGGCACCGGCTATCTGTGGGGCCCTGCCGACGCCCGCGGCCGGGACGTCCCGGGACTCGACTTCCGTCTGAGTACCCCGTGGGTCCATGGACAGGACGTACGCGCCCGGCAGAGCACGCCCCCGAGGCCGCGCGGACCGCGCTGGATCGGCGGCTGGATCTTCCTGTTCGCCCTGCTGGCGGGTGGCCTGGGCACGGGCCTGACGTGGGACACGCACCCGCTGGGCACCAGCCTCCAGGCCGGTCTGGCGGGCGCGCTGATCGTGTTCGGCCTGGGTACGGCGGTCAGCTCGTTCCTGGGACGCACGGGGGCCGGCTCACTGTTCCTGGCGCTCGTCACGGCGGCCCTGCTCGCCGCGGCGACGGCGCTGCCGTCCGACATCAGCACCCACTGGACGCGCGCGTCCTGGACCCCGGCGACGGCGGCCCAGGTGCAGTCGGGGTACGACCTGGGTACGGGCGTCGCCACCCTGGACCTGAGGCACATACGCATCGCCAAGGGGCAGACGGTGTCGACGGCCGCCGAGGTGGGGGCGGGCCGGCTGAAGATCGTCGTGCCGGCGGACGTGACCGTGCGGATGAGTATCGACGTGGGGGTGGGCGACATCCAGTTGCCCGGTGACAACAAGAAGGACGTGGACGTGGAGCCGGGCAAGCACAAGGACGTGACGCTGCCGCCGACGAGCGGCGCGAAGAACACGGGCACGCTCGACCTGGATCTCCAGGTCGGCGCGGGACAGGTGGAGGTAAGTCGTGCTGCGGCATGAGTTCCAGCCCGGACGGCTGGTGATGGGCGTCTTCCTGACGGCGGCGGGAATCGCCTACGCCGGTGACGCGGGCGGCTGGTGGGACACCGAGTGGTTCGCGGTCATCCCGCTGATGGTGGTCGGTCTCTTCCTGGCGGGCGTGACCGCGACCCTGACCCGGGCGATACGCAGGCGCCGCCGCGCATCGGGAAGCTAGAGCAGAGCCAAGAGGGGAGCTAGCGCAGGCCCCCGGACCGGTGTCGCCGTCGGGCACGCCACATCGCGTCCAGGGAGAGGTAGGGGGCGCCGGCGAGGACCAGGGGCAGCCAGGCCATCAGGTAGGCGAGGTCGTTGCCGAAGTAGTACGGGGAGGTGGCCCAGCTCACGGTCAGCCAGAAGCTGAGCGAGATCAGCGCGCCGCCGAGGGCGGCCAGGCGGGCCAGCAGGCCGAAGAGGGTGCCGAGGCCGACTGCGAGCTCGCCGATGGCGATGGCGGTGCCGAAGGCGACGGGGTTCTTCAGGGCCAGGTCGACCAGGGCCGGGATCGCCGCGGAGTCGTGAACCGCGCGCATGGTGTCACCGATCGACCCGGAGCCGCCGGACTTCAGGAAGGCGCTGTCGGTCAGTTTGTCCAGGCCGGCGTAGATGAAGGTGACACCGAGGAAGATCCGCAACGGAAGGAGGGCATATCGGGTGGCGGTGTCCCGCAGACCGCGATCGCCATCGAGATAAGGGGAGTGTGTGTCCGTACGAATGCCGTGAGTCATCGCCAGTAGCCGCCTCTCGCCGCTGTACCCAGGCCCCTCAACAGACGATACGTACGACAACCGCGACCCGCTCAATCCTCCTCCGGAGGTTTTTCCGAATTTCGGCCGGTCTTGGTCACCCGACCGCGGGCTCCCCCGCCTCCTCAGGCCCCCTTACTCGGTCACCTCGACCACGCACCGGTTCGTGGCCGCCCCGGCCGCTGTCACCACCTGGATCTCCACCCAGCCGGGTTCCACCTCGGCGGGTACGGGGACGGTGAGGACGTTGTCCGTGGGGTTGCTGAAGCCGCCGGTGACGGGGACCAGGGGCACGTGGACGTTGACCGCGCCGACGCGGACGACCATGCGGGAGAGGCGGTCGGTGCTCTGGGCGCCGGGCGGCACGAAGCCGGTGCCGCGGATCTCGATGTCGTCGCCCGTGCGGATGGGGGCGTCCAGGTCACCGGCCTCGCGGGCGCGGACGACGGAGAGGATGACCGGGCGGCCGCCCTCGGCGTACTTGCCGGCGAGGTAGGTCGCGGCGGAGATCAGGACCACCGTCGCGAGGCCCCAGGGGAGGTCGGGGAGCTGGTCGGGGCGGCGGGCGAGGCGTACGGCGGCGAAGACGAGGGCGACGGCGCTGATCAGGACGTACTGGATGTCGGCGAAGGTGCCCCGGCCGGAGTCGTCGGTGAGCAGGTCGGCCGCGCGGGGGCGGTCGGCGCGCAATTTCTGCAGGCGCTGGCCGAGGATGCGCAGGCCGACCACCCGGCGCACCAGGACGGCGATGCCGCAGACCACGGCGAGGACGGTCACCACACCGGCGCCGCGGGCGAGATCGAGGCCGGAGATGAGGGCGTCCCGGTCGGCGGGAGAGGAGGCGGCGGCCAGGCGGCCGGCCAGGACGAGCACGGCGTAGACGACGAAGAGGACCCAGGAGGCGGCCACGGTGCGGGAGGTGGACATGCGGTTGTCCTCGCCGATCACGGGGGCGAGCACTCCGCCGCGCGAGCGGTGGAACCAGGAGGCGGCGGTCAGCGCCAGGGCCACGACCACGGCGGCGACCAGTCCGGCGGTGCGGGCGCCGGTCCAGCCCGCGCCGATCGCGGTGAGGGACTGGGCGAGGAGGAGGATCACCACGGTTGCCCAGACCGTGTACGCGGTGCGCAGCCAGAGGCGGGCGAGCCAGGCCTCGCCCTCGGCGCGGCCGCGTACGGCGACCACGTCGGCTGACTGGGTGAGTTCCTCGGAGACCCACTGCCGGGAGGCGGAGGCGGAGTGGGCCACCGCCGCGGGCAGCCCCTGCCCGGCCGCGAACTCGTCCCGTTTGAGGAGGAATTCGGCGACCGCCCGCCGGTGCCCCTCGCGTGCGCCGTGCGGACAGTCCCCGCACGCGCAGCCGCCCCTGTGGACACCCGAACCGGCGCCCTGCCTCGCCTCCTGCACCGCCACGCCCGACGCCCGCCTTCCCCACGCCCGGGGCACGACGCGCAGGGCCCTCCCCGGGGCCGGACGACGCCGTGCAACTCCCTTGTGTCGAGAGCGAATTGTGCCCTACGCCACGGTGTTCGCGTTCAGCAGGTTGGTCACGACGGGTGAAGGTACGGCCGACAGATTGACCCGGCTGCGAGAATTCCCCCATGGCCGAGATCATCCAGCGGGACGGGACCTGGGCCTTCGACGGCAGCACGGTCCGGATCACGCCGGGACGCCACCGCTCCGTACCGCTGTTCCGGCAGACGTACGGGGAGATCGCCGTACCCCTGGAGGCGGTGTCGGGGGTGGTGTACGAGCCGGAGGGCAAGCGGGGGCGGCTGCGGATGCGGCTGCGCGAGGGCGCGGATCCGTTGCTGCAGGCGACGGGCGGGCGGCTGCCGGAGGCGGCGGATCCGTATCGGCTGACGGTGGACGGGGACCGTTCCGGGGTGGCGGAGTACGTCGTGGCGGAGATCCGGCAGTCGCTGCTGCTGGACCAGATCCCCACGGAGCCGACGAAGGCGTACCTGCTGCCGGGGCCCCCTGTGCCGGTGTCGGTGCGGTCCTCGGACGGCACAGTGTCGTTCGACGGTACGCAGGTGCGGATCGACTGGGCCGACACCTCCGACCGGGTCAAGCGGGCGACCGGGCCGCGGATCATCGGCGTCGGCGATCTGGTGCAGGTGGAGTGGCTGCCCAACTCGGGCTACGAGGACGGCTTTCTGCGGTTCGTGTCCCGGGACACGGTGTTCTCGAAGCTGCCGGCGGAGCGGGACCCCTATGCCCTGGACCTGTGGGGCAGTGTCCGCCGCGATCTGCTGACGGCGCTGGTCGCGGCGGCGGTCACGGCCAGGCTGCCGCATCCCTCGACCCGCGCGGGCGCGGAGTACACCGACCGGGACCGCGCCCCGGCGGCCGTGCCACGCCAGTCGGCCGACCATCACGACACACTGCTGCGCAGGCTGCGGGAGTTGGGCGAGCTGCACCGGGACGGGGTGCTCACGGACGAGGAGTTCGCGATGACGAAGGCGGCCGTGCTCAGGAGCTTCTGAGGCTTCTAGCTCAGCAGGTCCGGTTCGGCGCGGCTGATGTCCTGCCACAGGGGCTGGTAGTTGATCCAGGCCACCAGGTCGCCGCCGAGCTGTTCGCGGGTGGCGACGGCCATCTTGTGGTCGATGAGCAGCGGCCGGCCGGCCGCCTTCGCGGTCAGCTGGACCTGCGCGGACCGCTCCATGGACAGGAACCACCAGGCGGCCGCGTCCACCGAGTCGCCGACGGTCAGCAGCCCGTGGTTGCGCAGTACCAGTGCCTTGTGGGAGCCGAGGGCGCCGGCGATCCGGCGGCCCTCCTCGGCGTCGACGGCGACACCGGTGTAGGCGTCGTAGAGGGCGTGGTCCTCGTAGAAGGCGCAGCTCTCCTGGCTGATCGGGTCGAGCAGGTCGCCGAGGGCGGACAGGGCGCGGCCGTGCACGGAGTGGCAGTGGGCGACGGCGACGACGTCCGGGCGGGCCGCGTGCACCTGGGCGTGGACGGTGAAGGCGGCCTGGTTGACGTGGTAGCGGCCCTCGATCACCTGGCCGTCCTGGTTGGCCAGGACGAGATCGCTGACGGTGACGTGCTTGAACGGCATGCCGAACGGGTTGACCCAGAAGCAGTTCGAGTACTCGGGGTCGCGGGCGGTGATGTGCCCGGACACCCCGTCCTCGAATCCGGCCCGGCCGAAGATCCGCAGCGCGCCCGCGAGCCGTTCCCTGCGATGCCGACGCTCGTCGTCGAGCGAGTCGTGCATCGGCGGCATCGCGAACCGGAGCTGATCGGTGGGCAGCGGCAGGGGCGGAGTCGGCCCGTGCATAGGTCCTCCAGCACTGGGTTTGTGTTACGGGCGGAAGTTACCGTCGGTCAGCGCAGGAAAACAGAGCTGTTCTGTAAAGATGACGCACGCGAGCAAATCACGACAGAAGATGTCGGGTATCGGCAGCACCCTGGCCGGTATGACACGTACAGCTCCTACGGGCGGAACAGCCGGTGCCGACTGGGCGGCCTTCGCCGTCGCCGCGCCCGACCTGGCGCGGACCGTCGAGGAACGCTTCGCCGCGCACCGCCACCACGTCCTGGCCACCCTCCGCAAGGACGGCTCCCCTCGCACCTCGGGCCTGGAGGTCCGTTTCCTGGACGGCGGGCTCTGGCTCGGCATGATGCCGGGCTCGGTGAAGGCGCTCGACCTGCTGCGCGACCCGCGGTTCGCGCTCCAGGCCGATCCGGGGGACGGCACCGACATGGGCGACGGGGACGTACGGATCGCCGGACGGGCGTACGAGGTCGTGGACACGGCGGTGAAGGGGGCCTACAGGGAAGAGGTGGAACCGCCGGAGCCGTTCCACCTCTTCCGTACCGAGCTGACGGAGGTCGTCCGCACCCGCGTCGAGGACAACACGTATCTGGTCGTCGAGTTCTGGCAGCCCGGTGAACCCCTGCGCACCGTCAGGCGCAGATAGGGCCTACTCGCCCTACTCCCACTCGATCGTGCCCGGGGGCTTCGAGGTGACGTCGAGGACGACCCGGTTGACGTCACGGACCTCGTTGGTGATCCGGGTGGAGATCTTCGCGAGGACGTCGTACGGCAGGCGCGACCAGTCGGCCGTCATGGCGTCCTCCGAGGAGACAGGGCGCAGCACGATCGGGTGACCGTAGGTGCGGCCGTCGCCCTGGACGCCGACCGAGCGGACGTCCGCGAGCAGGACCACCGGGCACTGCCAGATGTCGCGGTCGAGGCCGGCCACGGTCAGCTCCTCGCGGGCGATCGCGTCGGCCTCGCGGAGCAGGTCGAGCCGCTCCTTGGTCACCTCGCCGACGATCCGGATACCGAGGCCGGGGCCGGGGAACGGCTGGCGCTGGACGATCTCCTCCGGCAGGCCGAGCTCCTGGCCGACCATCCGGACCTCGTCCTTGAACAGCTTGCGCAGCGGCTCGACGAGCTCGAACTCCAGGTCCTCGGGGAGGCCGCCGACGTTGTGGTGGGACTTGATGTTCGCGGTGCCGGTGCCGCCGCCGGACTCGACGACATCCGGGTAGAGGGTGCCCTGGACCAGGAACTCCACGGCCGGGCCCGCGTCCGCGATGATCTCCGCCTGGGCCTGCTCGAAGACCCGGATGAACTCGCGGCCGATGATCTTCCGCTTCTCCTCGGGGTCGGAGACGCCGGCGAGGGCATCCAGGAAGCGCGCCTCGGCGTCGACGACCTTGAGCTGGACTCCGGTCGCGGCCACGAAGTCCTTCTCGACCTGCTCGGTCTCGCCCTTGCGCATCAGGCCGTGGTCGACGTACACGCAGGTCAGCTGGGAGCCGATGGCCTTCTGGACGAGGGCGGCGGCCACGGCGGAGTCGACGCCGCCGGACAGACCGCAGATGGCGCGCTTGTCGCCGACCAGCTCGCGGATCGCGGTGACCTGCTCCTCGATGACGTTGCCGGTGGTCCAGTTCGGCTGCAGGCCCGCGCCCCGGTACAGGAAGTGCTCCAGGACCTGCTGGCCGTGCGTGGAGTGCATGACCTCGGGGTGGTACTGGACGCCGTAGAGCTTCTTCTCGTCGTTCTCGAAGGCGGCGACCGGGACGACGTCCGTGGACGCGGTGACGGCGAAGCCCTCGGGGGCGGCGGAGCAGGCGTCGCCGTGCGACATCCACACATGCTGCTCGGCCGGGGTGCCCTCGAAGAGGGTGGAGGCCGGCTTGGCGACATGCAGGTCGGTACGGCCGTACTCACGGGCGCCGGTGTTGTCCACCGTGCCGCCGAGGGACTGTGCCATCAGCTGGAAGCCGTAGCACATGCCGAAGACGGGGACGCCGGCCTCGAAGAGCGCGCGGTCCAGGCGGGGGGCGCCCTCCTCGTACACGGACGAGGGGCCGCCGGAGAGGATGATCGCCGCCGGGTTCTTGGCGAGCATCTCGGCGACCGGCGTGGTGCTCGGCACGATCTCGCTGTAGACCCGGGCCTCGCGGACGCGACGGGCGATGAGCTGGGCGTACTGCGCGCCGAAGTCGACGACCAGGACGGTGTCGGGGGTGGCGGCAGCGGGAGTCGCTGATGACACGGGGTGCCTTCCGGCGGTGGGGCGGGGGTCTGTGGTTACCAATTCTAACGGGGCGGGCGCGGGACGCCCCGACGAGGTGATGTGGCATACTCGCCGCCATGCTCACGCAGACGACCTTCTTCTTTACCTATGGCACCCGGTCCGCCGGCTGCCATGGTCGTGCCGCTTGAGCAACTGACAAGCGACTTCCCCAGGCGCCCCGGGCCGACAAGGTCCGGGGCGCCTGGTGTTTCTCCGGATCGTGCCGGTCCGGGGCCTCCCGCCTTCCGAGAACGAGGAGCCCCGACATGACCGTCAGCCCCGCCGAGAGGACCGGCGCCCGTACCACCGAGGCCGCCGATGTGATCACCGGCGCGCGGGAGCGCATCGACACGCTCGACGACCGGATCATCGGCCTGATCCATGAACGGATGGCGGTCTCCGCCGTCATCCAGGAGGCCCGGATCACCTCCGGCGGCCGTCGGGTGAACCTGTCCCGGGAGATGGAGGTCCTCGGCCACTACAGCGAGGCGCTCGGCAGGCCGGGCACCTCCCTCGCCATGACCCTCCTCGAACTGTGCCGCGGCCGGATCTGAGTCGGGTGGACCTGAGTCGGGTGGACCTGAGTTCGGGGCCTTCTCACCCGTACGGCGCGTGACCGGCACGCGAACCGCTTCGTTGGATGGGGTGTCCGTGTCAGCCAGGGGCGGGCCCGAAAGAACCACGCGTGGCTCACTGGGGCGACGAGACGTACGGATCGTGCTGTGCGTCGTGGGACCTCGCTCCAGTCACGTGACCGGACGGCAGGGGACAGCAGCCCGGTCACACCAGAGACGGTCGGCTCCGGGGACGCCCGGGGCCGACCGGCGGAAAATTGCAAAAATGCACAAGGGCTGGGTCAAACGGTTGCGGAGGCCGCGTGCATCCAGCACGATGCCTAGAAGGCTCCCATGGCCTTCTCAGCTCCCAAGTCCCAGTTCAGGCAACGGAATTGCCGTGTGCCGACCGTCCGTCAAGGTCGAGACCTGCCGTACGTCCCGAGTGCGCGGGGCGGCGACCCGGGGCACGGACGGTGGTGCAGGGCACAGAGACCAGCGGCGCAACCCCCCGGCGCCGCTCCCCGGCACCGACGCTGCCCTGACGTCGGTGCTGACGGAAGAAGGGCCCCGCGGCTCCGTCCCGCGGGGCCCTTCGCCTGCCCGCACACAGAGCGCCGCAGAGCGCAGAGCGGCTCAGAGTTACGTGGAGCTATGTACGGCTCACCGTGCCGCACCCCTCCGGCTCGTTCCCGAGTTTCCTGCTGCGGTCGTACGGGTC
Source organism: Streptomyces sp. NPDC096040 (assembly GCF_040303265.1). Taxonomy (NCBI): domain Bacteria; kingdom Bacillati; phylum Actinomycetota; class Actinomycetes; order Kitasatosporales; family Streptomycetaceae; genus Streptomyces; species Streptomyces sp. NPDC096040. The sequence goes on from NZ_JBEOTA010000017.1 coordinate 79,061, forward strand.
GATCGACGGGCCGGTCGGGGCGGCGCTGCCCGTGGGCGCCTGGGACGGGAACTGCGGGTGCAGATAGCCGTCGTCGATGTCGCAGGCCGAGTTGCCGGCGTCCTCGTCGTAGCCCAGGAGGGTCAGGCGGCCGGGGGTGACCCGGTAGTGCGCGGGGTCGGAGAGTTCGGTGTCGATGATGCGGCGCACGATGGTGCGGGTGACCTCGTCGGAGCCGTCGGCACGGACGACCGGGTACACGAAGGTGAAGTCGGCGTGCACGGCCACGCCCTCGTACTTGCCCTTGGCGAAGGTGATCCGGCCGCGCGTCTTGACGACCTGGCCGGCCAGGTGCACGTCCTCGGGGTCGAAGCGGCTGAAGAGGGACAGCGGGTCATGGGTCTTGCTCGGGGTGTGCAGCGCGGTGTTGAGCTCGTCGAGCAGGCCGGGCTGCCGGGGGTCGAGCACCGCGAGGGCGGCATCGGGGTGGGCGCCGGCCACGACCTCGGGGTCGAGGTTGGCGTCGACCAGGAGCTTCTTGGTCTGGTGGAGGGCCAGTTCGACGCGGTCCTTGGGTATCGAGCCGAGCGCGGTGGCCTTCGGCAGCACGATGCCGGCCGCGCCGTCGGCCCAGCGCAGCGCCGGGGAACCGGCGAACGGATGGTCGAGGGTGGGGGTGTCGGCGGCGACCGCGGAGGGCGGCGCGGTCGGGGCGGCGGTCTCGGCGGGGAGCGGCGAGGTCGCGGTGTCGGTACCGGAGGAGGCACCGGACGACGAGCCGAAGGGATCGCCGGGGATCAGTGAGGGCCGCATGGCCACGACGGCCACGGCGACCGCCAGCGGCAGGCCGACGACCGTCCAGATCTTACGGCGCCGGGCGGCCCGCCCGTTCATTTCCTGCCAGGCGGGCCCGGTCCGCCAACCCTCGGGCTCCTGCTGCCCCTTGAGCCGCTCGGTCACCTCACGGGCCCGTGCGGAGGGCTCCTTCGGAGCGGACTTGCGGATGTCGCGCTCGGTGTCGCGAATGAACTGCTCCCACACCTCATCGGGCATGGAGGAGGACGACGACGGTTCGTCCCCCGACGACTGCTCGGACCGTCTGTCAGACATGACACTCTCTCGCTCGGCCGATCGACGGGGGCGAGAATAACCTTGGAACCGGTTGTGCACATGCCCGCCTTCGCGGTCGGCTTCGATCAGCCGCCCCGGGGTGGGCCACAGCGCGTCTCCGGCGCTGTAAAGCACGAGGCGGCCACTCGGCAGACCGGGATGAAGTGACGACCGTCACATAAGAATCCGGTCAATGCGGAGGCAACCATTCACGGGATTCGCGGGTCACATCACCAGAACCAGCGGTTACATCCGTCTGCCGCACCTGAATCACGGGGGTCCTGATGAAGCTTCGCCGCGCCATGGCCGCGGCAGCCGCCACGGCTGTCATCGCGCCAGTCGCCCTGCTGTCCGCGCCGACCGCGTTCGCGGAGGACACGCCGTCCGCGTCCGCGTCCGAGAGCGCACCCAGCGAGATCCCGAGCGAGTCCGCCTCGGCCTCCCCGTCGGACTCCGCCTCGGCGAGCGACAGCGCGTCCGCGTCCGCCTCGGCCTCCGCCTCGCCCAGCGACACTGCGAGCCCCAGCGCGAGCGCGTCTGCCTCCGCCTCGGCCGAGCCGTCCGAGTCGGCGGGGCCCAGCGAGGACCCGTCCGACCCGGACGTCCCGTACTGCGAGGACCTCGACAAGGACTTCACCGACGCCAAGCTGTCCGCCGACATCAAGGGCCTGCCCGGCAAGATCGTCGCGGGTGACGGCTTCCACGGCTTCAAGCTGGTCGTGACCAATGAGTCCAAGACCGACGTCCAGGACGTCGCCTTCTACGCCGAGGTCGAGAACTACGAGCTAAGCGAGGCGAAGTACCTCAGCCCTTACGTCGACCTGGAGTTCAAGAACCCCGACAGCGGTTCCTGGGACCGGATCGGCAGCGACGACTGGGCCGGCGACTACTTCTTCTACGTCGAGAAGCTCAAGTCCGGCGCCAGCGAGTCGGTCGACCTGCGCGTCTCCATCGACGCCAAGGCGCCCGCCGGTGACGCCTACTCCTTCGGCTCCGGCGCCTACCTCGACAAGGTCGACGGCCAGGACTGCATCGCCGAGGGCTGGGCCCAGTACGACTTCACGGTCCTCAAGGCCGGCTCGTCCAACCCGGACCCGGGGACGGCCACGCCGAGCGACGACGACAGCAAGGACTCGGTGAAGAAGCCGCAGGGCGATGTCTCCGACCTGCCCACCGGCAACCTCGCCGACACCGGCTCCAGCTCGGCGCTCCCGGCCATCGGCCTGATCGGCGGGGTCGCCGTCGTGGCCGGTGCCGGTGCGGTGTTCGTGGTGCGGCGCCGGAAGGCCGGGGCGGACGCATAGCCATATGAACGAGGTCGCGCGGCCGTCGTACGGCGGCCGCGCGCACCGGATGAAGAGGGACCTGGGCTCGGAGGGGGGCACAGGTCCCTCTTCGACGTCCGGACGCCCTGGCTTACGCCCCGGTCATTTCCTCGGGGGTACGGCCGGGATGTCCAGCAGCGGCAGCCGTAGCGCGCCGAAGGCCTCCGCCGGGACCGCGGGGCTGTGCGGCTCGACCGGCCGGAGGCGCTCGTACGCCTCGCCCTGCCGCGGACGCGGGTCCGCCTCGCCCTTGTTGGGCCAGTACGACATCGCGCGCTCGGCCTGCGCGGTGATGGTGAGGGACGGGTTCACGCCCAGGTTCGCGGAGACGGCGGCGCCGTCCACGACCGAGATGCCCGGGTGGCCGTAGAGCCGGTGGTAAGGGTCGATGACCCCGGTCTCGCGTGAGTCGCCGATCGGGCAGCCGCCGAGGAAGTGTGCGGTGAGCGGGGTGCCCATCAGCTCGCCGACGTTGCTGCCGGCGAAGCCGTTGATCTCGGCGGCGAGCACGGTGGCCGCCTCCGAAGCGGCCTTGATCTGCTTGGGGTTGGGGGCGCCGTGGCCCTGCCGGGCGGTCAGCAGGCCCTTGCCGACGCCGTCCGGTTTCAGGTAGGTCGTCAGGGAGTTGTCCAGCGACTGCATCACCAGGCCGATGATGGTCCGTTCCGACCAGCGCCGGTTGGAGAGCGAGCGCAGCACCAGGAGGGGGTGGCGGGCCGCGTTCGCCAGCCAGCCGAGGACGCGGGAGGAGCCTTCCGCGTACGGCACCTGGAGGATGGACAGGCCGCCCATCGCGTTGGAGCCCTTGCCGTAACGGACCGGCTCGATGTGCGTGTTCTCGTCCGGATGGATCGAGGACGTGATCGCCACGCCCCGGGTGAAGTCGGCCTGCGGGGTGCCGTGCGCCTTGCGATAACGGCGGTTGTCGGTCTGGGCGCCGACCAGGGCCTCGGAGTTGGTACGGGTGAGGTCGCCGAGCCGGTCGGAGAGGTACGGCAGCCGGCCGCCGGCCTTCATCCGGTGCAGCAGGGTCTGGGTGCCGTAGGTGCCGGCCGCGATGACGACCCGGCGCGCCTTGAAGATCCGGCCCTTCGCCTTCTTGTCGTCGGTGGGGAGGGTCGCGATCGCGTAGCCGCCCCGGGAGTCGTCGGTGACGGAGACGACGGTGGTCATGGCGTGGACGACCGCGCCCGCCTGCTCGGCGAGATGGAGGTAGTTCTCGTTGAGGGTGTTCTTCGCGCCGTGCCGGCAGCCGGTCATGCACTCGCCGCACTCGGTGCAGGCGTTGCGGGCGGGGCCGGCGCCGCCGAAGTAGGGGTCGGCGACCTGGTCGCCGGGCGCGGCCTTCGCCTCGCCGTCGGCGTCCTTGCCGTCGCCGAAGAACACGCCGACGGGGGCGAGATGGAAGGTGTCGCCGACGCCGAGTTTCTCCGCCGCCGCCTTCAGGTGGACGTCGGAGGGGGTCATCGTCGGGTTGAGCCGTACGCCGAGCATGCGCCGCGCCTGGTCGTAGTACGGCCGCAGCTCCTCCTGCCAGTCCGTGATGTCACGCCACTGGGGGTCGTCGAAGAAGGCCTTCGGCGGGACGTAGAGGGTGTTGGCGTAGTTGAGGGAGCCGCCGCCGACGCCCGCCCCCGCCAACACCATGACGTTGCCGAGGAGATGGATGCGCTGGATGCCGTAGCAGCCGAGTGCGGGGGCCCAGAGGTAGTTCTTGATGTCCCAGGAGTTCTTGGGGAGGGTGGTGCGGGTGAAGCGGCGGCCGGCTTCCAGGACGCCGACGCGATAACCCTTCTCCGTCAGGCGAAGGGCAGTCACCGAGCCGCCGAAGCCGGAGCCGACGACTATGACGTCGTAATCGTAGGTGTCCTGGGGCACGGGTGCTCCTCGTTGAGTTTCGCGTGCGGGTGGTTCGTGATCGGTCGCGCCGACGCGGCGGAGCCGCGTGTCGACACGGCCCTCGCCCCGGGTAAGTCAGCGCAGCCCCAGTGCCTTCATCACCTTCAGGCTCGTGCTCATGAACTGGGCGTACTTCTCGTCGTCCATGCCCAGCGCCGGGGCCATCGGCAGCAGCCTCTGCTGGGCCACCGTCTGTGCCTCCGTGTACTTGAGGATGCCCTCCGAGCCGTGCCTGCGGCCCAGGCCCGAGTCCTTCATGCCGCCCATCGGGGACTGGACGCTGCCGTAGGCGGGGGCGTAGCCCTCGTTGACGTTGACCGTGCCGGTGCGCAGGCGGGCGGCGACCTCGCGGCCGTGACCGCCGTTCTTCGTCCAGACGGACGAGTTGAGGCCGTACGGCGTCGCGTTGGCGTGCTCGATGGCCTCCTCCTCCGTCTTGAAGCGGTAGAGGGAGACGACCGGGCCGAAGGTCTCCTCCGTGCAGACGGCCATCGCGTCCTCGACGCCGTCGAGGATGGTCGGCTCGTAGAAGTAGGGGCCGATGTCGGGGCGGGCGGTGCCGCCGGCGATGACGGTCGCGCCCTTCTCCACGGCCTCCTCCACATGCCGCGTGACGGTCGCCAACTGGCGCTCCCCGACCAGGGATCCCATGTCCGCGCCGTACGCGAGGGACCTGCCGAGGCGCATCGCCTTGGTGCGGGCGGCGAAGCGCTCGACGAAGGCGTCGGCTATCGACTCGTGGACGTACAGCCGCTCGATGGAGATGCAGAGCTGGCCGGCCGAGGAGAAGCAGGCGCGGACGGCGCCGGCGGCCGCCTTCTCGATGTCGGCGTCCTCCAGGACCAGCATGGCGTTCTTGCCGCCGAGTTCGAGGGAGACGCCGACAAGGCGGGCCGCCGCTCCTTGGGCGACCTCGCGCCCTGTGCGGGTGGAGCCGGTGAAGGAGACGTAGTCGGCGTGCTTGACGAGTTCGGGGCCGACGACCGGGCCGTCGCCGAGGACGACCTGGAAGACACCGGCGGGAAGTCCCGCCTCGATCAGCAGATCGCGCGCCCACAGGGCGGTCAGGCAGGTCTCCGTGTCCGGCTTCATGACGACCGCGTTGCCCGCGACGAAGGCGGGGAGGGCGTCGCCGACGGAGAGTTCGAGGGGGTAGTTCCAGGGGGCGATCTGGCCGACCACGCCCCGCGGGTGACGCAGTTCGGTGACCTTGGTGAGGGTGGGCATGGCGCCCGCGTGCCGCTTGGGCCGGAGATAGGAGGGCGCCTTGCGGCCGTAGTGGCGGGCGGCGACGGCTACGGCCTGCACCTCCTCGTGCGCGTGCAGGCGGGCCTTGCCGGTCTCCAGCTGGATGAGGTCGAGGACCTCCGCCTGGCGGGCCAGGACCAGGTCGTGGAAGCGCAGCAGGACGGCCGCGCGCTGCCGCACCGGCACCTTCGCCCACACGGCCTGTGCGGCGCGGGCCGCGTCGAAGGCCTTCGCCACGTCCTCGGGGGTGGACTCGGGCAGGTCGGCCAGCTTCTCGCCGGTGAAGGGCGTGTGGTTGGCCGTGCGTCCGGAACCGACGACACCCTTGGTGAGCTGGGCGACCAGCTCGGGCGTGACCACGTCGGCGGCCGTTCTGGCCCCTGCGGGGGCGGGGGCGAGGGGGTTCGTGCCGGTGTGGGCCGGTGCGTGTGCCGGGGCCTGCGAGTCCGTCATGTGCCGCAGGGTATTCGGGAGTGGGGCCTTTGGGTACCCGTGGGTAACTCGGATTCACGGAGTACACACATGCCGCCAGTGATCACTGGCGGGGAATGCGCTGATCAGGACGTGGGGCGGACGATCAGCCGCGTTCCGGTTTTTTGGCGAGGAGGAGGCCGAGGGCGGCGAGGGGGGTGAGGCGCCGCGGCTCGGGGTCCGGGGACGGCGGGGCCGGGGACGGCGGGGCGGACGGGACCGATGGCGCGGGTTCCACGGCCCACCGCGGCGGGCTCACCCCGGCGACGGAGGCCAGCACCTCGGCGACGGCCGGGGCGTCCGGACGGGCCTCGGGTTCGGAGGCGCGGAGCCCCTCGAGAAGGGGGCCAAGAGGGCCTTCCGCGGCGTCCATGACCGTGCTGAGCAGCGCGCCCAGGGCCCAGAGGTCGGAGGTGGGACCGGCGCCGCGCCCCTCGGCGCACTCGGGGGCGACGAAGCCGCCGTACCCCTGCCCCTGCTGCCCCGCGCCGATGCCGAAGTCGGTGAGGACGACACGGTCGCCGCCGACTCCGAGAAGGACGTTGGACGGCTTGAGGTCACGGTGGACGATGCCGACGCCGTGCGCCGCATGCAGGGCACCCAGGACGGCGAGGCCGATCCGGGCGGCCTCGGCGGGCGACAGGGGCCCACGGGAGACGAGGGCTTCCTGGAGAGACTCGCCTTCCACCAACTCCATGACGACCCAGGGGAGTTCGTCATCGAGGAGTACGTCGTGAATGGCGACGGCTGAGGGGTGGTCGACGCGGGCGGCGGCCCGGGCCTCGTGCAGCAGGCGGTGCGCGGCCCGCTGCCGTTCCTCGTCCGCCGGATCGCCGGTCAGGCGGGGCTCCTTGACGGCGACGTACCGCCCGTCCTGTTCGTCGTGGGCGCGCCACACGGTGCCGGTGGGGCCGGCCCCGATGCGCTCGACGAGCCGGTAACGGCCACCGATCAGACGTCCGTCGGGCGGCTGTTCGCCGTCTGCGTTCATGGCACATGAGTACCCTGCGCACCACACCCTTGTCGAAGCGGCGCGGTCAGAGCGCCTTGGACATGCGCTGAGTCCGCGAGGGCAGTGCCCCGGGCGGTGCCGCCGCCCTTCTTGGCCGGGCAGGTAAGGTCCGTGGAATGCCGAGAGTCAAGGTCAGCGTCATCGTTCCCGTCTACAACACCGGGAAGTACGTCGACGAGTGCGCGCCGTCGCTGCTGGGGCAGAGCCTACCCGCCGACGAGTACGAAGTGATCTACGTCGACGACGGGTCGACCGACGACACCCTGGCTCGGCTGGAGAAGATCGCCGCCGCCCATCCGAACGTCCAGGTGCACACCCAGGCGAACTCGGGCTGGCCCGGTGCACCGCGCAACCTCGGCATGCGGCATGCCAGGGGCGAGTACGTCCAGTTCGTCGATCACGACGACACGCTCGGGCCCGAGGCCCTGGAGCGGCTGTACGACCACGCCAAGCGCAACGACGCCGACGTCGTACTCGGCAAGATGTCCAGCACCATGGTTCGGCCCAGGCGGCTGTTCCGGTACACGGTGGACGCCTGCACCATCGAGAACGACGAGCTGATGCAGAGCATGTCGCCGCACAAGATGTTCCGGCGCGCCTTCGTCGAGGAGCATGGCCTGCGGTTCCCGGAGGGGCCCTGGATCCTGGAGGACCTGCTCTTCGTCAGCGCCGCCTACCTCAAGGCCGAGCGGATCTCCGTCCTCGCGGACTACCCCTGCTACTACTGGATGAAGCGGGACGACGGCGGCAACAACACCCGGCACCGGTTCGACCCCCGGTACGGGTTCTGGACCAACGTCCGCACCATCGTCGGGCAGATCAAGGACGGCACGCCCCCCTCCGACGACGTCGACGCCCTCCAGAACCGCCTTCTCCACCGCCTCTACCACGTGGAGATCCTCTCCCGCACCCGCGAGCCCGAGATCCTCCGCGAGGACCCCGCCGAGCAGCGACCGCGCTTCGAATCGGGCCGGGAACTGGCGCTGACGGAGTTCCCGGCGGCCGTGCGCGAGGGCCTCCCGGCCGTCTCCCGGCTGCGCGCCGAACTCCTCGAACGCGGCGACTTCGACGGCGCGGTGGCGCTGGCCGAGCGCGTCCGCGAGGTGAAGGCCCGCACCGAGGTCGGTGATCCGAGGTGGGAGGACGGCCGCCTGGTCGCCGACATCACGCTGAGCCTGCTGCGCGGGGACGGCGAACCGCTGGTCCTCGTCGAGCGCGACAGGAGGCAGTGGCTGGACCCCGAGCTGCTGATCGGCGTGCCCGGGATCGAGGACGGCTGGGAGGTCCGCGATCCGTTCCGGCTGGCCTACGCCGAGCTGGTGGTCAAGGACCGGGATCGGGAGGACTGGTGGTACCCGGAGGGCGACCTGGAGGTACGGCTGAAGTCCCTGGGGGAAGGACGGTCTCAGCTCGTCGCGTCCGGCCGACTGCGCTTGGACCCGGAACGGCTGGCGGGCGGCCGTCCGCTGGAGCGCGGGGTGCACGACGTGTGGGCGTTCGTGCAACTGCTGGGCATCGACCGGATGGCCCGTATGACGGGAGACGGCACCCACGGCGCCCCGGCCGCCGCCCCGGCACTGACCGGCGGGCGCCTGGCCCTCCCCTACTGGACGGGCAGCGGCCAACTGGCCCTGGACATCGACCAGCGTCAGCGCAGGCTGGGCGTTGACACGGCGGAGGCCGCCGAGAAGAACGCCGGGCGTGACGATCGCGGGCTCCCCTTGCCGTACATCTCGGCGACGGCCGGATCGGCTCCGGCACCCGTCAAGGTGACCGTGTCGACGGTGACGGTGGAGGCGGAGCTGGTGCCCGAGGCGGCGGGGGCCCGCCTTCGTCTCCCCGGCCGCCTCGAGCTCCCGTCCGGCCGTCACCCCGTCACTCTCCCGGAGACGTCGACCCCGGTGGCGTACGCGGTCGTCCGGGACGGCGTGGTGCTACGACTGGAGGGCCCGGCGTACCGGCCGGGTACGGCGCGCCGCTGGCTGGACAGACTGGGCAGGTGAAGGGCGCCCCCCTGTAGACAGGACGTACCGGGCACGGATCCATGTCGCATCCCGCCCTCACTTCCCCGCGAACGTGTCCACCGCGACGTCGAAGTACTCCCGTGCCTCCCGCACCTTCCCTACCGGTGCCGAGACCCACACGTCGTACAACCGGCCGTCCGCCTCCCAGCAGAGGTCGTAGGTGTGCCGGGGGCCCTCCGACGCGCTGATGCCCTTCCAGGTGAACTCCCAGAAGGCGGCGGGGTGTCCGGAGTGAGTGGTGTCGGTGACCCGGCCGTCGTGGTAGCCGGGGTTCGTGCTCGGCCCGTCGGCCGCCGCCCGCCGTATCGCCGTCCCCGGTCCGCCGGTCTGCGGCTCGGAGACCTTGATGCCGAGCCGGAAGGTCTGCCCCGGCGACAGGTAGAAGACGCGCTCGCCCTGCGGGTCGCGGGTGAAGTGCTCCGGTACGGCGAGGGAGAAACCGGCCGGGTCCTGCGCGAGGCGGTAACCGGAGGGTGCGGTGCGGGAGGTGGCGGCCGGGAACGAGGGCGACGGGGACGAGAGGGACGACGGGGACGACGGGGACGACGGCGGGGTCGTGGCCGTCGTGTGTGACGCGGTGACGGTCGTCGTACCCCCGGGGCCCGGGGTGCCGCCGCCTCCGCCGCCGTTGAACAGCAGCGCGGCCGCCGACACCCCGGCGCCGGCCATCGCGGCGACGAGCAGGGCGGCGATCAGCACCCCACGGGGCGAGTACCGGGGTGACCCTTCCGGTGCCGGGGCCGGTGGCCACGGCACGTCCCGCTGGGTCGGCGTGTACGCGGAGACACCGACGCTCTCCGTCGTACTCGTGGCCGCCACGGACCCCGTCTCCAGGAACCCGCGCAGCATCCGCTCGGCCTCCGCCGCGCCCAGCCGCCGTTCGGGATCCCGCTCCAGCAGCCCTCGTACGACCGGCAGCAGCGGCTCCGCCTGGGCCGGTGGCCGGATCTCGTCGGAGACCACGGCGTGCAGGATCCCGCCGAGCGAGTCGCGCCGGAACGGCGACTCACCGCTGAGCGCCGCGCACAGCAGTGCACCGAGCGACCACAGGTCGGAGGCGGGACCGGACCGGGAGCCGGACATCCGCTCGGGCGCGGTGTACTCGGGCGATCCGACGAAGGAACCGCTCTCGGTGAGCGTGGTGGCGCCCGCGACCTGGGCGATCCCGAAGTCGGTGAGCACGACACGCCCGGTGCCCGCCTCGACGAGCACGTTCGCCGGCTTGATGTCCCGGTGCAGCACCCCGGCCGTGTGCGCCGTCCGCAACGCGCTCAGCAGGGCGATCCCGATCCGCGCGGCCTCGCCGACGTCCACCGGACCGTTCCGCGCGATGCGGTCGGCGAGCGAGCCGCCGTCGATCAGCTCCATGACGATGTAGGGCCGTTCGCCCTCCTCCACCACGTCGTGCACGACGATGATGTGCGGGTGGTGCAGCTGCGCGACGGCCTGCGCCTCACGCAGGGTGCGGTCGCGGCGTAGCCGGGCGTCGTCGTCCGGGAGGGAGTCGTCGACGGTGAGTTCCTTCACGGCGACCTGCCGACCGAGTAACTGATCGGTCGCGCGCCATACGACACCCATCCCGCCCCGCCCGAGCCGCGTTTCCAGGCGATAACGCCCCGCGATCAGACGGACGGCTTCCCCGTCGGTCCCCATGGCCCCATGATGCCGCACCGGACGCCCACGTTCCGGGCGGTGACAGGCCAAGTAACGCGCCCGAGGCTGCGCGCGGGAGCGCGCGGCGTCACCCGGACGTTCCGGGGTTCCAGCTCTGCAGCACCCACTTGAACTGTTTGCTCGCGGTGGCCCAGTCCTTCGCCGGCGACGACATGTAGATCGCGTACTCGACGCCCGCCCGTGAGTAGTACGTCTCCTCGATCGCGCGCCGCGGCCCGGCGGCGTTCGCGCCGTCCTTCTTCAGCGCGGTCCAGGTGTACTCCCACAGCGACCCGTCCCGGTCCCGATACAGGTTCTTCTTCATGGTCACGCGCTGGTAGTCGACCAGCCGCTGCAACTGCTGCTCCAGGTCCAGCTGGTGGGCGAGTGCGTCGGAGAAGTCGGGCGAGCTGTCGATGGCGATACGGACGAAGTGCCGGCCGTTGTCGGGTGTGTAGTCGATCTGCTTGAGGTCGCCGTCGATGCCGTACACGCTCCGCTTCCAGCCCTTGGGCAGGGAGAGCTTGAAGCCCAACGGGTCGTTCACGGACTGCCAGTCGGCCGGGACCGCGCCGTCCGGCGCCGAGGTCGAACCGGCGGAGGAGGAGCCGGACGTGGCCGGCGCGGCCACGCTGCCGGCGCCGTCCTGCTGCCCGGAGTCCCACTTCTGCAGGGCGACCGCCGCACCCCCGCCGAGCAGCGCGGCCACGGCGACGACGATCGCGAGCGTACGCAGCCGACGCCGCCTGGGCCGGACGGCACCGGAGGAAGACGGCGGGCCGATGGTCGTCGGCGTGCTGTTGGAGCCGCCCGAGGGGCTCCGGCCCTCGTACGAGCCGTCGTAGGAACCGCCCTGCGAGCCGCCGTACGGGCTGCCGTACGACGCCGAGTCCCGTGAGCTGCCGTACGAACCCTCGTACGGCGTACCGGAGTCCGGCCGGAACACCTCGGTGACCTGGGACCGGGTCGGTACGTACGCCTGTGCCCCGCTCGGCCGCCGGCCCTCCGCCGCCTCGGCGAGCATCTGCTCGGTCTCCTCGGGGCCGGGCCGCTGGTCGGGTTCCTTGCGCAGCAGCGCGGTGATGACCGGCTCCAGCGGGCCCGCGTTGCGCGGCTCGGCGGCCTCCTCCTCGACGACGGCCTGCATGGTGGTCAGCGGCGAGGTGCGGCGGAACGGCGAGCGCCCCTCCACCGCCGTGTACAGCGTCGCGCCCAGCGCCCACAGGTCGGAGGACGGCCCCGGATCGTGCCCGCGCACGCGCTCCGGCGCGAGATAGTCGACGGATCCGACGACTTCCCCGGTACGGGTGATCGTGGTGTCGCCCTCGATCTGCGCGATGCCGAAGTCGGTGAGGAGGACCCGGCCGTCCCGGCCGAGCAGGACGTTGCCGGGCTTGACGTCCCGGTGCAGCACGCCGGCGCTGTGCGCGGCGCGCAGCGCGCGCAGCACCCACAGCCCGATCCGCGCGGCCTCCCGCGGCTCGACGCGCCCGCGTTCCTTGACCTCGTCGGCCAGCGAGCGGCCCTCGACCAGCTCCATGACGATCCACGGCCGGCCGTCGTGTTCGAGGACGTCGTGGACGGTGACGACGGCGGAGTGGTTGATGCGTGCCGCGGCCCGGGCCTCCGCCCGGGTGCGGGCCAGCAGGACCGCCTGGTCGCTCTCGGAGACGTAGAGCGCGGCCGTCAACTCCTTGATGGCGACCGCCCGGTGCAGCACTTCGTCGTGGGCGCGCCACACCCGGCCCATGCCGCCGCTGCCGATGGTGTCGGCCAGCCGGTAGCGGCCCGCGATGAGCAGGCCCTGCATCTGATTCACGTTGCCCCGCAATGCTCTTGTCAGGGTCAGACTAAGGACCACCCTGCGGTCATGGAACCGGTGGGGTCCCACGGAGACAGCACTGTGACGGTTTTCGCTTTCGCCACGGAAGGTGAACGGAATCCGCCCATCGGAACGGGAACCATTCGGCTCGCACCGGCGTCGATGCTCAGCCGGTGTACTTGTATGTCGCCGACGCCTGCTCGTACAGCCGTGTGACCTCGTCCCGTTCCGACTCGGGGCCGCGGACCTGCACGATGTGGTATCGCCCGTTGATCAGGAAGACCATGTTCCGCACGAACAGGTCGCCCTCCTGGCCGTCCGTCCAGGTGAACTGCCCCTCGGCCGACACCTGCTGGCCCACCGTGATGGTCCGCAGCCCGCCCGCCGTGGCCCAGCTGGAGTCCCGGTACGGCTGCAACTCCCGCTCCTTGTCCCGCTGGTACGTCATCGGGTCGTTGCCGTAGGTCGCCGCGCTGTCCCGCCCGGCCACGACGATCAGCTCGAACTTCCCGTGCGAGTAGATCACCTGGCCGCTGCCGTTCCGCGGTGTGCGGCTCCAGCCCTTGGCCACGGCGATCTGGAAGCCGTCCGGGTCGTTGCGCACAGTGAAGCCGTCGGCGGCCGTGGCGCCGCCCGTCGAACCGGCGGTGGTCTGCGTCTCGGTGGACGGGGTCGACGTCGGCGACGGTGTCGGCGTCGGGCTCGCGGGACCGGCCTCGCCGGCCGCGCCCGTCCGGTCACCGCTCGTCGCGCCGCCGTTGTCCGCGCTGTCCTTCTTCGGCAGGAACAGCATGGCGTACGCGACCACGGCGGCCAGCAGGAGCAGCACCAGCAGAAGCAGCGTGCGGCCCAGTCGGCGCGGGGACTTGGCCTCCTGGCGGGCTCGCTTGTGCCGGCCGTGCGGACTGGTCGCCGGCAGCCCTGCCCGGCGCCAGCGCACCAGTTGCCCGCGCCTGCGGACGATCGGCAGCCGGGCCGGGTCGGCGGCGGGCGGGGCGGTGACGACATGCGCGCCGGCGTCCGGCTCGGGCGCGGAACGCACCAGCGAGCGCAGCCAGCCGCGCAGCTCCTCGAAGTCCAGCCGCTCGGTGGGGTCCTGACGCAGCAACGACTCCACGACCGGCCTGAGCGAACCGCACTCCTCCGCGAAGGCGGGCGGCTCCGAGCACACCAGTTGCACCAGCTCGCCCGTGGACTCCTCCGGGTACGGTGCGTGCCCCTGCACGGCCCGGAACAGCAGCGCGCCGAGCGCCCACAGGTCGGTGGCCGGCCCGATGGGTGCCGCCAGCTGCCAGTTCTCGTGCACGGGGCCGGCCTGTTCCGGCGCCCAGCGCTCGGTCACCGGCCCGACCACGGTCATCCGCACCTGCCGCGCCCGCTCGGCGGCCAGCGCGGTGGCGGGTCCCCGCCGCCCGGCCACGGCGGCCTCCGCCTCGCCCCACCGGGGGGCCTGCGCGGGTACGACCGGCTGCGGGAGGCCGGGGCCGGGGCCGACGGCCGGGAGTGCGGTGCGCTCCGCGGGAGGCGTGCCGGGGTGGGGGCGGGGCACGGCCCCGTGCCAGGGCGAGGGGGCACCGCTCACCCCGTACGGGTCGGCGATGCGACCGGGCGGCACACTGCCGGCGGCCCGCTGCTCACCGCCGGGCGCCTGCACCTGCGCCTGCCCATTGGCGTAAGGCGGTTGGGCCGCTCCGTTGGCGTGCCCCGGGGCATACGGCGGCTGCGCGGCGCCGTTGGCCTGGCCCGGGACATACGGCGATGGAGCCGCCCCGTTCGCATACGGCTGCTGCGGTGCGGGCGTTCCGGTGTCGGCGTCGACCGGCGGCCGGGCGCCGGGCAGCGCGGCCCGGCCGTTCTGCTGGGCCTCCTGGACCCGGGCCGCGGCCCTCGCCCCCGCCCGGTACGCCGCGATCGCCCCGGCCCGCGCGGCCCGGATGTCCGCCCCGGTCTCCAACGCCCGCCGCTCCACCGCGCCCTTACCGGCACCGCCCGCGCCCTCGTCCGGTCCGGCCCCCGGCAACCCGCCGGCGGCCCGTGCCTGAATGGCGGCGCGCCGGGCCGCCTCGGGATCCGCCTCCGGCACGCCGGGCGCCGTCCGCGCGCCTGCTGTACCACCCGACGCACCCCCGACGCTCCCGATGCCCCCGACAGCGAGGGCGCCTGAGCCTGCGGGACCGGCCGGACCGCCGGGTGTGCCGGAACCTTCCGCCCCCCCGACCCGCCGACGGCCGTCCGCCTCCGCGCCGCCTTCTCCCTCCGGCAGCGGCACCGGGTCGTACCCGCACAGCGCCTCTTCCGCCGCCCCGACCGCGAGACCGGTCAGCATCACCCGGCCGTCGTCGCAGACGAGGACCGTGCGGGCGGTGATGTTGCGGTGCACCCAGCCGTGCGCGTGCAGCACCCTGAGCGCCATCAGCACGTCGGAGGCGACCTCGGCCGCCCGGTACGGCGTCAGCGGCCGCTCGGCGAGCAGCGTCGCCAGCGACCGCGCGGCCACGAACTCGCTGACGATCCACAGCGAACCGCCCTCGGCGAACACGTCGAAGACCTGATCGAGCCGGGGATGGTCGGGGATCCGGGCGGCAGCCTGCGCGGCCTCGACGGCGCGGCGCACCGCGGGATCGCTGGGCCGGCGTGTCGCGGAACGGGCGGCCGGTGGCCGACGTGCGCCACGGTCACGGGCCGTGAACCCGTCGGGCAGTCCCTCCGCGTCGAGCACCTCCGCCTCGACGACCTCCGGCAACGGCACCTGCCGGACGTACACCTCCTGGCCGCTGTAGGTGTCGAAGGCCCGGGTCTCGGTGTGTTCGTACTCGTCGGAGGGGGGCAGGGGCAGGCGGTAGCGGTCGGCGAGTACCCGACCCGCGTAGTCGTCCACGTTGCCTCCCCCGGCCGCCCGGTGGTCAAATCCGTTCGTTTCGCGGCCCGTTCTGCATGCATACCTGAATGCGTACGGTCCGCAACCACTCACGATACGTGCCGGAGGCAATTCGCATTGTGGGGATGCGAATTTGTCACTTCGGCTCGAAGCTCGCCGTCAGCGTCTTCCAGGTGTCCTTGCGCAGCTCACTGCTCCAGTGGGCCGCCTTCGCGGTGTACATCAGCGCGTACCCCTGCTTCGAGCTGACGACGAACCCGCGGTCGATGCTCCGGTACTCGGTGCCGCTCTCCACGTAAGTGAACTCCCAGTCAGCCGTGTTCCAGCTGCGATAGCTCACCTTCGCTATGCGGATCTTCTGGTACTGGGAGCGCACCATGTAACGCTCCTGGTTCTCCCAGTCCGCCACCGGGTCGCCCTTGGGCGTGCTGGTCCAGGCGATCAGCAGCTTCTGGCCGTCGGGCCCGGTGAACCGGTCCCCTGCGGAGCTGCTCGTCTGGAACTTCCAGCCCTTGGGCAGCCCGATCGAGTACCCCTGGCCTCCGTTGTACGTCTGCACCGCCGAGGTGTTGTCACCGTTACTGCCACTGGAGTTCGACGCCGAGGAACCGTCGTTGTCCGACTCGTCCGAGTCCCCGGCACTACCCGAGGTCGCGGTCGCCGCGGAGGAACCGTCCGTCTGCGTACCGCCGCTCGCGTCCTCCTTGGTGGAGGATCCGCCGCCGGACCCCGAACCGGAACTCGCACTCGCGCTCGCGCCCGAGGTGGCCACCGCCTTGGAACCGCCGCTCTTGCCGCTCCCCTTGCCGTCCCCGTCGCCGCCCAGCGTGAGGGCGAGCACGGTACCGAGCACCGCGAGCACCACCACCACGGCGATGATCACCAGGGTCCGCTTCGGCACCACGTCCGTGAGCGGAGCCCGGGGCACGGTCCGGGGCGCCAGGTCCAGATCCGGCGGCGGCACCACGGGCCACCCCGAACTCGCCTTGCCGACGGAGGGCTTGGTCCCGGCAGATCCACTGCCCGCACCGGCCCCGCCGACAGCGGGACCGGCAGCGGGACCGGCGGCCGGACCGGCGGCGGGACGCGCACCGCCGGCCGAGCCGGAAACCGGCCCCGAACCGGAAGCGACCGAGCCCGAGCCCGAAGCGACCGATCCCTTGGCGCCGCCGGCCTCGGCAGCGGTGCTCTTCGGCCGGGTCGCGGAGGCGACACTCGCCGCTCCCGCGGCCTTCCGCACCGACCGCAGCGCCCCGCGCAGCTTCTCCCCGGCCTCCTCGCCCCGCCTGGCCCCGGCGACCTTCTCCTGCTGCGGTGCGTCCGGCTGCGGCGGCAGCGGCACGACCCGCGTGGCGTCCACCGGCAGGCCCTCCGGCGCGCTGAGCACCGCGTTGAGCATCGCCCGCGCGCCGGCGTCGTCCAACCGCTTGGCCGGATCCTTGGTGAGCAGGCCGTAGATGACGTCCCTGAGCGGCCCCGCGTTCTTGGGCTCCTCCAACGGCTCGGTCATCACCGCGGTCAGCGTGGCGATCGCCGACCCCTTGTCGTACGGCGGGGCGCCCTCGACCGCCGCGTACAGGAGGCCGCCGAGCGACCACAGGTCGGCCGCCGGGCCGGGCTTGTGGCCGCGGGCCCGCTCCGGGGAGATGTAGGAGGGGGCGCCGACGAGCATGCCGGTGGAGGTGATGGACGGGTCGCCCTCGACCTGGGCGATACCGAAGTCGGTGAGCACGACCCGGCCGTCGCCCTCGGAGATCAGCACATTGGACGGCTTCACGTCCCGGTGCAGGATGCCCTCGCGGTGCGCCGACCGCAGCACGTCCAGGATCGCGAGCCCGACCTCGGCCGCGCGCCGGGGCTTGAGCAGGCCGTCCTCCCGGATCACCTCGGCCAGCGACTTGCCCTCGACCAGCTCCATCACGATCCAGGGCCGGTCGTCCTCCTCGACCACGTCGAAGACCGTCACCGCGCTGTTGTTGCGGATCCGGGCGATCGCCTTGGCCTCGCGCAGGGTGCGCGTGATCAGGCGCCGCTTCTCCTCCTCATCGATGTTCGACGGGAACCGCAGCTCCTTGACGGCGACCGTCCGGCCGAGGGTCTCGTCCTCGGCCCGCCACACCGTGCCCATGCCGCCGCGGCCGAGCACCCTTCCCAGCCGGTATCGCCCGGCGAGAAGACGCTCACTGTTGTCCTGACGAGTCTCCTGACGAGAAGTACCCGCCCGCTCCGCCTCCGACATGCGTCCCCTCATGCAACCCGCCCTGACAGAGCCTTCATTGTCCCTCACCCGACAAGTGCCCAACGCCCCGGGTGCCCCTGACCGCGCATCGGAACCCGCTGGGGCCGGTCGACCGGAACCCCCGGTGACGAGGGCGTCACACCGGCCGGGATGATGGCCCGCGACAAGGGAGGAACCCGGATGCCGTCGCTTCGGACACTGGCGGCCATACCGGTCGCCCTTGCCCTGCTGCTCGCTCCGGTGACGGCCGGTTCCGCGTCCTCGGCGGAGGCGACGGACCCTCTCCTGTCACAGTTCGTCACCAAAGGCCGGGCGCCCGCCGCCGCCCTCCTCGACCGCGACGGCGACGACGTCCACTACGCGGCCGCCGGCCGGGGCATCACCCGCGCCGACCACTTCCGCGCCGGCAGCATCACCAAGACCTTCGTCGCCACCGTCGTCCTGCAACTGGCCACGGAACACCGGCTGTCCCTGTCCGATCCCGTGGAGCGGTACCTGCCGGGGCTGCTGCGCGGACGCGGCACCGACGGGCGGAGAATCACCCTGCGCGCCCTGCTCAGCCACACCAGCGGGCTCGCCGACTTCACCAACGTCACCCGAGGAACCGCCCCCCTGACCCCGCTTCAGGCCGTACGCATCTCGCTCGCCCTCCCTTCCACCGGCCTCGGCCGCTACTCGTACTCCAGCACCGACTACGTCGTCCTCGGCATGGTCATCCGCCGGGTCACCGGTCACTCGTACGCCACCGAGGCGCGGCGCCGCATCATCACTCCCCTCCGCCTGACGGGCACGTCCTTCCCGGGTGCCCGCACCTCGCTGCCCGTTCCGCACGGTCGCGCCTACGCGGCCGACGGCTCCGACGTCACCGAGCTCGACCCGCGCGTGGCCGGCGCCGCGGGTGAGCTGGTGACCACGCTCGACGACCTGGACCGCTTCTACGCGGCGCTGCCGGACGGCGAGCTGCTGCCCTCGCACCGGCTGCGCGGGATGCTCAGCACCCGTGCCGCACATGGGGTGTTCGGCCTGGGATCTTTCCTGTGACGCTGCCGTGCGGGACCACGGTGTGGGGCCACAACGGACGGATCGCGGGCAGCTATGTGCGGAGTGCTGCCTCGATCGGCGGCCGGCATGTCCTTACGTTCCGTGTGAACACGACCTCGATCGCGGACCCGGACCTCGAACCCGCACTGCTCGCGGCCGAGTTCTGCCCTCGCAGTCGGTAGAACGGCCCAGGGCCGAGGGAAGATCCCGACGCCCGGTCGCCCGATCGGGTGATGTCGGAGGTCGGCTTCAGAGCGGCACGATGTCCGGTGCTCCCAGCCGGGCCGCGTCCGCCGTCAGGTCGTCCGGCTGGAGTTGGGACTCCCGTTCCGCCTCCACCCGCTTCTCGTAGTGCTCGACCTCCCGCTCGATCTGGTCCTTGTCCCAGCCGAGGACCGGCGCCATCAGCTCGGCGGCCTCGCGGGCGCTGCGGGTGCCCCGGTCGAAGGTCTCGATGGAGATGCGGGTGCGGCGGGTGAGGACGTCGTCGAGGTGGCGGGCGCCCTCGTGGGAGGCGGCGTAGACGACCTCGGCGCGCAGATAGTCGTCGGCGGCCGAGAGCGGCTCGCCGAGGCCCGGGTCGGCGGCGATGAGGTCGAGGAGTTCGTCAGCCATCGAGCCGTACCGGTTCAGCAGGTGCTCGACCCGGACCACGTGGATGCCGGTGCGGGCGGCGATCCGCGCCCGCGCGTTCCACATCGCCCGGTAGCCCTCCGCGCCGAGCAGCGGGACGTCCTCGGTGACGCACTCCGCGACCCGCATGTCGAGCCCGTGCACCGCCTCGTCGACGGCGTCCTTGGCCATCACCCGGTACGTCGTGTACTTGCCGCCGGCGACGACCACGAGCCCCGGCACCGGATGCGCGACCGTGTGCTCGCGCGACAGCTTGCTGGTGGCGTCGGACTCGCCGGCCAGCAGCGGGCGCAGCCCCGCGTACACGCCCTGGACGTCGTCGCGCGAGAGCGGCACCGCGAGCACCGAGTTGACGTGGTTCAGCAGGTAGTCGATGTCGGCGCTGGAGGCGGCCGGGTGGGCCTTGTCGAGGTCCCAGTCGGTGTCGGTCGTACCGATGATCCAGTGCCGGCCCCAGGGGATGACGAACAGGACCGACTTCTCGGTGCGCAGGATCAGGCCGGTCGTGGAGTGGATGCGGTCCTTGGGGACGACCAGGTGGATGCCCTTGGAGGCACGGACGTGGAACTGGCCGCGCTCGCCGACCATCGCCTGGGTGTCGTCGGTCCACACACCGGTGGCGTTGACCACCTGCTTCGCGCGGATCTCGTACTCCCCGCCGCCCTCCACGTCCTGCACCCGGGCGCCGACGACCCGCTCGCCCTCGCGCAGAAACCCGGTCACACGCGCGCGGTTGGCGGCCTTCGCGCCGTAGGACACCGCCGTGCGCACCAGGGTCGCCACATAGCGGGCGTCGTCCATCTGGGCGTCGTAGTACTGGAGGGCGCCGACCAGGGCGTCCTTGCGCAGGGCGGGCGCGACACGCAGGGCGTGACGGCGGGTCAGGTGGCGGTGGGCGGGAAGGCCCCGGCCGTGCCCGCGGGCCATCGACATCGCGTCGTAGAGCGCGACACCCGAGCCCGCGTAGAGGCGCTCCCAGCCCTGGTGCTGGAGCGGGTAGAGGAACGCCACCGGCTTGACCAGGTGCGGGGCGAGGCGTTCCAGGAGCAGGCCGCGCTCCTTGAGGGCTTCGCGGACCAGGGCGAAGTCGAGCATCTCCAGATAGCGCAGGCCTCCGTGGATCAGCTTGCTGGACCTGCTGGAGGTACCGGAGGCCCAGTCACGGGCCTCGACGATGCCGGTGTTCAGGCCCCGGGTGGCCGCGTCGAGCGCGGTGCCCGCGCCGACCACTCCCCCGCCCACGACCAGCACGTCCAGCTCGCGCTCGGCCATGGCCGCCAAGGACTCCGCCCGCTGCTTCGGCCCCAGTGTCGCTGTCCTCACCGCTGCCTCCCGCTCTGCCGCCATCGGTCATGGCTGGTCGTCGGTCATCGGTCGCGCCGGCCACACCCGGCAGGCGAGGCCCATGCCCAAAGTCTGACCGCGTTGCGCGACTTCAGCCACCACGCGCCCCCAGCCTGTGGACAACGCGCACCGAACCCCCGGAAGACACACGTACACAATCCCACATAACGTTCATATTTACTCCTAGTCTGACATTGCGCTTCGCTCATCCTGTCCACAGGGCTTGCGCACCTGTCCCGCTTCGGTTATTGGGAAGGACGGCCCACGCCATGCCCGCAGACCTCGCCGTCATGGGACTCGGTCCCTACGGCCTGCCCCTCGCCCAGGCCGCGGTGGCCGCCGGCATCCCCACGATCGGGTACGCCACCGGTCCCGAGGCGGGCTCGCTCAGCCCCGCCGAGCTGCGCCGGATGCTCTCGGGGGGCTTCCGGGTGGCAAAGGACCCGGCCGAGCTGGGGCGGGTGCGGACGGCGGTGATCTGCGCGCCGACCTCGCGCGGCGACGACGGCGGGCTCGACCTGAGCCAGGTGGAGGCGGCGGCCCACGCCCTGGCCGAGCGGCTGCGCCCGCACACCACGGTGATCCTGGAGTCGCCGGTCCACCCGGGGACGACGGAGGACTTCCTGCGGCCCCTGCTGGAGAAGGGCTCGGGCCTGCGCGCGGGGCGCGACTTCCACCTCGCCTACTCGCCCAGCCGGGTGGATCCCGGCAACCGCGACTTCACCCCGGCCAACACCCCGAAGGTCATCGGCGGTCTGACGTCCGCGTGCATCGAGTCGGCCGCCGCGTTCTACGGCCGGCTCACCGACAAGGTGGTACGCGCGCGTGGCCCGCGCGAAGCCGAGACCGTGCAGCTGCTGGAGACCAACTTCCGGCACGTCAACATCGCCCTCGTCAACGAAATGGCCGTTCTCTGCCACGGCCTGGGCGTCGATCTGTGGGACGTCATCCGCTGCGCGGAGACCAAGCCGTTCGGCTTCCAGGCCTTCCGGCCCGGCCCCGGTGTCGGCGGCCACGGCGTCGCCCAGGACCTGTCCGGCGTCGCCGGCCGCGGCCTGCGCCTGGTGGAACTGGCCCAGCAGGTCAACCACCGGATGCCCGGTTACGTCGTCCAGCGCGCCGCCGCCCTTCTCAACGAGCACGGCAAGTCGGCCCGCGGCGCGCGCGTGCTGCTGCTCGGCGTCACCTACAAGGCCGACCTCGCCGACCAGCAGGCCACGCCCGCCCGCGAGATCGCGATCCGGCTCATGGAACTGGGCGCCTCGGTCAGCTACCACGACCCGCACATCGCGTCCTGGAGCGTCCTGGAGCGCCCGGTCCCGCGCGCCGACTCCCTCTACGAGGCGGCCGCCGACGCCGATCTGACGATCCTGGTCCAGCAGCACCGGACGTACGACCTCCAGGGCCTGTCGGTGAAGGCACAACTGCTGCTGGACACCCGGGGGGCGACACCGACGGGGGCGGCGCACCGGCTCTGAGCACGCGGCGCGAGGCCCCGGCGGTGGGAGCCTCACGACGAAACGGCCCACCGGTCGGACCGGTAGGCCGTTCGATCGAGCAGGTGAAACCACCTGGCAGAGTGCTCGTAGCGGTAGCCGATCGCCTTGCGGGCCGTCCCCTTGCCCACGGTCTTGCCGGTGACGTCGAAGCCGGCCCTCGGTTCGAGCCGGCGAGTCCTACCGCTTGTGCTGCGAGTCCGCCACCGTCACCTCGACGCGCTGGAACTCCTTCAGCTCGCTGTAGCCGGTCGTGGCCATCGCCCGCCGCAGGGCGCCGAAGAGGTTCATCGAGCCGTCGGGGGTGTGGGACGGGCCGGTGAGGATCTCCTCGATGGTGCCGACCGTGCCGAGGTCGACCTTCTTGCCGCGCGGGAGTTCCTCGTTGACCGCCTCCATGCCCCAGTGGTGGCCCTTGCCCGGGCCGTCGGTCGCGCGGGCCAGCGGAGAGCCCATCATGACCGCGTCCGCGCCGCAGGCGATCGCCTTGGGGAGGTCGCCGGACCAGCCGACACCGCCGTCGGCGATCACGTGGACGTACCGGCCGCCGGACTCGTCCATGTAGTCACGGCGGGCCGCCGCCACGTCCGCGACCGCGGTCGCCATCGGGACCTGGATGCCCAGCACGTTGCGCGTGGTGTGCGCGGCGCCGCCGCCGAAGCCGACGAGCACGCCCGCGGCGCCCGTGCGCATCAGGTGCAGGGCCGCCGTGTAGGTGGCGCAGCCGCCGACGATCACCGGGACGTCGAGCTCGTAGATGAACTGCTTCAGGTTCAGCGGCTCGTGCGAGGACGAGACGTGCTCCGCAGAGACCGTCGTACCGCGGATGACGAAGATGTCCACGCCCGCGTCCACGACCGCCTTGGAGAACTGGGCGGTGCGCTGCGGGGAGAGCGCGGCCGCCGTGACCACGCCGGAGTCGCGCACCTCCTTGATGCGCGCGCCGATCAGCTCCTCCTTGATGGGGGCCGCGTAGATCTCCTGGAGGCGGCGGGTGGCCTGCTCGGCGGGCAGCTCGGTGATCTCGTCGAGCAGCGGCTGCGGGTCCTCGTGCCGCGTCCAGAGGCCCTCGAGGTTGAGCACGCCGAGGCCGCCGAGCTCACCGATACGGATCGCGGTGGCCGGGGAGACGACCGAGTCCATGGGGGCGGCCAGGAACGGCAGGTCGAAGCGGTAGGCGTCGATCTGCCAGGTGATCGAGACCTCCTTCGGGTCCCGCGTACGGCGGCTGGGGACGACGGCGATGTCGTCGAAGGCGTACGCCCGGCGGCCGCGCTTGCCGCGCCCGATCTCGATCTCAGTCACGTCTGTGGCCTTTCCCTCTGCGTTTCAGCGTCTTCCAGTATCGCCGACGGGTACGACAAGGGCGGCCCCGGTGCACCCGGGGCCGCCCTGAAGAGGCCGTGGTGACTACTTGCGGCTGTAGTTCGGCGCCTCGACCGTCATCTGGATGTCGTGCGGGTGGCTCTCCTTGAGACCCGCCGAGGTGATGCGGACGAACTGGCCCTTGGACTCCATCTCCCCGATGGTCGCGGCGCCCACGTAACCCATGGTCTGGCGGAGGCCGCCGACGAGCTGGTGCAGCACGTTGGAGAGCGGGCCGCGGTAGGGCACCTGGCCCTCGACGCCCTCGGGCACGAGCTTGTCGTCGGAGGCCACCCCGGCCTGGAAGTACCGGTCCTTCGAGTACGACCTGGCCTGGCCGCGGGACTGCATCGCACCGAGCGATCCCATGCCTCGGTACGACTTGAACTGCTTGCCGTTGATGAAGAGGAGCTCGCCGGGCGACTCCTCGCAGCCCGCGAGGAGGCTGCCCAGCATCACCGTGTCGGCGCCGGCGGCGAGCGCCTTGCCGATGTCGCCGGAGTACTGCAGACCGCCGTCGCCGATCAGCGGGATGCCGGCGGGACGGGCGGCGAGGGAGGCCTCGTAGATGGCGGTGACCTGCGGGACGCCGATACCGGCGACCACGCGCGTGGTGCAGATGGAGCCGGGGCCCACACCCACCTTGATGCCGTCGACACCGGCGTCGATGAGCGCCTGGGCGCCGTCACGGGTGGCGACGTTGCCGCCGATCACGTCGACGTCCACACTCGACTTGATCTTCGACATCCAGCTGAGGGCGTTGCTGTTGTGGCCGTGCGAGGTGTCGACGACCAGGAAGTCCGCACCGGCCTCGGCGAGCGCCTGGGCCCGCTCCATGGCCTCGGGACTGGCCCCCACGGCGGCGCCGACGAGAAGGCGGCCCTCCGCGTCCTTGGCGGCGTTCGGGTACTTCTCGGCCTTGACGAAGTCTTTGACCGTGATCAGGCCCTTGAGGACGCCCTCGTCGTCGACCAGCGGCAGTTTCTCGATCTTGTGCTTGCGCAGCAGCTGCATGGCCTCGGTGCCGGAGATGCCCACCTTGCCGGTGACCAGCGGCATCGGAGTCATGACCTCGTGCACCCGGCGGGAGCGGTCGCTCTCGAAGGCCATGTCACGGTTGGTGACGATGCCGAGCAGCTTGCCGGCCGGGTCGGTGACGGGCACACCGCTGATGCGGAACTTCGCGCACAGGGCGTCGGCCTCCGCGAGCGTCGCCTCCGGGCGCACCGTGATGGGGTCGGTGACCATGCCGGACTCGGACCGCTTGACCAGGTCGACCTGGTTGACCTGGTCCTCGACCGACAGGTTGCGGTGCAGCACGCCGACGCCGCCGAGGCGGGCCATCGCGATCGCCATGCGGGACTCGGTCACCTTGTCCATCGCCGCCGACAGGAGCGGGATGTTGACCCGGACGTTACGGGAGATGCGGGACGAGGTGTCGACCGCGTTCGGGAGCACCTCGGATGCGCCCGGCAGCAGCAGCACGTCGTCGTAGGTAAGCCCGAGTGTCGCGAATTTTCCGGGCACTCCGTCGACGTTGGCAGTCATGACACCTTCCCCAAATGGCCTTGAACGGTGCGGATGTCCATGCTAACGGGAAGCACAGGCCCCAAATTCCACGGTACGACTCAGCTGCGGGCTTCGTATGTTCGTACGGAAATACGCGCACACCTGTTCATCAGGGGCGGGGGGACCGTGCGGCTACTGCTCCGCCAGCGCGCGCAGCCGGCTCAGGGCCCGGTGCTGGGCGACCCGCACCGCACCCGGTGACATTCCCAACATCTGGCCCGTCTCCTCGGCGGTGAGGCCCACCGCGATGCGCAGGAGAAGAAGCTCGCGCTGGTTCTCGGGGAGGTTGGCCAGGAGTTTCTTGGCCCATTCGGCGTCACTGCTGAGCAGTGCCCGCTCCTCGGGGCCGAGGGAGTCGTCGGGGCGTTCCGGCATCTCGTCCGAGGGGACCGCCGTGGAGCCCGGATGGCGCATCGCGGCTCGCTGCAGGTCGGCGACCTTGTGGGAGGCGATGGCGAAGACGAAGGCCTCGAAGGGACGGCCGGTGTCGCGGTAGCGGGGCAGCGCGAGGAGAACCGCTACGCAGACCTCCTGGGCCAGATCCTCCACGAAGTGCCGGGCATCGCCCGGGAGGCGGGACAGACGCGTGCGGCAGTAGCGCAGCGCGAGCGGGTGGACATGGGCGAGCAGGTCATGCGTGGCCTGCTCGTCCCCGTCGACGGCGCGGTGGACGAGAGCGCCGATCGTCCCTACGGCGGTGACCGCCTCGTCGTCGCGCATCGCTCCATCGTGCCCTGCCGCCGTCGGCGGCGTGGCACCGCGTCCGTCGTTGTGCACCGAAGCGTTATGAGCAGGTGCGCCGGAACTCATCCCTTGCGCCCTCCCCTTCCGCTCGAACGACTCGTCCCCGAGAGACTCCACACCTCAAGGATGCGGCATCGGCGCCGAAACGAGCAGCGGGACTCCGGCGCTCCGCCTTGCGGACCCCGCCCACCGTGGGGTAGGCGGGGGCGTCCGGTCGGCCCGCGGTCCCGCTGCGGCGCAGCTCACCGCCCCGCTAACGGACCAGTCCCCAGCGGAAGCCCAGGGCCACCGCGTGGGCGCGGTCGGAGGCGCCGAGCTTCTTGAACAGGCGCCGGGCGTGGGTCTTCACGGTGTCCTCGGAGAGGAACAGCTCACGGCCGATCTCGGCGTTGGAACGGCCGTGGCTCATGCCCTCCAGGACCTGGATCTCGCGCGCGGTGAGGGTGGGCGCGGCGCCCATCTCGGCCGAGCGGAGACGGCGGGGCGCCAGCCGCCAGGTGGGGTCCGCGAGCGCCTGGGTGACGGTCGCGCGCAGCTCCGCGCGCGAGGCGTCCTTGTGCAGGTAGCCGCGGGCACCGGCGGCGACGGCCAGGGCCACGCCGTCCAGGTCCTCGGCGACCGTGAGCATGATGATGCGCGCGCCGGGGTCGGCCGACAGCAGCCGGCGCACGGTCTCGACACCGCCCAGTCCGGGCATGCGCACGTCCATCAGAATCAGGTCGGAGCGGTCGGCGCCCCAGCGGCGGAGGACTTCCTCGCCGTTGGCCGCCGTCGTCACACGCTCGACGCCGGGCACGGTCGCGACCGCGCGGCGCAGCGCCTCTCGGGCAAGCGGGGAGTCGTCGCAGACGAGGACGGATGTCATGACCGCCCTCCGCAGCTGATGCGCGTCACCTTGAGCCTCCAGGCTGGTACGGAATCGTCACCTGTGCGGTCGACCGTCTCGGACGCCTGCCCGAGCGCTTGTTGTTTCAACCGCCTCCGCACTCTCAACGACGGTCACTCGAAAGAGTTACGGGGCTGCGTGCCGTCTTCGGCACTCTACGTGAGGGCGCGGACACGGTGCAGACATGAACGTCAGACTCTCAACTTTTCATCACATCCAATGCCCCATTTAGACCTTTTTCTTCCCGTTTCACGGTGTCTGGGGCTAGATTCGCAATGAGTCATATTTTCATCTCTCTAGACCGGAGATGTACGGTCGTTGGCACCGTATCCGCCCAGCACGGCTACAAGGGGTCACGTAATGGCAGATTTCTCCCGCCTTCCCGGACCGAACGCGGACCTGTGGGACTGGCAGCTCCTGGCTGCCTGCCGTGGGGTCGACAGCTCGCTCTTCTTCCATCCCGAGGGCGAGCGCGGGGCGGCTCGGAGTGCCCGTGAGAACTCGGCCAAGGAAGTCTGCATGAGGTGCCCGGTCCGCGCGGAGTGCGCGGCGCACGCGCTGGCGGTCCGCGAGCCGTACGGCGTGTGGGGCGGCCTGACCGAGGACGAGCGCGAAGAGCTCATGGGGCGGGCGCGCAACAGGCTGGTGTCGGCATCGACGACCAGCGGCGACTCCCTCCCGCACACCTGAAAGAGCCGATTCCTCCGGCCCATCTGAAAGAACGTTTCTTCAAAGCACTTCCGAGCGGGCCGCCCGTCGCCCTAGGCCCGCCGGGCCGTCCGGCCCAGCTGTTCCAGCGTCGCCGCCACGGCCGGTACCTGTGCCAGGTCGGGCAGGGTGAGGGCGACGATCTCCCGCACCACCGCGGGTTCCAGCGCCACCGTGCGCGCGCCTCTCGGGCGTACCGACTCGATCGCCAGCTGGGGCAGAACGGCCACGCCGAGACCCGCGCCGACCAGGCCGACCACGGCCGGGTAGTCGTCGGTGGCGAAGTCGATGCGGGGCGTGAAGCCCGCGTTCTCACACGCCTGGATGAGCTGTCCCCGGCAGCGCGGGCAGCCCGCGATCCACGGTTCGTCGGCGAGTTCCCCGAGGGCGACCGACTCCGCGCGCGCGAGCCGGTGCCGTTCGGGCAGCAGGCCGACGAGACGGTCGGTCAGCAGCGGTCGTACCACCAGGTCGTCCCACTCCTCGGCGCCCGCCGCGCCCTCGTAGCGGAAGGCCAGCGCGATGTCGCAGTCGCCCGCGCGCAGCAGTTCCACGGACTTCGGTGGCTCCGCCTCCTCCAGGGAGACCCGGGTGCCGGGGTGGGCCGCGCGCAGGGCGGCCAGTGCCGTCGGGACCAGGGTGGAGCTGCCGCTCGGGAAGGAGACCAGACGGACCCGGCCGGCGCGCAGGCCGGCGATCGCGGCGACCTCCTCCTCGGCGGCGGTGAGCCCGGCGAGGATCCCGGAGGCGTGCCGCACGAGGGCCTCGCCGGCCTGGGTCAGGCGCATCTCCCGGCCGTTGCGCACCAGCAGCGGCGTGCCGACGGAGGTCTCCAGGGCCTTCATCTGCTGGCTGACGGCGGGCTGGGTGCAGCCCAGTTCGCGCCCCGCCGCCGAGAAGGAGCCGGTGGTGGCGACGGCGCGCAGGACGCGGAGATGGCGGGCCTCTATCACCCTTCGAGCATAAGGCTGACTTGGGCAGGAGACCCAATAATGCGTCGCCGCTTTGGGTCTGGTCCCGTACCGTCGGGGCATGGAGCTTCTCTCGGTGAACCTCGGACGCCCGACGCCGTCGCCCCACACGGACCAGAAGGACGGCGTGACCGCCATCGACAAGCGGCCCGCGGACGGCCTGGTGCGGGTGCAGGCGCCCGGGCCGAAGGGGGTCGCGGGCAGCGGTCTCGCCGGGGACGCGGTGTGCGAGCTGCGCCACCACGGCGGCGACGACCAGGCGGTGTACGCCTACGCGCGCGAGGACCTCGACGTCTGGGAGAAGGAGCTCGGCCAGCCGCTGCCGAACGGCTGTTTCGGTGAGAACCTCACGACAAACGGGCTGAACGTGTCGGATGCGCTGATCGGCGAGCGCTGGCGGATCGGTTCCGGGGTCGTACTGGAGGTCACCTCCGGGCGCATCCCGTGCCGCACCTTTCAGGGCCATCTGGGCGAGCGGGGATGGGTGAAGAGGTTCACGCGGAAGGGTGCGACCGGTGCCTACCTCCGGGTGATCGAACCGGGTGAGATCAGGGCCGGTGACCCGATCGAGATCGTGCACCGGCCGGCGCACGGGGTGACGGCGGCGATGCAGTTCCGCGCGGTCACCACCGAGCGGGAGCTGCTGCCGCGGATTCTGGCGGCGGGCGAGGCGCTGCACCCGGAGGCGCTGGCGCAGGCCCGGAAGTACGTGGCGGCGCGGCAGGACTGAACGGCCGTCACCCGCGAGCCGTTCACCGGCGCTTCACCCTTCCGGAGAGCTGGTGCGCACGCTTGGGGAGAGCTGGTGCACGCAGCGGACGCTGTCAGTCCGGGTAACTACCCTTGGGCCATGACAACGGCTCTGATTACGGGATCGACCGCGGGGATCGGCGCCGCGTTCGCGCGGCGCCTGGCGGCTGACGGGCACAACCTCGTCCTGGTGGCGCGGGACACCAAACGGCTGCGCGAGCAGGCGACCGAGTTGCACGACCGGCACGGCATCGAGGCGGAGGTGCTCACCGCCGACCTCGCCGAGGACACCGGCATCGAGTCGGTCGCCGCCCGCCTCGGCGACCGCAAGAACCCGGTCGACCTGCTGATCAACAACGCCGGCTTCGGCAACAAGGGCCGCTATCTGGACGTCTCGATGGCCGACGAGCTGAGGATGCTCAAGGTCCACTGCGAGGCTGTGCTGCGGCTGACCTCGGCGGCGGCCGAGGCGATGCGGGAGCGCGGGCGCGGCGGTGTCGTCAACGTGGCCTCGGTGGCGGCCTTCGTGCCCCGGGGCACCTACGGCGCGTCGAAGGCGTGGGTCGTGCAGTTCACCCAGGGGGCGGCGCGCGATCTGGCCGGGACCGGCGTCCGTCTCATGGCGCTGGCGCCCGGTTTCGTCCGCACCGAGTTCCACCAGCGGGCCGGGATGGGCACGGACAACATCCCGGACTGGATGTGGCTGGACGCCGACAAGCTGGTCGCGGCGGCGCTCGCCGACCTCGCGCGTGGGAAGACGCTGTCGATCCCGGATCCCCGCTACAAGGTGCTGACGGGCCTGGCGAAGGTGGCCCCGCGCGGGCTGGTGGGCGGCATCAGCTCGAAGACGGGACGCAGGTACGGGCCGCAGTGACGGCTGTGGTGCCGCTTCCCCCGGTGGGAAAATGGGCGTGACGGTACCGGACCCAGGGGGGCCGGAGGCGGCGGCATGACGTTCGTACAGCTCATCGAGTGCAGGACCAGCCGGCTGGACGAGATGGACCGGCTGATGGACAGGTGGGTCGAGCAGACCAAGGGAAAGCGGACGGCGACGCACGCGGTGGTCGGAAAGGACCGCTCCGACGCGTCGCACGTCGTCGAGATCGTGGAGTTCCCGTCGTACGAGGAGGCGATGCGGAACTCGAACCTGCCGGAGACCGACCAGGTCCTCCACGAGATGCTGGCCCTCTGCGACGGTATGCCGACGTTCACCGATCTGGACGTGGAACGCGACGAGCGGTTCTACGCCGACACCGCGCGGCGGTTCTTCGAGACGATCGCCGCGCCTGGCCCGCTGGCTCCGCTGGACGGCCTGATCGCCGAGGACTGCCACGACCACGATCCGGGCAACGAGCAGGCCACCATCGGCATGGACGCGATACGGCGCGAGATCGGGATGTGGCGGGCCGCCTTCGACTTCACGTTCCTCGTCGAGGACCAGATCGCCCAGGGCGACCGGGTGTGCACCAGATGGACCTGGACGGGGGTGCAGAAGGCGGAGTTCCTGGGGCTGCCGAACACCGGACGGCAGGCCACCACGACCGGGACGACGATCCACCGCTTCGACGGCGACGGGAAGATCGCCGAGGCCTGGTGGCAGTACGACCGGCTCGGGCTGATGGACCGGCTCGGAGCGCTGGACGAGCTGGAGAACTAGGCAGACGATCGAAGTACCCGCGAGGGGCGAAGCCCCCGTTCCCGGCGGACGACCGGGGACGGGGGCTTCTTCTGTCGCTGGTCTCCGAGCAGGAGCATCAGCACCCGTCGTATTCCTTCCCTCAGCCAACGGTCGCGGGAACGCTGCCAGAAGGTCCGCCGTTCCGGAGGTGCTCGGTGCCCGCTGCCCCCCAAGCCGACGGCTCCCGCCCCGCGGGAACGTTGGTTCCAACCGCGGCGATCCGGGTTTCGCTGGGAACAGAAGGGGCTCGACCATGGGCGACGTTCCAGTTCACCGCAGCATCCGGCCGGACCAACGAGTGCGATGTGCTGATCGCCGTGCCTGGCGGCCTCTATCTGCTGGAACTGAAGGGGCACCCCGGCCGGGTCGTGAACCATGGTGACACCTGGTGCAGTTTCCACGGCTACCGTGTGCGAACGCTCCGCAGTCCCCTCAATCGTGGCGGGCGGCGGTGGCGGATGCGGGGGCAGGCCTGACACTGCCCGAGGTGGACGCCGGTGCCGTGCGTGGCCTGAAGTTCGCGGAGGCACTGCCGCAGCGGCCTGCTCAGGCCACTCTCGCCGCGCGGATGGCAGACAAGGAGGGGGGCGCTGGTCGCGCTCGCGGGGCCCGTCCGGTTCCTGGTGTGGCAGGACACCTGACGGCGGGCGAGACGCTCCCCAAGGGCATGACCACGGCGTCCTTCGGAACCGTCCGGATCACCGCCCACCCTCACAGGGCTGCTGGGTCCCGGACACGCCCCAGCAGCGCTGTGAGGGTGCTTTGCCCCGCCGCAGAGCGGCGGGGCAAAGCACCCTCCTGCTTACCGGCGTTGCCGGCGTGCCTCAGTGGGAGTGGCCGTGGGAGTGACCAGCGGCCGCCGGCTCTTCCTCTTCCTTCTTCTCGACGACCAGGGTCTCGGTCGTCAGGAGCAGGGAGGCGATGGAGGCGGCGTTCTCCAGGGCGGAGCGGGTGACCTTGACCGGGTCGATGACGCCGGCCTTCACCAGGTCGCCGTACTCGCCGGTCGCGGCGTTGAAGCCCTGGCCCTTCTCGAGCTCGGCGACCTTGGAGGTGATGACGTAGCCCTCCAGGCCGGCGTTCTCGGCGATCCAGCGCAGCGGCTCGACGACCGCGCGGCGGACCACGGCGACACCGGTGGCCTCGTCGCCGGTCTTGCCGAGGCCGCCCTCGAGGACCTTCGCGGCGTGGACGAGCGCGGAGCCACCGCCGGAGACGATGCCCTCCTCGACCGCGGCGCGGGTCGCGGAGATGGCGTCCTCCAGACGGTGCTTCTTCTCCTTCAGCTCCACCTCGGTGGCGGCGCCGACCTTGATCACGCACACGCCGCCGGCCAGCTTCGCGAGGCGCTCCTGGAGCTTCTCGCGGTCCCAGTCGGAGTCGGTGTTCTCGATCTCGGCCTTGATCTGGGCGACGCGACCGGTGACGGCACCGGAGTCACCGGCGCCGTCGACGACCGTGGTGTCGTCCTTGGTGACCGTGACACGGCGGGCGGAGCCCAGTACGTCCAGGCCGACCTGGTCGAGCTTGAGACCGACCTCCTCGGAGATGACCGTGGCGCCGGTGAGGATCGCCAGGTCCTCCAGCATCGCCTTGCGGCGGTCGCCGAAGCCGGGGGCCTTGACCGCGACCGCGTTGAAGGTGCCGCGGATCTTGTTGACGACGAGGGTGGAGAGGGCCTCGCCCTCGACGTCCTCGGCGATGATCAGCAGCGGCTTGGACGAGTTGGTCTGGATGATCTTCTCGAGCAGCGGGAGCAGGTCCGCGATGGAGGAGATCTTGCCCTGGTTGATGAGGATGTAGGGGTCCTCCAGGACGGCCTCCATGCGCTCCTGGTCCGTCACGAAGTACGGCGACAGGTAGCCCTTGTCGAAGGCCATGCCCTCGGTGAAGTCCAGCTCCAGACCGAAGGTGTTGGACTCCTCGACGGTGATGACACCGTCCTTGCCGACCTTGTCCATCGCCTCGGCGATGAGCTCGCCGACCTGCTGGTCCTGGGCGGACAGCGCGGCGACGGCGGCGATGTCGGACTTCTCGTCGATCGGGCGGGCCGACGCGAGGAGTTCCTCGGAGACTGCGGCGACCGCGGCGTCGATGCCCTTCTTCAGGGCGGCCGGGGAGGCGCCGGCGGCGACGTTCTTGAGGCCCTCGCGGACGAGCGCCTGGGCCAGCACGGTGGCGGTGGTCGTACCGTCACCCGCGATGTCGTTGGTCTTGGTCGCCACCTCCTTCACCAACTGGGCGCCGAGGTTCTCGTACGGGTCCTCGATCTCGACCTCGCGGGCGATCGTGACACCGTCGTTGGTGATGGTGGGGGCGCCGAACTTCTTGTCGATGACGACGTTGCGGCCCTTGGGGCCGATCGTCACCTTGACGGTGTCGGCAAGCTTGTTGACGCCGCGCTCAAGGGCGCGACGGGCGTCCTCGTCGAACTTCAGGATCTTCGCCATGGGAGCGGTTCAGCCCTCTCGGAAAACGTGAGTGAAACGAACCGCGCCCCCGACGCCCGGCTTCATAAGATCGCGGGGGCCAGGGGCGCAGCTCAAAGCAGATTGTGCTTCGGGTGAACTACTTCTCGATGATCGCGAGCACGTCGCGAGCCGAGAGGACGAGGTACTCGTCGCCGTTGTACTTCACCTCGGTGCCGCCGTACTTGCTGTACAGCACGATGTCGCCGACCTTGACGTCGAGCGGCAGGCGCTCGCCGTTCTCGAAACGGCCCGGACCCACGGCGAGGACGGCGCCCTCCTGGGGCTTCTCCTTCGCGGTGTCCGGGATGACCAGGCCAGAGGCGGTGGTCTGCTCTGCGTCGAGCGGCTGGACCACGATGCGGTCCTCAAGCGGCTTGATGGCAACCTTGGAGCTGGTGGTCGTCACGATCCGACCTCCCCCTTCGGAGATCTCACGGGGTTAACTGTCTGAGGTGGCGACCAGGTGGATCCGTCGTCGCGGGTGCCGGACCTGCCCGTCGCGTTGTTGGCACTCTCCTGTGGTGAGTGCCAGACCCGAGACTATGACCGCGATTAGCACTCGGTCAAGCGGAGTGCCAATTACCCGCGGCGCGGCGTGGAAAATGGTTGCCCGGAGCCGGTGACCGCCCCCGCGGGGCTGCCGCTCCCGAACGGCCGGCGCGCTGGTTCCCGGTCCGGTCGGCCTTCGGCTACAGGTAGTCCTCCAGGCGGCCCACCGTCAGGCCGCTCTTCTGGACGCGGCGGAGGAGGCGGGCCGTGCGTTCTCTCAGGGTCGGGCCGGTGGCCTCGTCCAGGCCGACCAGGACGATGTCGCCGGGGAGGAGTTGCTTCTCGCCGTTTCGGTAGGTGATGCCGTCCGGGGTCATCGCCGCGCGCCACAGGACCACCGCCGTCACTCCGCAGTCGGCCGCCGCGCGGAGGGTGGTGGTGTCGTACCTGCCGTAGGGCGGGCTGAAGAGGCGGGGGCGGATGCCGAAGCGGGACTTCAGTTTGTCCTGCTGGCCGCAGATCTCGGCGCGCTGGCCGGCGTACGGCAGGCCGGACATGGCCGGGTGGTCGAGGGTGTGGTTCTGGACGCTCGCACCGACCTCCTGGAGGCGGGCGAAGTGGCCGTAGCCGGGGCCGACGACGCTGTCCGTGAGGAACATGGTCACCGGGAGCCGCAGTTCCCGGACCATGTCCACGAACCGGGGGTCCTTCTCGGCGCCGTCGTCGTAGGTGAGGAAGACGACCTTGTCGGCGGTGGGGATGTGGTCGACGACCGGGGGGAGGGTCGCACGGAGGGAGAGCGGGTGGGATGGGGGGTGCGGCGCCGGGAGCAGGGGCGCGTTCAGGCCCCAGTGGCGGTACGGCTGTTCGGCGGCCGGGCCGTGCGGTCGTACCCGGTCGGCCGCCTTCTTGCCCAGTCGTTCGATCGGGTCGACGGACTGGGCGCAGCCCGACAGGAGGAGGGCGGCGGCCAGCAGCGCGGCCGTCGCCCTCGGCCGGCTCACAGGTAGTCCTCCAGGCGCGCCACCGCATAGCCCTCGCGCGTGACCTTGTTCAGAAAGCGCCGCATGTCGTCGATCATCGTGCCGTCCCAGTCGTCCCGACCGCGGAAGTGCGTGAGCACGATGTCACCGGGGTGCAGGCCGCGGTCCCACTCGCGGTACTCCCAGTGGTCGACGAACACCTCCTCGTCCCAGATCGGCGCGTACTTGATGCCGCAGGCCTTGGCGGCGCGCAGGGTGTCGCCGTTGTAGTTGCCGTAGGGCGGCCGGAAGACCGTCGGCGCCTTGCCGAACTGCTTCTTCATGATCGCCTGCATGCCGCAGATCTCGTCCTTCTGCTCGTCGTAGGACAGGCCCGGCAGATAGGGGTGGGTCAGGGTGTGGTTGTTGAGGGTGTGGCCCTCGGACTGCATCGTGCGGAAGAAGCCGTAGTCGTCCTTGATCAGGTAGTTGCTGAGGAACGCGGTGTAGGGGATTCGCAGGTCGCTCATCATCCGGAGGAACCGGGGGTCCTTGTTCCAGCCGTCGTCGATGGTGAGGAAGACGACCCGTTGCTTGGTCGGGATCGTGGTGAAGACCGGGGGGAGGTCGTCCTCCTCCTGCCCGTCCACCTCGAAGCCGTCGCGCGCGGTGATCCTCGGCTTCACCTTCGGCGGGGCCGGGGGCCGCAGCGGGACCGCGTCCAGGCCCCAGCGCCTGGCGGCGGCGACCAGGGCCGCGTGGGAGCCGGGGGCGGGGGCCGCCGCCCGGTGCGGCTGCTGGCCGGCGGCGGGAGGGGCGGTGGAGCCGGAGTCCGGCCCCGCGCAGCCGGACATCAGGGCGGCCACGGCCAGCAGGCCCGTCATGCCCACCTTCAACCCTTTTTTGTCATTTTGTACGACTACTCGCATGGCGTCGGATCCTTCCAGGCCCGGCCCCGGAACCGGCGCCGACACCGCCGCCGGAGGCGAACCATCCACCGACTGGCCGACAATGACCCGGTGAACGACCTCCTCGCCCCCCTCCTCAGCCCCGAAGGCCGCGCCCTCCTCGCCGAGGTGCGCGGCACCGCGCCCGCCGACGAACTCGCCGTGGCCACCCGGTTGCGCCGCGAGCACCCCGCCGAGCTGGTGTCGGCGGCGCTCGCCCAGGCCCGGCTGCGGCAGCGGGCGGCGGCGAAGTTCGGGGACGCGGACGCGGACCGCATGTTCTTCACGCCGAACGGGGTCGAGCAGTCGACGCGGGCGAGCGTCGCCTCGTACCGGGCTCAGCGGCTGAAGGCGCTCGGGGTGACCTCGGTCGCCGACCTGTGCTGCGGGATCGGGGGCGACGCGATCGCCCTCGCACGGGCGGGGATCCGGGTGCTGGCCGTGGACCGGGACCCGGTGACGGCGGCCGCGGCGCGGGCGAACGCCGACGCGCTGGGGCTCGCCGGCCTGATCGAGGTACGGGAGGCGGACGTGACGGAGGTGGACACGGACGGCTTCGACGCCGTGTTCGTCGACCCGGCCCGGCGCGGCGGTCGCGGCCGCGTCTTCGACCCGGAGGCCTACTCACCGCCCCTGTCCTGGGCGATCGAGGCGGCCCGCAGGGCCGCGCACACCGCCGCCCTGAAGATCGCCCCCGGTGTCCCGCACGAAGCGGTCCCGGCGGACGCCGAGGCGGAGTGGATCTCGGACGCGGGCGATGTGAAGGAGGCGGTGCTGTGGTTCGGGACGGCGCCGGGCACGATCCGCGCCACCCTCCTGCCCGGCCCGCGCACCCTGCTCGGCAGGGGCCTGCCCGACCCGCAGGTCCGTCCGGTGGGGCGGTACCTGTACGAGCCCGACGGCGCCGTCATCCGCGCCCATCTGGTGGCCGAGGTCGCCGAGGAACTGGACGGCGGGCTGGTCGACCCGACGATCGCGTACGTCACGGCCGACACACTGCGCGCCACCCCCTACGCGACGCCGTACGAGATCACCGACCGGCTCCCCTTCAACGTGAAGAAGCTGAAGGCGCTGCTGCGGGAGCGCGAGGTCGGCACGCTGACCGTGAAGAAGCGCGGGTCGGCGGTGGAGCCGGAGGAGTTGCGCAGGAAGGTCAAGCCGCAGGGGCCGAACGCGGCGACCGTTTTCCTGACCCGGGTGGCGGGGGCGCCGACCATGCTCGTCGGCGCCCCCGCACCGGCTACTGGTGCTGAGCCGTCCTGAGCGAGCCGAGGTTCGGCTCGGCGGCCGGACGGCCGGACTTGGTGGCGGCCGAGACGGGGTCACCGGCGTCCGTGCGCAGCGCGAACGTGCGCGCGGTGGAGGCGACGCCGTTGTAGTACGGCCGGTACACGAAGTCGTTCCCGCTCGCGCTGATCGACGAGCCGGCCGTGTTCAGCGCGCCCATCGTGACCGAGCCGGTGTCGCCGAAGGCAATCGCGGACTGGGTGCCGGCGGACTCGCGCAGCAGATAGCTCTTGACCTCGTCGGACAGGGCGGGCCTGGAGGTCCACAGCACGGGGCCGTAGATGTTCATCGCCGAGCCCGCGGAGACACCGTCCCGCCAGGAGCCGGCGTAGGCGAGGGCGACCTGGCCCGGGGCGGTCCACCAGAACTTGGCGACGGCCACCGACAGGGCCTCGCTGGTGGTCCCCGTGATCGGATAGTAGTAGTACGTCGACGGCCACTTGGAGAAGGACGAGTGGGTCAGCGCGTACTTCGCGTCGGACCCGACCGTGATGACCATGGTCTTGGCCGGGTTGAGGCCGTTGAGGTACGACTTCACCGACGACGTCAGCGACTTGCCGTTCGTCAGGACCACGCTGCCCGTGCTGCTCGTGCCCTCGGCGCCGGCCGCGGCGGCCGCCGGGAGGGCCGCCTGGTAGTCGGTGCCGCTGGCCAGGAAGACGTACGACGGGCTGGTGGTGACCGTCTGCGCGGCCTTGACCGAGGTGTCGTAGCGGTCGGTGCCGGAGACCCGCTTCGGGATGTAGCCCAGGGACTTCAGCTGCGTGGAGACATTGCTGGTGAGGACCGAGGTCCCGCCGACCATCCAGACGTTGGCGCCCTTCTTCAGGGTGCGCGTCAGCTCGTTCTTCACCGCCGTCGACAGCCCGGTCTTCGCGGTCGTCAGCACCGGTCCCTGCCGCTTGCCGGCCAGCGCGGTCGCGGTGGGCGCGTCGGACACGTCGTCCTGGTTGAGCAGGACCGCGGCCTTGGCGGCCAGCAGGCCCGCCTCGCTCTGGCCGACGGTGTTCCAGCTCCAGCGGGACGAGGCGATGTCGGTGGCGCCCGCGTCGGCGCCCCACACCCGGGCGGTGGTGTTCTTGCGCACCGGCTGCCAGCTGGGGTTGACGCTGAAGTTCTGCCCCGCGGTGTCCGCGACCTTGGTCAGCTCGCCGGTGGCCACGTCGGCGTACTCGACGG
This sequence comes from Streptomyces sp. NPDC096040, assembly GCF_040303265.1. Taxonomy (NCBI): domain Bacteria; kingdom Bacillati; phylum Actinomycetota; class Actinomycetes; order Kitasatosporales; family Streptomycetaceae; genus Streptomyces; species Streptomyces sp. NPDC096040. The sequence continues at coordinate 117,241 of NZ_JBEOTA010000017.1, forward strand.
TGTGCACGTCGTCGCTGTTCGGCGAGGTGTGCGCGTCGAAGACGATCCGGGTGCCGGCCGGCGACCAGGACGGGTTGGCGTACCAACGCGGTCCGGTGGTCAGCTGCTTGACGCCGGTGCCGTCCGCGTTCGCCGTGAAGACCTGGTAGTTGCCGTCGGTGTCCTTGCGGACGAAGGCCAGCTTGGTGCCGTCGGGCGACCAGTCGGGCTGCTCGGCGTCGGTCAGGACGCGCTTGACCGTCTTCGCGGTGGAGTCGTAGACGTAGACGCCCGCGTTGTCGTAGCAGCCGTAGTTCGTGTTCCGCTGGAAGGCCACCAGACCCGACTCCGCGTTCACGGTCGGGTGCGTGTCGCAGACGGTGGACGGCTCCAGGCTGCTGCTGATCAGCGGCTCGGGGGCCCATGACCCGTCCGAGGGGCCGTAGACCAGCTGGCCCGCAGTGGAGAAGACGACGTACCGGCCGCCCCAGCCGTAGGCGAGGTCCTCGTAGACGGAGCTGGCGCGTACGCCGTCCGCCCAGGGCAGGGTGATCTTCGTGGAGCCGCTGGGACGGTAGCTGGAGATCTGGCTCGCGCTGGTGATCAGCCGGCTGCCGTCCGGCGCCCAGGCGGCGTAGTCGCCGCCGACGCCCGGGATCTGTGTGGCCTTGCCCGTCGCCGGATCGATCAGCGTGCCGCCGTCGACCAGGACCTTGCCCTCGGTCCCCGGCCAGCTGCCGGCGTCGTCGGCGACGGCGCCCGGCGCGGTCGCCAGGGTGCCCATCGCGGCCAGGACGACCGCGGTCGCGAGCGCCGCGCCTCGGCGGCGTGTGAACAGTTTCAAGTTGTCGACCCCCCATGGTCTACAGCCCCTGCACAGGGGCCGGGTCACTGTAGTGGCCAACTAGTTGCCATGGGAACAGAGTTACGGGTGAACAGCTGTGTGCTTCCAGGTTACGAAGCGCACTCCCGTGCCCTGGCCAGCAACAACTCCCGCTCCCGCTCGTTGCGCGCCAGTCCCGCCGCCCTTTCGAACTCCGCGCGGGCCTCGGTCGTACGCCCGAGACGGGCGAGCAGGTCGCCGCGCACGCTGGGCAGCAAGTGGTAGTCACGGAGGGCGGGTTCGGCCGTCAGCGGTTCCACGATCGCCAGGGCCGCCGCCGGGCCGTCCGCCATCGACACGGCCACCGCCCGGTTCAACTCGACGACCGGGGACGGGGACCGGGCCGCCAGCAGACCGTACAAGGTGGCGATCGCCGTCCAGTCGGTCTCCTCGTAGGTGTACGCGTGCGCGTGGCAGGCCGCGATGGCCGCCTGGAGGGTGTACGGCCCCGGGGCGCCCGTCGCCGTGGCGTCGGCGCGGGCCAGCGCCCTGATCCCGCGGGCGATGAGCATGCGGTTCCAGCGGCGGCGGTTCTGGTCCCTGAGGAGGACCGGTTCGCCGTCGGGGCCGGTACGGGCGGCCGTACGAGAGGACTGGAATTCCAGGAGCGAGGTGAGGGCGTGCACCTCCGGTTCCTTCGGCATCAGGGAGGACAGGACGCGGGCCAGCCGCAGCGCGTCCTCGCACAGCGACGGGCGCAGCCAGTCGTCGCCCGCCGTGGCCGCGTACCCCTCGTTGTGGATCAGGTAGATGACGTCGAGCACGGAGCCGAGCCGGGCCTCGCGGTCCGGTCCGTACGGCACCTCGAAGGCGATGTTCCTGGTGGCGAGGGTGCGTTTGGCGCGGACGATGCGCTGGGCGATCGTCGGCTCGGGGACGAGGAAGGCGCGGGCGATCTCGGCCGTGCTCAGACCGCCGAGGAGGCGCAGGGTGAGGGCGGTGCGGGCCTCCGGCGACAGCACCGGATGGCAGGTGGTGAAGACCAGGCGGAGCAGGTCGTCGTCGATGTCGTCCGGGGCGGCGGGCTCCTCCAGCGGGGCGGCCGTCTCCATGCCGCGGCCGATCTCCGCCAGCTTGCGGGCGTAGTTCTCCCGGCGCCGGACCATGTCGACGGCGCGGTGGCGGGCGGTGGTCATGAGCCAGGCGCCCGGGTTGTCGGGCACCCCGTCCCGGGGCCACTGCTCCAGGGCGGCGACCAGCGCGTCCTGCGCCAGTTCCTCCGCGATGCCGACGTCCCGGACGATCCGGGCGACGCCGGCGATCACGCGGGGCGACTCCAGGCGGAAGACGGTCTCGATGGCGTGCCGGGGATCGGCGTCGGCGGAGGGCTGTGGTCTCACAGCCCCCCATTCGACACCCCCGGACGGCGGTACGCCAGGAGGGTCAGCCCTCCGCGATCTCCCGCACCTCGCAGGTCACCGTCCAGAACTCCTCGTGCACCTTGAGGAACCGCTTGGTCCACTCCAGGGCCTCGGCCTTGTCCTTGCACTGCATGATCGCGTAACCGCCGACGACCTCCTTGGACTCGGTGAACGGCCCGTCGGTGACGGAGATCTTCCCGCCCTCCCAGTGCACCCGGCTGCCCTGGGCGGTCGGCGTGAGCCCTGCGGTGTCCAGCATCACGCCGGCCTTGGTGATCTCCTCGATCAGCTCGCCCATCCGCTGCATCAGCTCCTGACTGGGGCCTTCGGCGGGGGCGGCGGCCTCGTCGATCTTCACGAGCGACAGGTAACGGGGCATGGTGACTCCTGGTGTTCCGGTGCGGTGCGGGGTATCTCCCCGCCTCTCACCCTTGCGTCGAACGACCCGCCCCGGGATCGACACGCACGCCGAAATTCCCCGGAGTTTTTTTCCGGCGCGGCTCCGGCTACTTCAGCGAGTCCCACAGTTCACTCGCCGCCGGCTCCTTCGCGACCACCCGGTTGGGGTCGGAGGGTGCGGTCACCACGGGCATCATCACCGTCCTGACGTGGTCCGAGGTGAGGCCCTTGAGGCTCTGGCCGAGGCGCATCAGTTCGCTGAGGGAGTCCAGGCCCGTGTCGGTGGTGAGGCTGGAGGTGACCGCGTCGGCGACCTCGTAGAGCTTGGCCGGGTTGGTCAGGAGGCTGATGGAGGCCATCTGGTCCAGCAGGGCCTTGACCAGTTTCTGCTGGAGGCCGATCCGGCCGAGGTCGCTGCCGTCGCCTATGCCGTGCCGGGTGCGGGCGAGGGCCAGGGCCGTGGTGCCGTCGAGGTGGTGAGTGCCCTTCTTCAGGTGCAGATGGCTGTCGTCGTCGTCGATGTCCTGGTCGGTGGTCACGGTCACCCCGCCGAGCGCGTCCACCAGCTTCGCGAAGCCGGAGAAGTCGATCTCCAGATAGTGGTCCATGCGGACCCCGGTGATCGACTCGACCGTCTTGACCGCGCACACCGCCCCGCCCACCGAGTAGGCGCTGTTGAACATCGCGTTGTAGGCGACGGACGTCGAGCCGCCGGAGGACAGCGGGCAGGAGGGGCGGGTGACGAGGGTGTCGCGGGGGATGCTGACGACGGTGGCCTCCGTGCGGCCCGCGTCTATGTGCACCACCATCGCCGTGTCGGAGCGGGCGCCCGAGCTGTCACCGCCGCCGAGTCTCTGGTTCTCCTTGCCACTGCGCGAGTCCGAGCCCAGCACCAGGATGTTGACGGAATCGGTGGGCAGCGGGGAGGCGGAGGCGGACGCGCTTGCCGTCGGGGTCGTCACCGCCTTCGCCGGACGGTCGTCGCCGAGCGCGCTGTTGATGTCGACGCTCTTGATGTTGTCGTTGAGGTGCCAGTACACCCACCCCGCGCCCGCGATGCCCAGCGTCATGACCCCCGCCAGGGTGAGGCCGACGATCTTCAGCCCTCTCGACCGCCGGCCCACCCGTGTGCCCGCGCCGCCTTGTTCCTCGTGTCCCGTCACGAGACAGAACGTAAGTCCGAATTATTAGGGGACTGTTAGCGCGAGCGCCGCAAAGGCGTTTTCTTCGGAAAATCTCACTCTTCTCAGGCGTGGTTCAGCCCAAGGTCACGGACGGCAACGGATTGCTGCCGCTCCAGGACCCGTTGAACCCGAACGTCACCGAACCGCCTTCCGACACCGCCCCGTTGTAGGAGGCGTTCGCACAGGACACCGCCGTGCCCGACTGGGTGCAGGTGGCGTTCCAGGCCTGGGTGATCTGCTGTCCGGCGCCGTAGGTCCAGTTCACCTTCCAGGACGAGAGGGCGGCACCCGAGCAGGAGATGGTCACCTGGCCCGTGAAACCGGTGTTCCACTGGCTGCTCACACTGTAGGCGGCGGTGCACGCCCCCGTCGGCGGGGTGGTCGCGGTCCCGCCGAGCGCCTCGGCGATCCCGTAGTACGCCGGTTTCGGCGCGTAGTTCGCGTCGTACGGCGTGGCCGCTCCGTACCCCGGGAACGTGCTGTCCACCCAGGAGTCGGAGTCGGTGAAGCCCCACACGGTGACGTTGACGCAGCGGCTCACGGCCACGCACGCGGCGACCACCGACTTGAAGTCGGCCTTCTGCTGGGCGAGTTCGGTGCTGTCGGAGGGCAGTGCCAGCCGGATGTCCAACTCGGTGATCGCCACGTCCACGCCGAGGTCCGCGAAGCGCTGGATGTTCTGCTGGAGGGTCGATGGCACCTGGCCGAGGACGAGATGCGCCTGGAGACCGACCCCGTCGACCGGGACGCCCGCCGCCTTCAGGGACTTGACCAGGTTGTACAGAGCCGTGGACTTCGCGTTGACGCCCTCGACGTTGTAGTCGTTGATGTACAGCTTGGCCGCCGGATCGGCCGCGTGGGCCCAGGTCAGGGCGTTGGCGATGTAGTCGGTGCCGAGGCCGTTGTACCAGAGGGTGGAGCGGTAGGTGCCGTCCTCGTTGAAGGGCTCGTTGACGACGTCCCAGGCGGCGATCTTGCCCTTGTAGCGGCCGACCTCGGTGCTGATGTGGTTCTGCAGCAGGTTGCTGAGCTGGGCGGACGTCCACGTGCCGTTGGTCAGCCAGCTCGGGTTCTGGCTGTGCCAGACCAGGGTGTGGCCGCGTACCTGCTGGTTGTGACTCTGGGCGAAGGCGACGATCTGGTCCGCCTCGGTCCAGTTGAAGGTGCCCTGGGTGGGCTCGACCGACCCCCATTTCATGGCGTTGCCCGGGGTCAGCGAGCTGAACTGGGCGCCGGCGATGTCGCCGTACGTCCCGGTGAGCTTGGAGCCGGTCACCGCGGTGCCGATGACCTTGCCCCTGGCGGCGGCGAGGTCGCGCAGCGGGGTGTCGGCGGCGTGCGCCGCGGGCGCCGTGCACAGCAGCGCGGCGCCGGTGACGAGTGCCGCCAGGGATAAGCCCGTGGACCAGCCTGTTCTCAGAGATCTCATTGCGGGTGCCTCCGAAACTTTCGGTCGTACAACCGATTGGCTTCGGAGGAGTGTGGAGACGCCCGCCCCACCCGTCAATACGTCAACTTCCGGCCAGGCCCGCCTCAGCGGGGCATGGGCGCCGCCGTACTCGACCGCACCACCAGGCTGGTCGCCAGCTCCACCCGGGTCGCGGTGGTGGCCTCCTCCGCCCGCCCCATCTCCAGCACCAGCCGCGCCGCCGCCTCGGCCATCTCGGTGAGCGGCTGCCGTACGGTCGTCAGCGGCGGCCCCACCCAGCGGGCCACCGGCAGATCGTCGAACCCGACGATGCTCACGTCCTCCGGGATCCGCAGTCCCAGCTCGCGCGCGGCCTCGTACAGCCCGAGGGCCTGGAGGTCGTTGCCGGTGAAGACGGCGGTGGGCCGGTCGGGCATGCGCAGCAGCTCCAGGCCGAGCCGGTAGCCGGCGTCGTGGTGGAAGTCCCCGGCCTTGACCAGGCTCTGGTCGACAGGCAGCCCGGCGGTCTCCAGCGCGGCCCGGTAGCCGTCCACCCGGGCCCGGCTGCACATCATCCGCGAGGGCCCGCTGATGGCCCCGATGCGCCGGTGCCCCAACTCGACGAGATGCCGGGTGGCGGCCAGGCCCCCCTGCCAGTTCGTCGCCCCGATCGAGGGCACGTCGGGCCCCGGGTCCCCCGCCGGGTCCATCACCACGAACGGGATCGACCGGCTCAGCAGCAGCGCCCGCTGCGACTCGTCCAGCCCCGACAGCACCAGCACCACACCGTGCGGCCGTCGCGCCGCCACCTGGTCGGCCCAGGTCCGCCCCGGGGTGAGCCGTCCGGCGCTCTCGCTGAGCACCACGCTCAGCCCGGCGTCCCGGGCCACGTTCTCCACCCCCCGGATGACCTCCATCGCCCAAGCGCTCTCCAGCTCGTGGAAGACCAGGTCGATCAGCGGCGACCGGGAGGCCTCGGCGCGGCGCCGCCGGTAGCCGTAGGCGCGCAGCAGCTCCTCGACCCGGGTGCGGGTCGCCGGAGCGACGTCGGCACGCCCGTTGAGGACCTTCGAAACAGTCGGAGCGGACACGCCGGCCTCACGGGCGATTTCGGCGAGCGTCGCCGTCTGCGTTTCTGCGGACTTGGGAGGCGTCATGCCCGCGATCGTATCCCTGCGCTCCCCCTTGACGAAGACCTTCGCACGCCATAGGTTCCCGGAACATTCGGTGTGTTGTACGAAACATTCGCGACGGGAGTTTCATGACCACCGCTCCTTGGCGAGACCCCGCACTGCCCGCCCCGGCCCGCGTCGACGACCTGCTCCCCCGGATGACCCTGGAGGAGAAGACCGCCCAGCTCTACGGCGTGTGGGTGGGCGCCGCCACGGACGGCGACGGAGTCGCCCCGCTGCAACGGGAGATGACCGCCGACTACGACTGGGACGAGCTGATCACCCGGGGCCTCGGCCAGCTGACCCGTTCCTTCGGTACCGCCCCGGTGGCCCCGGCGCTGGGCGCGCGCGCACTGGCCCGCGCCCAGCGCCGGATCACCGCCGCGGGCCGTTTCGGTATCCCGGCGATCGCCCACGAGGAGTGCCTGGCCGGCTTCACGGCCTGGCAGGCGACGGCCTACCCGGTCCCGCTCGCGTGGGGCGCCGCCTTCGACCCGCCGCTGGTCGAGGAACTGGGCCGGCGCATCGGCGAGGACCTCCGCTCGGTCGGCGTCCACCAGGGCCTGGCCCCCGTCCTGGACGTGGTCCGCGACCCGCGCTGGGGGCGGGTCGAGGAGACGATCGGCGAGGACCCGTATCTGGTGGGCACGATCGGCACGGCCTACGTCCGGGGCCTGGAGTCGGCCGGGATCGTCGCCACGCTGAAGCACTTCGCGGGTTACGCCTCCTCCGCCGGAGCCCGCAACCTGGCCCCGGTCCGGGCCGGGGTAAGGGAGTTCGCGGACGTCACCCTCCCCCCGTTCGAGATGGCGCTGCGCGACGGCGGAGCCCGCTCCGTGATGGCGGCGTACAACGAGACGGACGGCGTGCCGGCGTCCGCGGACCCGCGCCTGCTGACCGAACTGCTCCGCGACGAATGGGACTTCACGGGAACCGTGGTCGCCGACTACTTCGGCATCGGCTTCCTCCGGACGCTGCACCGGGTGGCGGGCACGGAGGCGGAGGCGGCGCAACTGGCACTGGCGGCCGGGATCGACGTCGAACTACCGACCCTCAAGTGCTACGGCCGCCCGCTGGTGGCGGCGGTGCGGGAGGGCACGGTCCCCGAGTCCCTGGTGGACCGGGCGGTCCGCCGGGTGCTGCTCCAGAAGTGCGAACTGGGGCTGCTGGACGAGGACTGGGATCCGGAGCCGGACGGCCCGATCGACCTCGACTCGACCGCCAACCGCGACCTGGCCCGCCGTCTGGCGGAGGAGTCGGTCGTCCTGCTGGACAACCCGGACGGCGTCCTGCCGCTGGCCCCCGACACCCGCATAGCGGTGGTCGGCCCGCGCGCGGCCGACGCCCTGGCCATGCTCGGCTGCTACTCCTTCCCGTCCCATGTCCTGGCCCACCACCCGGAGGCCGACCTGGGCATCGCCATCCCCACCGTCCTGGAGTCGCTGCGCGCCGAACTCCCGGACGCGAAGGTGACGTTCGCCGAGGGCTGCGATGTCTCCGGCCCGGACACCGCCGGCTTCGAGGAGGCGGTGGCACGCGCGGCCGAGGCGGACGTGTGCGTGGCGGTGCTCGGCGACCGGGCGGGCCTGTTCGGGCGGGGCACGTCGGGCGAGGGCTGCGATGTCGCCGACCTGTCGCTGCCCGGCGTCCAGGCCGGCCTGCTGGACGCGCTGCTCTCGACGGGCGTCCCGGTGGTCCTGGTCCTCCTCACCGGACGCCCGTACGCACTGGGCCGCTGGCAGGGCCGGCTCGGCGCGGTGGTGCAGGCGTTCTTCCCCGGGGAGGAGGGCGGCCCGGCGGTGGCGGGAGTGCTGTCGGGCCGCGTCAACCCGTCGGGGAGGCTGCCGGTGAGCGTCCCGCGGGTGCCCGGCGGCCAGCCCTGGACCTACCTCCAGCCCCCGCTCGGCCTGGCGGGCGAGGTCAGCAACCTGGACCCGACCCCGCTGTACCCGTTCGGGCACGGCCGCTCGTACACGACGTTCGCATGGGAGCTGGTCTCGCAGGGCACCGCCGAGATCGACACGGACGGTTCGTACGACGTGACCGTGGCGGTCCGCAACACGAGCGAGCGGGCCGGCGCGGAGGTCGTGCAGCTGTATCTGCATGACCCGGTGGCGTCGGTGACCCGCCCGGACGTCCGCCTGATCGGCTACCGGCGGCTGGAGTTGGCCCCAGGGGATTCAAGAAGGGTGACCTTCCGCTTCCACGCGGATCTGTCGGCGTTCACCGATCGGGAGGGGGCCCGGGTGGTGGAGCCGGGCGCGCTGGAACTGCGGGTGGGCGCTTCCAGCGCGGCGGCCCGAGGCACGGTACGGCTGCAACTGACAGGTCCGGTACGGCGGTTGGGGCCGGACCGGGTGCTGCGCTGCGAGACGGAGGTGGTCTGAGCGCAGTCGGGGCGCACCGGATGACGGACCAGCACCAAGCGGATAGAAATATCCGCTTGGTGTTCACGGTGGTGTGCGTCGGCGTGGTCCTGCGGATCGGCTTCGGCCTGGAACCGGCCCCGACGGCCCACACGTCCGCGATGACCGACGCCCGGATCCGACAGACGTGGCCGGGGCCTAGGGAGTCTCCACTCCGGCCGACTCGAAGCGCCAGCGGTGCACCGGCCGGGTCACCAGGTCTCCCGGCGGTTCGGGGAGTTCAGGGCGGTCCGAGTCGTCGTACGCCCCGTCCCACCAGGTGATCACCAGCACCCGGTCCTGCGGTGCACGGAAGGTCTCCCGGCGCAGCGGGGCCTCGGGCAGGCTCTGTCGCCGCGCCCACGTCAGCAGCTCCGCGCCCCGTCCCGCCACCGCCCGCGCCTCCCACATCAACGCGACCGTCACGAGTTGAGGTTCTCCTTGCTGACCTCGTGCACATGGTCGTGGTCGTGGCCCGGGACATGCGGGTCCGTCACCGGCAGGGAACTGTCCGCCGAGAGGTCCCAGCCGGACGGGGTCCGGTTGCGCGCGACCATCTCGGCACCGAGGGCGGCCACCATCGCGCCGTTGTCGGTGCACAGCTTCGGGCGGGGGACGCGAAGCCGGATGCCCGCCGCCTCGCAGCGCTCCTGCGCGAGGGCGCGCAGCCGGGAGTTGGCGGCGACACCGCCACCGATCATCAGGTGGTCGACGCCCTCGTCACGGCAGGCCCGTACGGCCTTGCGGGTCAGGACGTCCACGACCGCCTCCTGGAAGGAGGCGGACACATCGCGGACCGGGACTTCTTCGCCCGCTGCTCGCTTGGCCTCGATCCAGCGGGCCACGGCGGTCTTGAGACCGGAGAAGGAGAAGTCGTACGCCGGGTCGCGCGGGCCGGTGAGGCCGCGCGGGAAGGTGATCGCCTCCGGGTCGCCCTCGCGCGCGTAGCGGTCGATGACCGGGCCGCCGGGGAAGCCCAGGTTCAGCACGCGGGCGATCTTGTCGAAGGCCTCGCCTGCCGCGTCGTCGATGGTCGCGCCGAGCGGCCGTACGTCGGAGGTGATGTCCGAGGAGAGCAGCAGGGAGCTGTGCCCGCCGGACACCAGCAGGGCCATCGTCGGCTCCGGCAGCGGACCGTGTTCCAGCTGGTCGACGCAGATGTGGGAGGCGAGGTGGTTCACGCCGTACAGCGGCTTGCCGAGCGCGTACGCGTACGCCTTCGCCGCCGAGACGCCGACCAGCAGCGCGCCGGCCAGGCCGGGGCCTGCCGTGACCGCGATGCCGTCCAGGTCCTTCGCGCTCACGCCCGCGTCCTTCAGCGCACGCTCGATGGTGGGGACCATCGCCTCCAGGTGCGCCCGGGACGCCACCTCGGGCACCACTCCGCCGAAGCGGGCGTGCTCGTCGACGGACGAGGCGACGGCGTCGGCGAGCAGGGTGGTACCCCGGACGATGCCGACGCCGGTCTCGTCGCAGGAGGTCTCGATCCCCAGAACCAGGGGTTCGTCAGCCATTGGTCTCGGTTCCTTGTTCGGAGATGGGTCCGTCGGCGGGGCCACCGCCGGGCTTCGTCGTCAGGCGCATCACCAGGGCGTCCACGTTCCCCGGCTGGTAGTAGCCGCGTCTGAACCCGATGGGCTCGAAGCCGAACCGCTCGTAGAGCTTCTGTGCGCGGGTGTTGTCGACCCGGCACTCCAGCATGACCTCGGCGCACTCGAAGGAGGTCGCGGCCCGCAGCAGCTCGGTGAGCAGCTCCCCGCCGAGGCCGGTGCCCCAGTGGTCGCGGGCGACGGCGATGGTCTGGACGTCGCCGAGTTCGCCCTGGGCGGCCAGCCCCGCGTACCCCACGACCCGGCCGTCCTCCAGGGCGACCACGTACCGCCGGGTCGCCTCCGGGCCCCTCGCGTGCGCCAGCTCGGACCAGAACATCCCCCGCGACCAGGCGTCCTCGGGAAACAGGCCCTTCTCCAGCTCAAGGACCTGGTCGATGTCCCACCAGCGCATCTCGCGCAACTGTGCGGTCACTTCGGCGTGACCACCTTGTAGTTCTTGGGCACCTGGGCGTCCGGCCGGCGCAGATACATCGGCCGGGGCGCCGGCAGTTCCTCGCCCGCGGCCAGCCGCTCGGCGGCGAGCGAGGCGAGGGCGGCCGCGGAGATGTGCTCGGGTTCGTGCGCGACCGGGAAGGTGCCGGGGTAGAGCAGCGCCCCGGCCCCGACGGCGGGCAGACCGGCGACCTGCTCGGCGATGTCGTCCGGCCGGTCGACGGCCGGATCCGTGAGCCGGGTGCGCGAGTCGGCGTACGTCGCCCAGTAGACCTCTTTGCGGCGGGCGTCGGTCGCCACCACGAACGGGCCCTTCTCGACGTCGGCCGCGTAGGCGAGCCCGTCGAGCGTGCACAGGCCGTGCACGGGCACGCCCAGCGCGAGCCCGAAGGTGTCCGCGGTCATCAGACCGACCCGCAGCCCGGTGTAGGGACCGGGACCGACGCCTACGACGATCCCGGTGACGGCGTCCAGCTTCACCCCGGTCTCGGTGAGAACGCGGTCGACGGCCGGCAGCAGCAGCTCGCCGTGCCGGCGCGCGTCCACCTGGCTCGACGAGGCGATGACGGCCTCACCGTCGTGCAACGCGACGGTGACGGCGGGGGTGGCGGTATCGAGAGCGAGCAAGAGCACGCGAACAGCCTACGGCTCCGGCGCCGCGAGCACGGCCGCCAGGGGCGGACGGTCACTGGCTGCTACGGTCTGTACGAAGTACGACATATACGGCGAGTCAGAGGTGGCGCACGTGTCAGGGACCAGCTCGGGAATCGTGGCCGGCCTCACCGCGGCGGCCGTCGGAGCGGTCGGTCTCCTCGCCTACCAGGCCTCGGCCACCGTACCGCCCGGCCTCGGCAGCAGGCCCGCGTCGAGCCCCGCCCCGGGAGCGGAAGCGGCCAAGGAACCCCGGGACCAGCGCCACCCCACCGCCCTGCCGAACAACTCCGGAACGGGTGAACGGGTGGTGTACTCGGTGGACGACGACCGGGTCTGGCTCGTCAACGAGCGCAACCGCGTCGAGCGCACCTTCACGGTGAAGCCAGGCACGATCGACCCGCTTCCGGGGGCCTACTGGGTGTCGTCCCGCTCCAAGGCGGTCACGGGTACGGACGGCCTGCCCATCGAGCACGTGGTCCGCTTCTCCACCACGAAGGACGGCTCGGCGATCGGCTTCAGCGCGGTCACCGGCAACGCGGTGACGGAAACCCCCGACCCGACGGTGAGAACGGGCGGCATCCGCGAGACCCGAGCCGACGGCGACGCGATGTGGAACTTCGCGACGATCGGGGTGAAGGTGATGGTGATCCGCTGACACCAGGGCCGGTCTGACAATTCCCGTCCGCCTCGCGACGCCATGCACGCACTCTCGCCGCACCGGGCGCAGACCCAAGTACGTCCAGTACGAGTGCCTACGCCCGGCAACTCCCCCAGCCTCCGGCCGGGGGGACCCCCAGAGCACGCACCTGACGCCGCGAGGCCGCCCTCCGGGCGACGACGGGGAGTGTCAGACAGGCCCTAGGGACCGATCTTTCCAGCGGCCCTGAGGGACGCCGGCCGAGCCCCGCCTACGCGGCCTTACGGCCCTGCTCGACCCGCCTCGACACCGGCTCCGGCACTCTCGGCGGCCGAGACACCGCGTCAGCGGCCGCACAGGACGCCAGCAGCTCGCGCATGGAAACTCCGGCGACCGCGAACGGCCGCCGCTCCTTGGACTGGGACGCGGGCATGGACGCCTCCTGAGCTGCGGGGGCGGACGAAGTTAGGTACACCTAACTACGGGCTGGATACCATGTGACCACGCCCGGGACACGAAACGCAACATCTTGCCGACGCCTCGTCGGAATGTCGACGCGGTCCTCAGGCCGACAGCACCCCCAGATCCACCCCGGCCCACCGCTCCCCGAGCCCCGTCAGGGTCACGTGCCGTACCTCGTCCGTCGTGTCCCCGACGGCCCGATGAATCCGTACGGCGAGCCGGTCCTCGGTCAGGTCCTCGACCTTGCCCTCGCCCCACTCCACGACGATCACCGACTCGGGCAGCGAGACGTCGAGGTCCAGGTCCTCCATCTCGTCGAGCCCGCCGCCCAGGCGGTACGCGTCGACGTGGACGAGCGGCGGCCCCTCCCCGAGGGACGGATGGACGCGGGCGATCACAAAGGTCGGGGAGGTGACTGCCCCGCGCACACCGAGCCCCTCGCCCAGCCCGCGGGTGAGCGTCGTCTTGCCGGCGCCGAGTTCCCCGCTGAGCATCACGAGGTCACCGGCGCGCAGCAACTTGGCCAGTCGGCGGCCCAGCTCCCCCATCTGCCCGGGAGAATTGATGATCAACTCCGTGCCATGGCGGCCGGCTGCGGCCCCGGCCAGGTCGTCGGCCCCGGCCCCCGCCAGGTCGTCAGCCTGGCTGTGCCGTGCTGCTGGTGCTTCCATAGCCACTTACCGTAGCCCCTGCCGGCACGGCACCCGCGCGGGTGAGCAGGTCGGCGAGGCGGTCGGTGACCACTTCCGGGTGTTCCAGCATGACCAGGTGGCCGGCGTCCGGGACGAGCACCAGTTCGGCGTCGGGCAGCAGATCGGCGATGACCTCGCTGTGCTCGCTGGGGGTGACGAGGTCCTGCACCCCGGCCAGCACCAGCACCGGCAGATCCTGGAAGTAGGCGAGCGCGGCGGTCTTGTCGTGGTCGGAGAAGGCCGGATAGAACTCGGCGACCACGTCGATCGGGGTGGACTCGATCATCCGCTCGGCGAACCGCTCGACCGCCGGGTCCACGTCCCGGGACGCGAACGAGTACCGCTTGATGATCCCGGCGAACAGATCGGCGGTGGCCCGCCGCCCCCTCTCCACCAGCGCGGCCTGGGTACCCAGCGCCTTCAGCACTCCGGGCAGCACCCAGCGCACCGCGTTGACGCCGGCGACCGGCAGCCCGAAGTTGACCTCGCCCAGCCGCCCGGACGACGTACCGACGAAGGCGGTGGCGACGACCCGCTTCCGGATCAGCTCGGGGTACTGCGCGGCCAGTGCCATCACCGTCATCCCGCCCATCGAGTGCCCGACCAGCACGATCGGCCCCTCGGGGACGGCCGCGTCGAGTACGGCCTTCAGGTCCCGGCCCAACTGGTCGATGGTGAGCGGAGTGCCGCCCTCGTGCTGGGCGACGCCCCGCCCGGAGTGGCCGTGGCTGCGCTGGTCCCAGTGCACGGTGCGGACGACCCCCCGCAGGGCCGCCCGCTGGAAGTGCCAGGAGTCCTGACTGAGGCAGTAGCCGTGGCTGAAGACGACGGTGACGGGGGCGGGGGACTTACGGCCGAAGAGCCGGCGGCGGCGCGGGGAGACGGCCGCGCCCAGGTCGGGCTCCACCTCGTCGACCTCGTAGTACAGCTCGGTGCCGTCGTCGGAGGTCGCCTTGCCGGGCGTGCCGCGCAGGCTGCCGTACGGTCCCGCCGAGTCGAGGGCCAGCCGGGCCTTGCGGCGCATCCCGCGGCCGACGGTCATCCGCTCCAGGGCGACCCCGGCGGCCGCCCCGGCGGCGAGCACGCCTATGGCGGCCCCGGCGACACCGGTCACCTTGCGCCAGCCCCCAGCCGCCGCGGCGGAGGCGACGGCCACCGCGGCGGCGTCCGCTACGGCCTCCGCACTGCTCTCGCTCACGTACCGCTCCTCTTCGCCGTACTGCAGTTCGCTCGTTCGGTTATACGGGTGATGCTGACGAGGTGACTGTTGCTGTTAGTTACAGATGTCGCTGTTGTTACGAGTGCCGCTTTTGTTACAGGTGTAACCGGGTTCTGCCCCTGCCGAACCCCGGAGGTCAGCCGCCGTCCCCTGGTTCTTGCCCACTCGGTTCCCCGTTCACATAGACGCGGGGAACCCGGGTTCCGATGCGGGTGACGATTTCGTATGCGATCGTGCCCGCGGCCTGGGCCCAGTCCTCGGCGGTGGGCTCGCCCCGGTCGCCCGGGCCGAACAGCACGGCCTCGGAGCCGACTTCGGGCTCGTCGCCGCCGAGGTCGACGACGAACTGGTCCATGGCGACGCGCCCGGCGACCGTCCGCCACTTGCCGCCGACCAGCACCGGTCCGGTGCCGGAGGCGTGGCGCGGGATGCCGTCCGCGTAGCCGACGGGGACCAGCCCGAGGGTGGTCTCGCCCGGTGTGACGTACTGGTGCCCGTAACTCACGCCGTGGCCGCCCGGGACGTGCTTCACCAGGGCGAGGGAGGCGGAGAGGGTCATCACCGGGCGCAGCCCGAAGTCGGCCGCGCTGCCCAGCTCGGGGCTGGGCGAGAGGCCGTAGAGGGCGATACCCGTGCGCACCAGGTCGAAGTGCGACTCGGGAAGGGTGAGGGTGGCCGGCGAGTTGGCGATGTGCCGCACCTCGGGGCGCACGCCCCGCTCCTCGGCGTACCCGAGCATCTCGCGGAAGAGGGTGAGCTGGGCGGCGATGGAGGGATGGCCGGGCTCGTCGGCGCAGGCGAAGTGGGACCACATACCGGTGATCCGGATCAGCCCCGCCTCCTCGGCGCGCCGGGCCGCGCCGACCAGCGCGGGCCAGTCGTCGGGCTGGCAGCCGTTGCGCCCGAGGCCGGTGTCGGCCTTGAGCTGCACGCGAGCGGGGCGACCGGCCTCCCCGGCCGCCGCCACCACCTCACGCAGGGCCCACATCCCGCTCACCGACACGTCGAGGTCGGCCTCGACGGCCTCCCGCCACGGGCCGCCCGGGGTCCACAGCCAGCACATGATCCGCAGGTCAGCGGGAAGCCCGGGATCCGCGCGCAACGCCAGGGCCTCCTCGGGGGTGGCCGTACCGAGCCAGCTCGCGCCCGCCTCGACGGCCGCGCGGGCACACCGGACGGCCCCGTGGCCGTACGCGTCGGACTTGATCACGGCCATCAGGGCCGCGCCCGGCGCGAGGGCGCGCAGGGTCCGTACGTTGGCCCGCAGGGCGGCCAGATCGATCTCGGCGCGGGCGCGCAGGGGCGCGGTCGGTGCAGTCGCTGTCTCACTCATCGCGCCCCCAGTGTCTCAGAGGCCTCTGACAGCACCCCGGCACAGGCCCTGGTACCGGCCCCGGCGCGGGCCCCGGTCACTCTCGGGTACCCGCCGGGCGGCGGATCAGGTACCCGTCCGGTGCCCCCACACGTATACCTTGTCGCCCTTCTTCAGCACGCCCCACAGCTTCTTCGCGTCGCCGAGCTTGAGGTTCACACAGCCCCAGGAGCCGACGGTGGTGTAGATGGAGCCGTAGACGGCGTGGAAGGCCTGGCCGCCGTCGAAGAACTGGGCGTACGGCATGGGCGAGTTGTAGAGCGTGGACCAGTGGTTCTTGTGCCGCCAGTAGACGGAGTGCCACCCGGCCCGGGTCGCGTACCCCTTCCGCCCGCTGCGCATCTGCACCGGCCCGAAGACGACCTTGCCGCCCTTCTGCACCCAGGTGACCTGCCGGTTGAGATCGACGCAGGCGACCCGGTACGACTTCACGGGGCAGTTCTTCTTGGCGTTCGGGTTCTTCTTCGCCGAGAGGAGCATCATCTGGTACCAGGTCACGGGCCCCGCGAACCCGATCGCCGGCTTGATCTTGTACTTCTTCTGGAACGTCTGGATGGCCTTGCAGTCGGACACGGACTGCTTCCCGTCCACCTTCAGCTTCAGCCACTGCTCGATCTGCCGCTGGTACGGCCCGGTCAGCTTGGAGCAGCTCACCTTGGAGACGGCGTCGCTGAGCGGCACGTACTCGACGAGGTCGTACGCCCCCGGCGCCGCCGCCTTGGGCTCGACGGCGTCCTCCTTGGCGCTGGGCGTGTACACCTTCGGCGGCAGCATCTGGTCGGGGGTGTCGACCTGCCAGGACTGCCCGGGGCCGGGCGCGACCCCGGGCACCAGGTCCGACTCGGCGATGGCGGCGGGGGGTTGGGGAGCGGTGTCCGCGGCGACACTTCCGGCCCCTAGGCAGAGAACGGCCACGGAGGCGACGAGGGTCCCGGCGGCGCCGCGCGCAAGCCCGCACCGATGACGCATGATTCGTCCACTAATCATGCGATCAGACAACCCCGAGCCCCGGGGAATCCGGGGGAGCCGCGCGGCCAGGTCACCCGACGGATGCACGTGCCTCCGGCGGGACGGGGGACACAGGCCCGTGCACCCGCAACCATCCAGCCGACGCAAGCGGGGCGCCTCTTCCAGGCAGGGGAACGTATGCGGCCGACGCGAGAGGAGCGCCCCTCAGGGGCGCGGGGAACTGCGCGACCAGCCCCCACTCACCCGCACCCGAAACTACCGCCGCCCCCACGGGGCAGGGGCGCAGCCCCGTGACGGTGAGGTCCCGGCCTACCGAGTCGGGCGGGTAGGTGGGAAAACTCCCCGCCACGCCGACGGCAACTCGTCAGCCACCGCATGCGCGACGGTGGGCGCCCCCTCCGCCGCGAACCGCCCCGCGAGGCCGTGCAGATACGCCGCCACACTCCCCGCGTCCCGCCCGTCCAGCCCGGACGCCAGCAGCGACCCCGCAAGTCCCGACAGCACGTCTCCGCTCCCGGCGGTGGCAAGCCACGGTGTCCCCGTCGAGTTCACCCGCACGGCCACCGCACCCCCCGGCTCCGCCACCAGCGTCGTCGCCCCCTTGAGCAGCACCGTCGCCCGATACGCCCCCGCCAGCTCCCGTACCGCCGCGAGCCTGCCGGCCTCGACCTCCTCTCGTCGTACCCCCAACAGGGCGGCCGCCTCCCCGGCGTGAGGCGTCATCAGCGTGGGCGCCGTACGACCGCGTACCGCGTCCCGGTCGGCGAGCCGCAGCCCGTCCGCGTCGATCAGCACCGGTACGTCCGCCTCCAGCACCTCGGCGACGCCCTCGGCGTGGTCCCCGACCCCCGGCCCGACCACCCACGCCTGCACCCGCCCGGCCTTGCGCGGCCCCCCGTCCGACACCAGCGTCTCGGGAAAGCGGGCCAGCACCTCGTCCCCGGCGGGCCCGGCGTACCGTACGGCCCCGGCCCCGCCCCGCAACGCCCCCGCGACGGCGAGCACCGCGGCCCCGGGATAACGGGCCGACCCGGCCGCGATGCCCACCACCCCCCGCCGGTACTTGTCGCTCTCCGCCGACGGCATCGGCAGCAGCCGCGCCACGTCCACGTCCTGCAACGCCTCCAGTTCGGCCTCCTCGGGCAGTTCAAGCCCGATGTCGACCAGCCGCACCGAACCGGCGTACTCCCGCGCCGGATCGATCAGCAGCCCCGGCTTGTGCGTCCCGAAGGTGACGGTCAGGTCCGCCCGTACGGCCGCTCCCCGCACCTGCCCGCTGTCCGCCTCCACCCCACTGGGCAGGTCCACGGCGACGACGGCGGCCCGAGACCGCTCCACCACACCGACCAGCGCGGCCGCCTCGGGCCGCAGCCCGCCCTTCCCACCGATCCCCACGATCCCGTCGACGACGAGATCGGACCGCGGAATCAACTCGTCGGCGGCATCAGCCGTGACGACGGCCCCCCCGGCGCGCCGCAGCGCCGCCAGCCCCCCGTCATGCGCCCGATCCGGCGTCAGGAGTACGGCGGTCACCCCCGCCCCTCTCCTCGCGAGCCGCGCCCCGGCGTACAGCGCGTCCCCGCCGTTGTCCCCGCTGCCGACCAGCAGCACCACCCGGCTGCCGTACACCCGTCCGAGCAACTCGGCGCAGGCGGCGGCCAGCCCGGCGGCGGCACGCTGCATCAGCGCCCCTTCCGGCAGCCGCGCCATCAACTCCCGCTCGGCCGCCCGTACCGTCTCCACGCTGTAAGCAGTCCGCATGCCCCGAGTCTCCCCCGGAACCGCCGGGACGCGCATCCGCCCACCCCACCCGGGTCACCCTCGGCGATCACCACCGCCGACGCCACCCCGGCGTCATGGCTGAGGGACACATGCCAGGACCGCACACCGAGGTCCGCCGCGCACGCGGCCACGCTCCCCTTCACCTGCAACCGGGGCCGCCCGCTGTCCTCCACGAACACCTCCGCGTCCGTCCAGAGCAGCCCCGGTGGCGCGCCCAGCGCCTTGGCCAGCGCCTCCTTGGCCGCGAACCGTGCCGCGAGCGAGGCGATTCCGCGCCGCTCCCCACTCGGCAACAACAACTCCCGCTCGACGAACAGCCGCTGGGCCAGCCCGGGAGTCCGCTCCAACGACTCCCGGAACCGGTCGATCTCAGCGACGTCGATCCCTACCCCGATGATGCTCACCCGGGCACTCTACGATCCACCCGCCTACCACGCGGAGCTACATCGTGGCGTAGAGGTTCTCGGCCGACGTGGCGCCCAGGGAACGGTCGAACCAGACGGCGAGCGTGTCGAGGTCGGTGCACGAGGTGATGCGCTCCCGCGTCTCCTCGGGAACAGGGATGCCGCGCTTCTCCAGCACCCGAAGGCCCGGTCCTCGGCCCGGCCTTCGACCCTGCCCTCGGCCTTGCCTTCTGCCCTGCCCTGCCCTCCAGGTAGGCCGTCTCGCGGACCGTCCCGCGACAGGGAAAAAGGTGATGTGCACCATGATTTCCCTCAGCTTCTTATACGCCCAACTCGAAGCCTTTCCTCCTTCTTGCCCGGCTGCGACTCGATGGTGAGCAAAAAGTTCTCGCCGTCGGACGGACCGACGCGCAGCACGGTGTCCACGCGCCGCTCCAGCGGCCGGACCTCCGTCACATCCGTCGTGACGGCGTCCACGGTCGCCTTCTCGGACAAGGGAACGCCCAGCACCTCGCCTCGTCGGGCCGCGTCTCCTCACTCCACCGTCACGGACTTCGCCAGGTTCCGCGGCTGGTCCACCTCGTTGCCGCGGGCCGTGGCCAGCTCGCACGCGAACACCTGCAACGGCACCGTGGCCACCAGCGGCTGAAGCAACGTCGGCGTGGCCGGGATGCGGATCAGGTGGTCGGCGTACGGGGCCACCGCCTCGTCCCCCTCCTCCGCGATCACGATCGTGCGCGCACCCCGGGCCCGGATCTCCTGGATGTTGGAGACGATCTTGTCGTGCAGGACGGACCGGCCACGCGGGGACGGGACTACGACCACCACCGGCAGGTCCTCCTCGATCAGCGCGATCGGCCCGTGCTTCAGCTCGCCCGCCGCGAAGCCCTCGGCGTGCATGTACGCCAGTTCCTTCAGCTTCAGGGCGCCTTCGAGGGCGACCGGGTAGCCGACGTGCCGGCCCAGGAACAGCACCGTCTTCTTGTCGGCGAGAGAGCGTGCGAGCGCCCGTACCGGCTCCATGGTCTCCAGGACCCGCTCGACCTCACCGGAGATGTGCGAGAGGTCCCGGATCACGGCGCCGATCTCGTCGCCCCACTTGGTGCCCCGCACCTGGGCGAGGTAGAGGGCGACCAGATAGCAGGCCACCAGCTGGGTGAGGAACGCCTTGGTCGAGGCGACCGCGACCTCCGGCCCGGCGTGGGTGTAGAGCACCGCGTCCGACTCGCGCGGGATCGTAGAGCCGTTGGTGTTGCAGATCGCCAGGACCTTGGAGCCCTGTTCCCGCGCATGCCTGAGGGCCATCAGGGTGTCCATGGTCTCGCCGGACTGGGAGATGGCGATCACCAGGCTCCGCGAGTCCAGGATCGGGTCGCGGTACCGGAACTCGCTCGCCAGTTCCACCTCGCACGGGATGCGCGTCCAGTGCTCGATGGCGTACTTGGCGATCAGGCCCGCGTGGAAGGCCGTACCGCACGCGACGATGACGACCTTGTCGACCTCCCGCAGCTCGGCGGCGCCGATCCGGACCTCGTCCAGCGTCAGGGAGCCGGCCGCGTCGATGCGGCCCAGGAGCGTATCGGCGACCGCCTTGGGCTGCTCGGCGATCTCCTTGAGCATGAAGTAGTCATAACCCCCCTTTTCCGCGGCCGACGCGTCCCAGTCGACGTGGTACGAGCGGACGTCCGCCGGGGCGCCGTCGAAGCCCGTCACCGTCACGCCGTCCCGGCGCAGCTCCACCACCTGGTCCTGGCCCAGCTCGATCGCCGACCGCGTGTGGGCGATGAACGCGGCGACGTCCGAGGCGAGAAAGGCCTCGCCCTCTCCAACGCCCACCACCAGCGGGGAGTTCCGGCGCGCACCCACGACCACGTCCGGGTCGTCCGCGTGCACCGCGACCAGCGTGAAAGCACCCTCCAGGCGCCGACACACCAGCCGCATCGCCTCCGCGAGATCGGCGGTGACGGAGAACTCCTCCACCAGCAGATGCGCGACCACCTCGGTGTCCGTCTCGGAGGCCAGGTCGTGCCCGCGCTCCGCCAACTCGGCGCGCAGCGCGGCGAAGTTCTCGATGATCCCGTTGTGGACGACGGCGACCCGGCCCGCGTTGTCGAGATGCGGATGCGCGTTGGCGTCGGTCGGCCCGCCGTGTGTGGCCCAGCGGGTGTGCCCGATCCCGGTGGCACCGGCCGGCAGCGGCCGCTCCGTCAGCTCCTTCTCCAGGTTGACCAGCTTCCCGGCCTTCTTGGCCGAGGCCAGCCCGCCGTCCGCGAGCACGGCGACGCCCGCCGAGTCGTACCCGCGGTACTCCAGCCGCTTCAGCCCGGCGACCACCACATCGAGCGCCGACTGCGCCCCCACGTATCCCACGATTCCGCACATGAGCGGCAGCCTAAGCGCCGATCCGCGCCCGAACACGGCTCAGCGTGCCCGAAATCGGAAATTATGGCGCCGACACAGATCCGGACAAGTTGAAGGCAAGAGCTGTCTGCAGGGCAAATCCGTGAGGCAGGCCAGCGGGAAGCGGGGCGTACGCGCCGTGGCGGAGGATCAGCAGGCGGAGAGACGAGAGCACATGACTGAACCCAGATCGACCTGCCTCCCAAAGCCCCATCGCTGGTCATCGCCAAGCGCCACCTGCACGTGGACCCCTTCGTCGAAGGCGGGGTCTTCGTGAACCGGCACGTGGACGCGGCGGGATTCCCGGTCGAGACACCGGATCGGCACGCACACGGGAGCATGGTCCATGTAACGGGCTTCCGCCCCCGACCCACCTCCATATCGGGCTCCCGCCGTGCTCCCCACGTGACCCACCCCACCCCCCACCCCGTTCAAACTCCGTTAACAATGGAATGTGATCTCACCGGTCTCCTCGATACCCCGGAGCGCCCACCGGCACAGGCCGGAGGCGACTCCCTATGTCGACCTCACCCGTTCCGAGTGGAGCGCGCTGCGCGACAAGACGCCGTTGCCGCTCACCGCCGAGGAGGTCGAGAAGCTGCGTGGCCTCGGCGACGTCATCGACCTCGACGAGGTGCGGGACATCTACCTCCCGCTGTCCCGGCTGCTCAATCTGTACGTCGGTGCCACGGACGGGCTCAGAGGCGCCCTGAACACCTTCCTCGGTGAGCAGGGCTCCCAGTCCGGCACCCCGTTCGTCATAGGCGTGGCGGGCTCGGTGGCCGTCGGGAAGTCGACCGTCGCCCGGCTCCTCCAGGCCCTGCTCTCCCGCTGGCCCGAGCACCCGCGCGTCGAGCTGGTGACGACGGACGGCTTCCTGCTGCCCACCAAGGAGCTCGAAGCCCGCGGTCTGATGGCACGCAAGGGTTTCCCCGAGTCGTACGACCGCCGGGCCCTGACCCGCTTCGTCGCCGACATCAAGGCCGGCAAGGACGAGGTCACCGCCCCCGTCTACTCCCACCTCATCTACGACATCGTCCCGGACCGGAAGCTCACCGTCCGGCGACCCGACATCCTGATCGTCGAGGGCCTCAACGTCCTCCAGCCCGCCCTGCCGGGCTCGGACGGCCGCACCCGGGTCGGCCTCGCCGACTACTTCGACTTCAGTGTGTACGTCGACGCCGGCGTCGAGGACATCGAGCGCTGGTACCTCAACCGCTTCCGCAAGCTGCGCGCCACCGCCTTCCAGAACCCGGACTCGTACTTCCGCAAGTACACCCAGGTCTCCGAGGAGGAGGCGGTGGACTACGCCCGCGGTCTGTGGCGGACCATCAACAAGCCCAACCTGGTCGAGAACATCGCCCCCACCCGCGGCCGCGCCACCCTGGTCGTCCGCAAGGGCCCGGACCACAAGGTGCAGCGGCTGAGGCTGCGCAAGCTCTGACACCGGCGCCTGTTAGAAAGGCGTCATGCTGCATCTGCGCCTGATCACCCCGGCGGACCGCACGGACGACGTGGTTCGGCTGATCGAGAGAACGGTCGGCACCGCCCACCTCGTGGTGCTGCCGGGCGCCGCCCGCAACCCCGCCGGGGACGTCGTGATGTGTGACGCGGCCCGTGAGGCGGGCGACGAACTCATCGGCGCGCTCAAGGCGTTGGACCTCGAACGCACCGGCTCGATCGCCGTCGAGGACATCGACCTGAGCCTGTCTCACCGGGCCGACCAGGCCGAGGCGGAGGCGCCGGGCGAGGGTGCGGACGCCGTGCTGTGGGAGGGGCTGACCGAGGCGACCCACGAGGAGTCGACGCTGTCGGTCACCTACGTCGCCTTCATCACCCTGGCCACGATGATCGCGGCCTGCGGTGTCGTCCTGGACAACGCGATCCTGATCGTGGGGGCGATGGCGGTGGGCCCGGAGTTCGGCCCGCTGGCCGGTATCTGCACGGCACTGGTCCGGCGCCACCCCCGCCTGGCCGTGCGTTCCCTCACCGCGCTGCTCGTCGGCTTCGCCGCGGCGATGCTGGTGACGGTCGGCTTCACCTACTTCATGGACGGCGTAGGTCTGTTCACCAAGGTGCAGCTGGAGGCGGAACGCCCGAACACCAACTTCATCTACCGCCCCGACGCGTTCTCGTTCGTGGTGGCGGTGCTGGCCGGCATCGCGGGCATACTCTCCCTGACCTCGGCGAAGTCGGGCGCCCTCGTGGGCGTGGCGATCTCGGTGACGACGGTCCCGGCAGCGGCGAACGCCGCGGTGGCCTTCGCGTTCACGGAGTACCGGCAGGCGTGGGGATCGACAGAGCAACTGCTGCTGAACCTGCTGGGGATCGTCCTGGCGGGAACGCTGACGCTGCTGGCCCAGAAGTGGTTCTGGGCCAGACAGCGGGAGCGTACGGCGAAGGCGGGCGGTATCTAGAGCTGCCTTTCGCAGTTCGCGGCGATGTTGTCGCCGGGGTCGGCGAACACCGTGTCGGCGCCGGAGCCGCAGTTCACCGTGTCACCCCCGGCGTTGTCCTCCACGCCGATCACGTCGTCGCTGCCGTCGGTGGTCACGCTGTCGGTGCCCGTGCCGGCGTCGGCGGTGGTGCGGACCGCAGCGGCGGAGCCGTCGAAGGTGTCGTTCCCGTCGCCCAGCGCTATCGCGAGCCGGGTGACGGTCAGGACGCTGCCGCAGTCGGCGCTCGTGGCGCTCACCCGGGTGCAGCCGGGGCCGATCGCGATGCCCGTGCTGTCCGTGAGGATCAGACGGCCACCGGAGCTGACGGCCGTGACGTGGTTGTTCACGCCGGCGCGGGCCTGGAGCCCGACCAGGCCACCGAAGATCCGGAACGCCGTGGAGCCCGGTGCCTGGGCGGCGGCGGCCGGCGTGGCGGACGAGGTGAGGGCGAGACCCGCCACCAGGACCGGACCGGCCGCTCGCTTCAGGGTGCTGAGCACGAAGTTCATGCTGTGTGTCTCTTCCCACCGAGGGGGCGCCGCGCTGAGCGGCCTCGACGCCAGAGAAATACTCGGTGACCAGTCGTGCACTTCCTGTTAGGCCTTGGGGCTCACCCCAGCGCCGACTTCACCGCGTCGGCCAGCCGCCCCGCCACCGACCGGGCCTGCTCGATGTCCGCGGCCTCCACCATCACCCGCACCAACGGCTCCGTGCCCGAAGGGCGCAGCAGTACCCGCCCGGTCTCCCCCAGTTCCCGCTCCGCCTCCGCGACCGCCGCCGCCAGGTCCCCGGAGGTCTTCACCCGGGACCTGTCGACGTCCGGCACATTGATCAGCACCTGGGGCAGCCGCTCCATCACGCCCGCCAGCTCCTGCAGCGACCGCCCGGTCTCCGCGACCCTCGCCGCGAGCAGCAGCCCGGTCAGCGTGCCGTCACCGGTGGTCGCGTGGTCGAGGATGATGACGTGCCCGGACTGCTCACCGCCGAGCGCGTATCCGTGCTCCTTCATCTCCTCCAGGACGTACCGGTCGCCGACCGCGGTCTGGATGAGGTGCAGCCCCTCCCGCTCCAGCGCCAGCTTGAAGCCGAGGTTGGACATGACGGTGGCGACGACGGTGTCGGCGCGCAGCGCCCCCCGTTCCCGCATGGCCAGCGCCAGCACCGCCAGGATCTGGTCGCCGTCGATCTCCTCGCCGGTGTGGTCGACGGCGAGGCACCGGTCCGCGTCGCCGTCGTGCGCGATGCCGAAGGCGGCCCCGTGCTCGACGACCGCGGCCTTCAGCTTGCCGAGATGCGTGGAGCCGCAGCCGTCGTTGATGTTGAGCCCGTCCGGCTCCGCGCCGATCGTGATGATCTCCGCGCCGGCCCGGCGGAACGCCTCCGGCGAGACCCCCGCGGCCGCGCCGTGCGCCTCGTCCAGGACGATCTTCAGCCCGTCGAGCCGGTTCGGGAGGACCGACAGGAGGTGGGCGATGTACTGCTCGGAGCCCTCGTCGTAGGGCCGTACCCGGCCGACGCCGGAGCCGGTGGGCCGCTCCCAGGGCTCGCCGTGCCGGTGGGACTCGTAGACCGCCTCGATCCGGTCCTCCAGCTCGTCGGCGAGCTTGTGGCCGCCGCGGGCGAAGAACTTGATGCCGTTGTCGGGCATGGCGTTGTGGCTGGCGGAGAGCATGACACCGAGGTCGGCGCCGAGTGCGCCGGTCAGGTGGGCCACGGCGGGCGTCGGGAGGACACCTACCGTCAGCACGTCCACGCCGGCGCTGGCCAGGCCCGCGACCACGGCTGCCTCCAGGAACTCCCCGGACGCGCGTGGATCCCGTCCGACGACCGCCTTCGGCCGGTGGCCCGCGAACGTGCCCGCCTCGGCCAGCACGTGCGCCGCCGCGACCGACAGCCCGAGCGCCATCTCGGCCGTCAGGTCCGCGTTGGCGACGCCGCGCACGCCGTCCGTGCCGAAGAGTCGTCCCACTTGTCCTCCTGAAGAAGCGTCCTTGCTGCCAGGAAATAATGACAGGCGCTTAGTCATGCGATCACACCAGCCTTTGAGCGTCTTGTGTCGTTATACGCCCTTGACTGGGATAAACGAACGCCCCGGCGGCACATGTGGCGTGCCGCCGGGGCGTTCGGAGTACGCGTCGGGCCAGAACCCGGATACGCGGGCCAGGCCCGTATATACGTACGAGCAGGCAGCGGGCGATTAACGCTTGCTGTACTGCGGGGCCTTGCGGGCCTTCTTCAGACCGGCCTTCTTGCGCTCGACCGCACGGTCGTCGCGCTTGAGGAAGCCGGCCTTCTTGAGCGGGCCGCGGTTGTTGTCGACGTCGGCCTCGTTCAGCGCGCGGGCGACACCGAGTCGGAGCGCACCTGCCTGGCCGGAGACACCGCCACCGGCGATGCGGGCGACGACGTCGTAACGGCCCTCGAGCTCCAGCACCTTGAAGGGCTCGTTGACTTCCTGCTGGTGCACCTTGTTGGGGAAGTAGTCCTCAAGGGTGCGACCGTTGATCTTCCACTTGCCGGTGCCCGGGACGATCCGGACGCGGGCGATGGCGTTCTTGCGACGGCCCAGGCCGGCGGCCGGCTGCGGGTCGCCGAAGCGGGACGCCATCGACTCCGAGGTGTACTCGCCCTCGACGGGGACCTCGGACTCGGTGGTGTAGCTGTCAATGTCGACAAGCTCAGTCTCTTCGACCGGCTGCTCAACGGTGGTCTCGGCCACGATTCTCCTCAGATTTCTTTTCGTCTTAGGGGGTGGCCGGACTTACTGCGCGACCTGGGTGATCTCGAAAGGAACCGGCTGCTGCGCAGCGTGCGGGTGGTTCTCGCCTCGGTAGACCTTCAGCTTGGAGAGCATCTGACGGCCCAGGGTGTTCTTGGGGAGCATGCCCTTGACGGCCTTCTCGATGGCCTTCTCGGGGTTCTTGTCAAGCAGCTCGTCGTAGCGGACGGAGCGCAGACCACCCGGGTAGCCGGAGTGGCGGTACGCCATCTTCTGGGTCCGCTTGTTGCCGGACAGGTGCACCTTGTCGGCGTTGACGATGATGACGAAGTCACCGGTGTCGACGTGGGGGGCGTAGATCGGCTTGTGCTTGCCCCGCAGAAGGGACGCGGCGGTAGTGGCGAGACGACCCAGGACAATGTCCTGAGCGTCGATGACGTGCCACTGGCGCGTCACATCGCCGGGCTTGGGGCTGTACGTACGCACGGTTCGTAGCCTTCGCTTCGAGTGAATGGTCCTGAACAGGTCACCGAAACGATCACGACAGCCTGAGCCACTGCGGCGACGCATACCGCGTACGTGGGGTTGCTGGTCATCGGCCCGGTGGACCGGTGTAAGGGCCCGTCCCGTGAGAATGAGCAAGCCAATACACAACGAACAGTCAGCGTACCGGGGCGCCCCCGGACGGGTCAAAACGAGCTCGCGCAGACATCGGAAGCGCGCGATGGCGCCGGGATGCTCCCCCGTGCCCCAAAGGTCCACTATCCCCCTTCGTACTGTCGCACCGGTACCCCCCGGCCCCCGTCTAAGATGCGCCCCATGAGTTATGGGCAGGGGGGACCCCAGTCCCAGTGGGATCCCTGGAAACCGCAGTCGCAGCAGCCCTGGAACGGTGGCACCGACCAGAGCCCGGACTGGGCCGCGCTCGCCGAGGCATCGGAGACGCGCAACAAACGGCGCAGAGTGCTGTTCATCGGCGGTGGTGTGGTCGCCACGCTGGCGATCGGCACCGCCGTCGCCATGGCCGTGGTGTCCGCGAACGGCGACAACAACGCCTCGGGCGCGCCTTCCAACCTGCCCGCGAGCGCCTCGCTGCCGAGTGACTCGGCCGACTCGACGCCTTCCTTCGCGCCGACCAGCGCGCCGCCGCCGCTGGACCCCGAGGACTTCATATCCAGCGTGAAGAAGGACACGGCGCCGCTCAGCGCCGAGACCCTCTTCCCCGGCACCCAGCTGACCATGGGCGAGACGGTGTACAAGAAGGGCGCCACGGCCGACACCAAGAAGTGCGCCACGGCCGCCAAGGGCACCCTCCCGAACGTCCTCACCAAGAACGACTGCACCCGGCTGATGCGCGTCACCTACTTCAAGGACGGCGTCGCGGTGACGGTCGGCGTCGCCGTCTTCGACACCGAGACGCAGGCGGCCAAGGCCAAGACCGAGGCCGACAAGAAGGGCTTCGTCAGCGCGCTGGCCGGCTCCGGGGCGAAGGCATTCTGCACCTCCGGCGTCTGCCGTACGACGACCAACTCCTACGGCCGGTACGCCTACTTCACCACCGCCGGCTTCCTCAACGGCAAGGACGTCACCACCAAGGACACCAAGGTCTTCCAGACCGGTGACGACCTGGCCGAGTTCACCTTCCGGCAGATCCGCAGGCGCGGCGAGGCCCAGGCCTCGGCGGCCGCCGGTCAGTGACGTATCCGCGGAGCGCGTGAGAGTCTCCCCCGAGCCCGCACCAACGCGAAGATGGGCCCGCTGACGCCGAACGGGGCGACGGCGGTGACCGCGTCGAGCCGTGTCTTTCTCACGGTCCAGGCACCCGGCGGAACACGGGCCGGGTGGTCTATGCGCCCCGACGGTGGCGTGGCTTCGTCGTCGAGCCCGCTCAGTCGCTGACCGGCGGCACAATGGCATAGGGGTTCGGTCGGGGAGGGGACGGGGGCGGGCGAGGGTCATGCGCATGCGGGGACGGGTGGGGCTCATAGGGGCGGGGATCACCGCCGGGCTGCTGGGTCCGCTGGCGCTGTGGCGGGCCTGGCTGGACGGCGCGCGGGCCCCGCGGCTCGTCCCCACCGATCTGCGGGACCGTGACCCCGAGGCGACGCCCGCGGCCCGCCGGGTCTACGCGCTGCTGGCCGGCCTGGAGAACGACGCCCGCCGTGGCCGTGCGACCCGTACCGTGATCGGGCAGCACGTGGAGCTGCAGAACGAGCGTTACAACGCGGGGTACGGCGACTACCGGGGGACCAAGCAGCCGGGCTACTACTACCGCAAGGCCCGGGACATCACCGGACGCCTGCCCGGCTTCGTGGAACTGGACCTCGGCCCCGGCTACGGGCAGCCGGGATGGGCGGTGGGCACGGCGCGCCCGTATTCCAAGGCGTGGCCGGCCTGCCGGCGTTACTGGGGGTACGTAGAGGACGCCGTGGACCTCGCCGTCGGTGTGTGGTCGGGCCTGCCCCGGGCGGCCGACGGCTCCTACCGGCCCTCCGGCACCCACCAGGAGTGCGCCTCCGGTGCCGACGTCTCCCTGCCGCACAACGGCGGTGGCCCCGCGGGCCTGGTCGGCTTGTCCTTCCACCAGCCGTATCCGGGCAGCCCGGTCAAGGGCTTCGAACAGACCCTGCTGCGCAACTCCCCCGGCGCGAAGGACCGCGGCTGGTTCGGCCGGGTGGCCACCGCGGGCAGCGCCGAGCACCGGTCGCTGCTGCACGACCTCGACTTTCTCGCGGACCACCTCGGCTATCTCGCCGACCAGGGGGTGCCGGTGCTGCTGCGCCCGTACCACGAGATGAACACCCGGCCGGGCCATGGCTTCTGGTGGGCGGGGCAGGATCCTGCCGCCTTCCGGAAGCTGTGGCGGCTGACCCACGACTATCTGGTGCACCGTCGCGGCCTGCACAACCTGATCTTCGTCTGGTCGCCGAGTTCCTGGGACGGCACCGACGACCGGCGGCCCGGGGCGTACTACCCGGGCGGCGGCTACGTCGACATCGTCGGCGTCGACGACTACACAGACACCCCGGCCAAACCGATGGGCGGCGCCTGGACCGAGGTCTGGTACCGGGGCCTGGAGGAGTACCGCAGGCCGCGCGTCGTCGCCGAGTCATTCCACGTCCCGCTGAACGCGGCGCAACCCCGGACCCTGACCCGGACGCCGTGGGTCATGTGGACTGTGTGGGGCCAGGCGCTGTCGTACGACAATCTCTCCGCGCCCCGGGGGAAGAACACCACGGCCGATGTGAAGCGGACCTATGGCTCACCCCAGGTGATCACCGGTGGCCACCCCGTCCACGTTTGGGATGTGGACTGGGAATCGCTGCACAAGAGTCAGTGAGGTTAACTTCTGAACACAGTTGCCACACATGCATTCCCATGTATCGCACATACATGCAAAGATCGTGTCTCTGTTCGGTCAGTGGTTCGGGCGCCCGGGGGGGCATCTGAGAGGCGACTGACCGATGCGCCGACAAACGGCGTGGGGGGATCGAACCCGGAACAGCGAAGCCGTCGTGGTGTGATCTGCCATGCCACCCACGGCCGTGGTCCGTCGATGCCTCCGCGCCACCGATCTCACGGGGAGTTCCGCAGTCGTCATGGCATCGACAACGGTCGACGGCGGTGCGCCGCATTCGCGTCACACCGCGAAACTGGCGAAGCGCACCGCTGCCTGGAAACCGGGCATCCTGCCGTTCCTGATCCCGCTGGTCTTCCTGACCGCGTTCAGCCTGTGGTCGTACACACCCAGCGACTCGCCGCTGGCATGGCTGATCACCATCTGCTGGGCCCTTCCGGTTCCGGGTGTACTCGTGTCAGTCCAGGGGTTCTTCCTCATCCGCCGCCGGCTCCGCAAGGCGCATCTGATGACCCCGCCGGCTCTGGTGGACCAGGACTTCCTGATCGTCCTCGTGCCCACCATCGGGCGGCACGACACCTACCCGGCCCTGGAGCGCTCCGTCCTCTCCTATGTGGAGCACCTGCCGGAGTGGTTCCCGTACATGCGCGTGGACGTGCTCACCGAGGAGGGCTGCGAGGCCGCACAGCGGATCGACGAGCTGGCCGCGGTCAGCCCGCTGATCCGGGTGGTCACCGTGCCCAAGGCGTACGAGACCGAGAACGGCACCCGCTTCAAGGCCCGCGCCAACAACTACGCCCACGAGCTGCGTATCGAGGAGCGCGAGGCCCTCGACCACGTCTGGGTACTGCACATGGACGACGACACCGGTGTCGGCCCGGACACCTCGGCGTCCCTCGCTCAGTTCATCAACCGCCAGCGCCGTGCGACCCCCGAAGAGGTCAAGCACATGGCGCAGGGCATCCTGACCTACCCGCGCGAGAACGCGGTGAGCCTGCTCACCTGGTTCGCCGACGCCATCCGCCCCGCCGACGACATCGCGCGCTTCCGGGCCTTCACCGGCCTGGGTACCCCGGCCGCCGGCGTGCACGGTGAGCTGCTCGTCATCCGTGCCTCCATCGAGGCCGAGATCGGCTGGGACTTCGGCCCCAAGGAGATCGTCGAGGACGCCCGGCTCGCCCTGACCTTCTGCCGTCTCTACCCGGGCCGCAGCGACTGGTTCAACGGCCGCTGCTACGGCGCCTCCCCGACCAACGCCAAGGACTTCATCAAGCAGCGCGAGCGCTGGGCGTGGGGCCTGGTCGCCCTCTGCTTCAACCGCAGGGTCCCGCTGCGCTACCGCTGGTTCCTGACCATCTGTGTGACGAGCTGGATCCTCGGCCCGCTCCAGCACGTCGGCACGATCATCTTCGTCGCCTGGTTCATCGGCGACATGAACACCTCGCCCGTGACCCAGTCGGTGGTCATTCTTTGGTCGATCAGCTTCGCGTATGTGATCTGGGCGTACTGGGAAGGGCTGCGGCTCAACGCGATCGCCTCGGTGAGCGGCCGCCGCAAATGGTGGGAGCCCATCGCGGTCCTCCTGCTGCTGCCCTACTTCTCCCTCATCGAAGGAATCGGGGGCATCAAGGGCCTCTGGAGGTTCCTCCGCCGCGAGGAGAACAAGTTCGTCGTCATCGCCAAGCCCGCCTGACCCGGAAGAGACCTCACACCCATGAAGCGCGCACGCCTGCCCATGCTCGCCGTGCTCCCCGTCACTGTCATCTCCCTCGTGGTCGCGGCTCCCTTCGTGATCGGCGATCACCCGCTGCAGTGGTCGTCCGGATCCCTCGTGCCCCACCTGGTGCTCGACGGCAGCGAGCCCACCCACCCGGTCGGCTCCAAGTCCAGCGCCGGCGCCACGGCGTCTTCGGAGAACACCGAGGTCGCCAAGGTCGACACGGAGTGGAAGGAGGGCATGCCGCAGTGGGGCGTCCAGCTCTACTGGGAGGACAACCCCAAGCACTCCCTCGAATACGTGGAGAAGCAGGCCCGGCTGCACGCGAACTACCTGGTCGGCCTGCATGCCAACTCCGTCAGCGTCTCCTTCCCGTTCTTCACCGGGAACAAGTCCTCGACGAAGATCAGCGGCGGTGCCAAGACCCCCACCCCCGAGCGGCTCGCCCGGGTGCTGGCGATCTTCCACGAGGCCGGACTGCGCACGACCGTACGGCCGCTCATGGACGAGACCTCGCTCGACATCGCGGACGGCAACTGGCGCGGGAACATCGCCCCCTCCAGCCGTGACGCCTGGTTCGCCTCGTACCAGAAGTTCCTGACGCCCTACCTGAAAGCCGCGGACGGCGAGCAGGCGGCAACCTTCGTCATCGGCACCGAGCTGAACTCCATGGAGGGCGACGACCGTTGGAACGCGCTCGTGGACGACGCCGAGAAGGTGTTCAGCGGCGAGGTCGCGTACGACGCGAACTGGGACAACTACGTCAGCGGCCCGATCTCCATGCCCGTCAGTCACCTCGGCATCGACGCGTACTTCCCCGTCAAGGTCGGCGACGACGCCTCGGTGAAGACCCTCGTCGACGGCTGGGACAAGTGGCTGGACAAGAAGGCCACCGGCTCCCTGCCGAAGATCACCATCGCCGAGGCCGGCATCGGCGCCATGAACGGCGCCTACCACTCCCCCGGCAACTTCTACACCAAGCGCGCCGTCAACCTCCAGGTGCAGGCCAACTGGTACACCGCCGTCTGCCGGGTGGTCCAGGAACGGAAGATGAGCGGCGTCTACTGGTGGTCGATCTACTTCGACGACGACCCCAACGACAAGCCCGACGACAAGGTTGCCTCCCGGCTCGACTTCGCCGGTCGCCCCCTCTCCGAGAAGGCGATCAAGTCCTGTTTCACCTCCGACTACGCGGGCCCCGGGACTGACACCGCTAGCTGACCGAGCGAGGCAATCATGCAAGAAGCCATCATTCTGGTGGGCGGCAAGGGAACCCGCCTGCGCCCCCTGACGAACCACACCCCCAAGCCCCTTCTCGGCGTCGCGGGCTCCTCCTTCATCCGCCACCAGGTGGCCAAGCTGATGGAGGCCGGCGTCGAGCACCTGGTGTTCGCCACCTCGTATCTCGCGAACCTCTTCGAGGACGAGTTCCGTTGCTTCTCCCAGGACCTGGAGATCTCCTACGCCGTCGAGGAGGTCCCGCTCGGTACGGGCGGCGCCATCCGCAACGCAGGCCGCCTGCTGCGCGGCTCGCAGGACGCCCCGGTCCTGATCCTCAACGGCGACATCCTCTCCGGCATCGACCTGCGCGCCATCCTGGAGCACCACGAGGCCCGGGACGCGGACGTGACCCTGCACCTCACCCGGGTCGCCGACCCGCGCGCCTTCGGGCTCGTCCCCACCGACGAGAGCGGCCGGGTGCTCTCCTTCCTGGAGAAGCCCAAGACGGCCGAGGAGTGCGTCACCGACCAGATCAACGCCGGCTGCTACGTCTTCCGCCGATCGGTCCTCGACGCCATCCCGGCCGACCGGGAGGTCTCGGTCGAACAGGAGACCTTCCCACGGCTCGTCGCCCGCGGCGGCCGCGTCTTCGGCCACACCACCGCCGACTACTGGCGTGACCTCGGCACCCCGCTGGCCTTCGTGCACGGCTCCGCCGACCTGGTCACCGGCAGGGTGACCTCGCCGCTGGTCGGCCCGCCCGCCGAGGCCCTGATCCACCCCACGGCCACCGTGGACCCGACCGCCCGTGTCACGGGCGGCTCGACCATCGGCCCGTACGCCGTCATCGCCCCGCACGTGGTCGTAGACCGCTCCATCGTCGGCGAGCGCGTCACCGTGTCCGAGGGCGCCCGGATCCATGAGTCCGTGGTGGACCACGACGCCTCCATCGGCAGCGAATCGATTCTTCGCGAGGTCGTGGTGGGCTGCCACTCCCACGTCGGCGCGGAGAACGAGCTGCCTGCCCAGTTGCGGCTGTCCTGCGGCATCCGCATTCCCGCCCAGGGGGTGCGCGTCAGCGGCACGGCTGCCGCCTGCCCGACGGCCCACTGAATTCGCCGGCCCGACCGGACAGTTACTGGAGAGACGTGACCACCCATCAAGCCACCCCGGTAGGCGACCCGACGGAGCCGCCCGAGCACCGGTCGGACCAGCACCGCCGCAGAGCCCCGAAGGAAGACCGGCTGCGGAAGTACCGGCCGGACATCCAGGGCCTGCGTGCCGTCGCCATCATGATGGTCGTCGCCATGCACTGCGGCATCATCGACATCCACGGCGGCGTGGACGTCAGCTTCGTCCTCAGCGGCTTCCTCATCGGCGGCCAGATCCTCGCCGAGATCGACAAGTCGGGCAAGGTGTCGCTGAGCAAGTTCTGGGCCCGCCGCTTCCGGCGCCTCGCCCCGGGCATGTCCGTCGTCATCCTCGCCACCGCGGCCCTGGCATGGATCTACGCCAGCCCGCTCAGGTTCCGCCAGACCATGGAGGACGGTCTCGCCTCCTCGCTGAGCGTCATGAACTGGCGGCTGGTCGAGACGGGCACCGACTACTTCGCCAACGACGGGACCCAGTCCCCGTACCAGCACTTCTGGTCGCTGGGCATCGAGGAACAGTTCTATCTGGCGGCCCCGATCACGTTGTTCGTCACCGTCTGGCTCAGCCGCGCGATCTTCCGCAACCGCGTCCTAGTGGGCCTGTTCCTCACCGCGGTGGTGGCCGGCTCGCTGTATCTGTCCGTCACACAGACCAAGTCGAACCAGCCGCTCGCCTACTTCGGCACCCAGACCCGCATCTGGGAACTCACCTCAGGCATCCTGCTCGCTCTGAGTGCTCCGCTGCTGTCCCGCATGAATCGCGGGCTCGCTGCGGTGATCTCCTGGCTGGGACTCGCCACCGCGATCGGCACCGCGCTCCTCATCAGCGCGGAAACCCCCCTGCCGGGGTACGCGGTGGCCGGGCCCGTGCTGGGCGCCGCCATGATCATCGCCGGCGGGTGCGCAGCTCCCCGCTTCGGCGCGGAGTGGCTTCTGCACAACCCGGTGCTCAACTCAGTCGCGACGGTAAGTTACGGCTGGTACCTCTGGCACTGGCCGCTCCTCATCCTCTGGCCGGACATCACCGGACGCGAGCTCTCCTACTCGGACCGTTTCCGCGTCGCCTCGCTGTCGCTGATCCTGGCCTACGCCATGTACCACATGATCGAATTCCGCTTCCGGAACAACGCACAGCTGGTGGCCCGCCCCTGGAAGGGGATCTTCGCCGGTGGCACCGCGGTCGCGGGAACGGCCGGGGCCGCGGCCATCGCCATGACCGTCCTCCCGCTGAACATCTCGGGCTCGGCCGTGGCCGTCGACTCCAGCACGGTCGGGTACAGCGGCGCGGCCTCGGTGAAGAGCTCCGTGCTCCAGAAGAAGCTCACCGCTGCCGCTCAAGCCGCTCTGCCGAATTCTCCGGACGACAGGACTCACTACGGCTGCATCGACGACACCGACGTCGAGAAGTTCGTCATGCGCGACAACTGCGTCATCGGAGACCCGGCAGGGAAGAAGTCGATCGTCGTCATCGGCGACTCCCACGCCTGGCAGTGGGGCGACGCCTTCAACGAGATCGGGAAGAAGCTCGACGCCAAGGTCGTGACCATGGCGAAGGGGGGCTGCTCCCCCGAGGTCTACGCCATCAAGAACCCCGAGCTGAACCGCGAGTACTCCGAATGCGACAGCTGGCGTGAATCGGCGTTCGAGCAGCTCAAGGAGCTCAAGCCGAATATCGTCGTCGTCACCAGCCGGGTCCGTCAGGAAGCGACCGAAACCGGCGCCGAGAAGACCTTCCAGGCCCTGGAGGACTCCGGTGCCGACCTCATCTACATGACGGACACCCCGCAGCCCGGCAAGAACGTCCCGGACTGTCTCGCCACCCACACCGACGACATCTCCGCCTGCAATCCGGGCCAGGACTCGGCCATCGAGTTCCCCGACTTCCGAACCATGGAGGAGAAGGTGGCCACGCGCCACGGCGCCGTGATCATCGACACCCTGCCCGCGTTCTGCGCGGACGGCGTCTGCCCGACGGTGATCTCCGGCCAGATCGTCTACTTCGACTCCAGCCACATCACGGCCGGCTACGCGAAGACCCTGGTGCCCTTCATCCAGCCGACGGTGAAGAAGGTCCTGGCCGGCTGACCCCGTGCACCTCGCCCCGTACCCGGCGGGCCTCCCGCTGCCGCTGGGCAAGCCGGTCGTCCGCCGGGTACGCGACCTCCTCCAGCGTCAGCCCGTGCGGTCGTACGACGTGCACGGCGCTGTCCCGCACCCCCGCGTCCAGCACCTTCCGCGGCCACTCCACGCCCCGGTGCCCGTCCCCCACGAAGAGCAGCGCGCCGACCATCGACCGCACCTGGTTGTGGCAGAAGGCATCGGCCCGCACCTCGATCTCGACGACCCCGTCATCCCGCCGGCTCACCCCGAAGCCGAGGATCTCGCGAATGGTCGTCGCCCCCTCGCGCTTCTTCGCGTACGCCGCGAAGTCATGCTCTCCCACAAGGGACTTGGCAGCGGCGTCCATCGTCTCGACGTCCAACTCCCAGTCGTGCCACAGGACGTGGTTGCGCAGCAGCGGGTCCACGCCTCCCGGCCGGTCGCCGACCCGGTAGACGTACCGCCGCCACAGCGCCGCGAACCGCGCGTTGAACCCGGCCGGCGCCTCGTCCAGCGCCCACACCCGCACATCCTTCGGCAGCCGCCCGGCCAGCCGCTTCAGCAGCTTCTCGCGCTGCTCCTCCCACACCCCGACCGGCAGATCGACATGCGCCACCTGCCCCCGCGCATGCACCCCGGCATCCGTCCGCCCGGCCACGGTCAGGTCGTACGCCCTGTCCTGCGACCGGGTGACGATCCGCAGCGCGTCCTCGATCTCCCCCTGCACGGTCCGCTTTCCCCCGGCCTGCTTGGCCCACCCGTGGAAGTGGGTCCCGTCGTAGGACAGGTCGAGACGGACCCGGACATGGCCGGGCTGAACTTCGTCACTCACGGAAGAATCCTCTCAGGCACCAAAAAGTGGGCCCGCCCCTCGAAAGGGACGGGCCCACCGACACGCCCCTTCAGGGGCGCGGGGAACTGCATGACCAGCCACAACGGGCCGGCAGCCAAAGGACGGCCTTACGCCTCCTTCGACTCCTCGGCCTCGTCGGCCTTGGCGTCCTCGGCGACCTCGGTCTCCTCGACCTTGGTCTCCTCGGCCTTGGCCTCAGCAGGAGCCTCGGCGTCCTTGGCGGCACGCTTGGTGGCGGCCTCGGCCTCACCCGTCGCCTGCTGCGCGACCGTCAGCGCCTCGACCAGCTCGATGACAGCCATGGGCGCGTTGTCGCCGCGGCGGTTACCGATCTTGGTGATACGGGTGTAACCACCCGGACGGTTCTCGTACCGCGGGCCGATCTCGGTGAAGAGCGTGTGCACGATGCTCTTGTCCGTGATGACCTGGAGCACCTGGCGGCGGTTGTGAAGGTCACCCTTCTTCGCCTTGGTGACCAGACGCTCGGCGTACGGCCGCAGACGGCGGGCCTTCGCCTCGGTGGTGGTGATACGGCCGTGCTCGAACAGCGCCTTCGCGAGGTTCGCGAGGAGCAGCTTCTCGTGCGCGGCGCTGCCGCCCAGACGGGCACCCTTGGTGGGCTTCGGCATGGTTCTTCTCCTGTGTGTCTGCCCCGGCCGTATCAGGTACCGGGGTCAGTATCCGAGCAGGCGGTCGCCTGTCGGAGATCCGGGGGCCGCCGAAGCGAACCCCGGAGATGGTGGAGATCAGTACTGCTCGGTCTCCACGAAGCCCGCGTCCACGTCGTCGTCGGCACCGAAGGCGTCGGCGGCGGCCGTGGGGTCGAATCCGGGCGGGCTGTCCTTGAGGGCCAGGCCCATGCCGGCCAGCTTCGCCTTGACCTCGTCGATGGACTTCGCACCGAAGTTGCGGATGTCCAGGAGGTCGGCCTCGGAGCGGGCGACGAGCTCACCCACGGAGTGGATGCCCTCACGCTTGAGGCAGTTGTAGGAGCGGACGGTCAGTTCGAGCTCCTCGATCGGGAGCGCGAGGTCGGCCGCCAGAGCCGCGTCCGTCGGGGACGGGCCCATGTCGATGCCCTCGGCGTCGATGTTCAGCTCGCGGGCGAGACCGAACAGCTCGACCAGGGTCTTACCGGCCGACGCCATGGCGTCACGCGGACGCATGGCCTGCTTCGTCTCGACGTCGACGATCAGCTTGTCGAAGTCGGTGCGCTGCTCGACACGGGTCGCCTCGACCTTGTACGTGACCTTGAGCACCGGCGAGTAGATGGAGTCGACCGGGATACGGCCGATCTCCTGACCCACCTGCTTGTTCTGCACGGCGGAGACATAACCGCGGCCACGCTCGACCGTCAGCTCCATCTCCAGCTTGCCCTTGCCGTTGAGGGTGGCGAGGACCAGGTCGGGGTTGTGCACCTCGACACCGGCCGGGGGCGCGATGTCGGCGGCGGTGACCAGACCCGGGCCCTGCTTGCGCAGGTACATCACGACCGGCTCGTCGTGCTCCGAGGAGACGACCAGCTGCTTGATGTTGAGGATCAGGTCGGTGACGTCCTCCTTGACGCCCGGCACGGTGGTGAACTCGTGCAGGACACCGTCGATGCGGATGCTGGTGACAGCAGCGCCGGGGATCGACGACAGGAGGGTGCGGCGCAGGGAGTTGCCGAGGGTGTATCCGAAGCCCGGCTCCAGCGGCTCGATCACGAACCGGGAGCGGAACTCGTCGACGACCTCTTCGGTCAACGAGGGACGCTGAGCGATCAGCATGGTGTGGATCCTTCAGTTGCGGGCGCCCGCTATTTGACGCCCTGCTGGTACTGCAAGGGTACGGGCGATACGGCCCTTTTACGGAGCCGTACCGCCCGGAAACCTCAGGCCCGAAGGCGTCGCGTCAGACGCGGCGGCGCTTCGGCGGACGGCAGCCGTTGTGCGGGGTCGGGGTGACGTCCTGGATGGAGCCGACCTCGAGGCCCGTGGCCTGCAGGGAACGGATCGCGGTCTCACGACCGGAACCCGGGCCCTTCACGAACACGTCGACCTTGCGCATGCCGTGCTCCTGGGCGCGGCGGGCAGCCGACTCGGCGGCCATCTGCGCGGCGAACGGCGTGGACTTCCGGGAGCCCTTGAAGCCGACGTGGCCGGCGGAGGCCCAGGAGATCACGTTGCCGGACGGGTCCGTGATGGAGACGATCGTGTTGTTGAACGTGCTCTTGATGTGCGCGTGGCCGTGAGCGACGTTCTTCTTTTCCTTGCGGCGCACCTTCTTGGCAGCGCCCTGACGACCCTTGGGGGGCATCTACTAACTCCTACGGGAGGTGGTCGGTCCTACAGCGAAGACCGTGGACAGAGGTCCGCTGCGGACTACTTCTTGCCCGGCTTCTTCTTGCCGGCGATGGCGCGACGCGGGCCCTTGCGGGTGCGGGCGTTGGTGCTGGTGCGCTGACCGCGGACGGGCAGGCCGCGGCGGTGACGCAGACCCTGGTAGCAGCCGATCTCGACCTTGCGGCGAATGTCGGCCTGGATCTCGCGACGGAGGTCACCCTCGGTCTTGATGTTGTTGTCGACGTACTCACGAATCGCGACCAGCTGCTCTTCAGTCAGGTCACGGACGCGGGTGTTCGGGTCGATGCCGGTCTCGGCCAGCGTCAGCTGGGAGAGCGTGCGGCCGATGCCGAACACGTAGGTGAGGGCGACTTCCACACGCTTTTCGCGCGGGATGTCAACACCGGAAACGCGTGCCACTTCAATGGCTCCTGGTGATCTTCGGAGGTCTTCCGCAGGACCGGATCCCAGCCGCCGTACCAGGTACGAACTGGGTCCCCGGCCTCCGAACCGGGGGTGTCGAGCCGTGTTCGACTCGGGCCCTGCGTATGAACATTTCAGCTTGCGTCGCGCGAAACTCTGCGATGGATGCAGAGGGATCGGTCGTGCGTCAGCCCTGGCGCTGCTTGTGGCGCGGGTTCTCGCAGATGACCATGACCCGACCGTGACGGCGGATCACCCTGCACTTGTCGCAGATCTTCTTGACGCTCGGCTTGACCTTCATGGGATTGAGGTTCTCCGGGTCAGTTGCCGGCAGCCCCGCTCGCACGGGACCTGGGCAAGATCTACTTGTATCGGTAGACGATCCGGCCACGCGTCAGGTCGTACGGAGACAACTCCACCACGACCCGGTCGTCAGGGAGGATGCGGATGTAGTGCATACGCATCTTGCCGCTGATGTGTGCCAGGACCTGGTGGCCGTTCTGGAGCTCGACCTTGAACATCGCGTTCGGAAGAGACTCGACGACAGTGCCCTCGATCTCGATGGCACCTTGCTTCTTGGCCACGCTTCGCCCTTCGAATCGACTACCTTGATCGACTCACGAGGGGCATGCGGACATGCGGGTGCACGAGAGCCGACGAGTCAGTCTACGTCAGCACCCAGAAAAAGACGAACTCGCTCGGACTCCGCAGCTACACATGACAGTGCCCCGCCCGTCGGCACGTTATGCACGACGGGCGGGGCGAGCGGTAGTTCCCCCCTACCGCGCCTACTACTGACTTACTTCTCGACGGTCTCGCAGGCCGTGCCGCCGTCGTGCGTGCCGTCCTTCCAGTTCGCATTGATCGCGAACCGGTAGTGGGTGAAGTGGTTGCCGTTGTTGTACTACGTCGTCTTCAGGCAAGCGGGTCGGGCGCCGCCGTGACCCCGTGCTCCGCCAGCTTCGCCCGGCCCCCGTCGGGAGCCGTCAGCACCAGCGGGCCCTCCTCCGTGAGGGCGACGGAGTGCTCCCAGTGCGAGGACCAGGTCCCGTCGGTCGTGATGACCGTCCAGTCGTCCTCCAGCACCTCGGTCCGCGGCGTCCCCAGCGACACCATCGGCTCGATGGCCAGGCAGAAGCCGGGGACCAGCTTCGGGCCCTTCCCCCGCCGCCGGTCGACGTAGTTCAGCAGGTGCGGGTCCATGTGCATCTCGGTGCCGATGCCGTGGCCGCCGTAGTCCTCGATGATCCCGTACTTGCCGCCGCCCGGCTTCGGCTGCCGGCGGATGTACGTCTCGATGGCCTTGGAGACGTCGACCAGCCGGTTGCCCTGCTTCATCGCCGCGATACCGGCCCACATCGACTCCTCGGTCACCCGGGAGAGCTCGATCAGCTCCGGCGCGTGACCGGAACCCACGAAGGCCGTGTAGGCCGCGTCACCGTGCCAGCCGTCGACGATCGCACCGCAGTCGATGGAGATGATGTCGCCGTCCTTGAGGACGACGTCGTCCGAGGGGATGCCGTGGACGACCACGTCGTTGACGGACGTGCAGATGGTGGCCGGGAAGCCGCCGTACCCGAGGAAGTTCGACTTGGCGCCGTGCTCGGCGAGGACCTTGCGGGCCACCTCGTCCAGGTCCTTGGTGCTGGCACCGGGGACCGCCACCTCACGGGTCGCCGCGTGGATGGCGGCTACGACCAGGCCCGCCGCCCGCATCTTGGCGATCTGCTCGGGGGTCTTGATCTGCACCATGGGGGCCTGCGCTCTCCGTCACTCACGTCAACGTCAACCGGATACCTGTACAACAGTACGGCCGCGGCACCCGGGGGGGC
This sequence comes from Streptomyces sp. NPDC096040, assembly GCF_040303265.1. Taxonomy (NCBI): domain Bacteria; kingdom Bacillati; phylum Actinomycetota; class Actinomycetes; order Kitasatosporales; family Streptomycetaceae; genus Streptomyces; species Streptomyces sp. NPDC096040. The sequence goes on from NZ_JBEOTA010000017.1 coordinate 158,804, forward strand.
ACCGCGGCCAGAACCGCCGTGGAACTACTTCTTGTCGTCCTCGTCCCACCCCAGCGCGTCCAGCGCCCGCCGGGTGATCTCTTCCACCGGGCCCAGCGAGGAGATCGTACGGACCAGGCCCTGCGACTTGTAGTAGTCGATGATGGGCTCGGTCTGTGTGTGGTAGACCTCCAGCCGCGTACGGACGGTGTCCTCGGAGTCGTCGTCGCGCTGGTAGAGCTCGCCACCGCAGATGTCGCAGACACCCTCGACCTTCGGCGGACTGTACGTCACGTGGAAGACGTGGCCGTTGTCCTTGCGGCAGATGCGGCGGCCCGCGATCCGCTTGACGACCTCGTCCTCCGGGACCTCGAGGTCGAGTACGGCGTCGAGCTTGATGCCCTCGTTCTTCAGCAGCTCGTCGAGCGCCTCGGCCTGCGAGACGTTGCGCGGGAACCCGTCCAGCAGGAAACCGCCGGTGGCGTCCGGCTGCTCCATACGGTCCTTGGCCATGGCGATGGTGACCTCGTCCGGGACGAGGTTGCCGGCGTCCATGTAGGACTTCGCGAGCTTCCCGAGATCCGTCTGCTGGCTGATGTTGGCCCGGAACAGGTCGCCCGTGGAGATGTGCGGGATCTTCAGCTTCTCGGCGAGGCGAACGGCTTGCGTTCCCTTACCGGCACCCGGCGGCCCGACGAGGACGATTCGCATCAGCGGAGGAACCCTTCGTAATTGCGCTGCTGAAGCTGGCTCTCGATCTGCTTCACCGTCTCGAGACCGACACCCACGATGATCAGGATGCTGGTGCCACCGAACGGGAAGTTCTGGCTCGCCCCGAAGCCGACCAACGCCACTGTCGGTACGAGAGCGATCAGCCCCAGATACAGCGAACCCGGCCAGGTGATCCGGTTGAGCACGTACGAGAGGTACTCAGCGGTCGGTCGGCCAGCCCGGATGCCCGGGATGAAGCCACCATACTTCTTCATGTTGTCGGCTACTTCTTCGGGGTTGAAGGAGATGGCGACGTAGAAGAACGCGAAGAAAACGATGAGCAAGAAGTACAGGGTGATGTAGGTGGGGCTGTCGCCCTGCTTGGTCAGGTTCTGCTCGATCCAGCTCTTCCAGCCCGAGCTGCCTCCTGCGAACTGCGCCACGAGTGCCGGGATGTAGAGCAGCGACGAGGCGAAGATGACGGGAATCACACCCGCCTGGTTCACCTTGAGCGGGATGTAGGTGGACGTACCGCCGTAGGACCGACGGCCGATCATGCGCTTCGCGTACTGCACCGGGACGCGTCGCTGGGCCTGTTCGACGAAGACGACGAGCCCGACCATGACCAGGCCGATCGCGATGACCGCGCCGAACTCGATCCAGCCGTCGGCCAGGGTGCCCTGCTTCTTGATGGCCCACAGCGCGGACGGGAAGGTCGCGGCGATCGAGATGAACATCAGGATCGACATGCCGTTGCCGATGCCGCGGTCGGTGATCAGCTCACCGAGCCACATGACGACGGCCGTACCGGCGGTCATGCAGATGACCATCGTGATCGTCGAGAAGATCGACTGGTCAGGGACGATGCTGGACGCGACCGAGCAGCCGTTGAAGAGCGCGCCGCTGCGGGCGGTGGCGACCAGGCCGGTGCCCTGCAGGATGGCGAGTGCCACTGTCAGGTACCGCGTGTACTGTGTGATCTTCGTCGTACCGGCCTGGCCCTCCTTCTTCAGGGCTTCCAGACGCGGGATGACCACGGTCAGCAGCTGAAGGATGATGCTGGCCGTGATGTACGGCATGATGCCGAGCGCGAAGATCGTGATCTGCAGCAGCGCGCCGCCGCTGAACATGTTGATCATGCCGAAGAGCCCCTGGTTACCAGAGGCCTCCTTTACGCACTGCTGCACAGACGTGTAGTCCACACCCGGGATCGGGATGTGCGTACCGACCCGGTAGACCACGATGATGCCCAGCGTGAAGAGCAGTTTCTTGCGCAGGTCGGGCGTCCTGAACGCCCGGGCGAACGCGGTGAGCACGGTGCCTCCTGCGACCCCCGCGCAACTGCGTCAAGGGCGACGGTCTTGAGGTTCGACGAATAGGAAAAAAGAACAGCGCAGGCCACCATACCGGCGACCACGCCCCCCTAGGAACGACCAACCGGGGATACCCCCCTGTGAGGGTATCCCCGGTCGGGATCGCTTACGTCATCGATGACGTCCGAGATGCTCAGACGAGCTCGGTGACGGTGCCGCCGGCAGCGGTGATCTTCTCCTTGGCGGAGCCGGAGACGGCGTCGACCGTCACCTGCAGCGCCACGGAGACCTCACCCTGGCCGAGGACCTTGACGAGGCTGTTCTTGCGAACGGCACCCTTGGCGACGAGCCCCTCGACGGTGACCTCGCCACCCTCCGGGTACAGCGCGGCCAGCTTGTCGAGGTTCACGACCTGGAACTCGGTCTTGAACGGGTTCTTGAAGCCCTTCAGCTTCGGAAGACGCATGTGGAGGGGCATCTGGCCACCCTCGAAGCGCTCCGGAACCTGGTAACGGGCCTTCGTACCCTTGGTACCACGACCAGCCGTCTTACCCTTCGACGCCTCACCACGACCCACACGGGTCTTGGCGGTCTTGGCGCCCGGGGCGGGACGGAGGTTGTGGATCTTGAGCGGGTTGTTCTCCGCCATGATCAGTCGACCTCCTCGACCGTCACGAGGTGGCGGACGGTGTGCACCATTCCGCGGAACTCGGGGCGGTCCTCCTTGACGACCACGGTGTTGATCCCCTTGAGACCAAGAGACCGCAGAGTGTCACGGTGGTTCTGCTTGCTGCCGATGTACGACTTCGTCTGCGTGACCTTGAGGCGAGCCATTACGCACCCGCCCCGGCACGTGCACGAAGGAGAGCCGCGGGGGCGACGTCCTCGAGGGGCAGACCGCGGCGGGCCGCGATCTCCTCGGGACGCTGCAGGCCCTTGAGGGCCGCCACGGTCGCGTGCACGATGTTGATCGCGTTGTCGGAGCCCAGGGACTTCGACAGGATGTCGTGAACGCCGGCGCACTCGAGCACCGCACGCACCGGGCCACCGGCGATAACACCGGTACCGGGGGACGCGGGCTTGAGCAGGACGACGCCGGCAGCCTTCTCACCCTGGATGGGGTGCGGGATGGTGCCCTGGATACGGGGGACCTTGAAGAAGTGCTTCTTGGCCTCCTCAACACCCTTGGCGATGGCGGCCGGCACCTCCTTGGCCTTGCCGTAACCGACACCCACGGTGCCGTCACCGTCGCCCACCACGACCAGCGCGGTGAAGCTGAAGCGACGACCACCCTTCACAACCTTGGCGACGCGGTTGATCGCGACAACGCGCTCAACGTACGCGGTCTTCTCGGCGGCAGCAGCGCCGCCGTCACGGCCCTTCCGGTCCCGCCGCTCGCCGCCACCGGCACCGCCACCGCGGCGCTGGGGTCCAGCCATTGGATTACCTCTCTCTTTCCGCTAGCTACAAGCGGCTCAGAACTTGAGCCCGGCTTCGCGGGCGGCGTCCGCCAGGGCAGCGATGCGCCCGGCGTACTGGTTGCCACCACGGTCGAACACCACGGCCTCGACACCGGCGGCCTTGGCACGCTCGGCGACCAGGGCGCCGACCTGCTTGGCCTGCGCGGACTTGTCACCCTCGCCACCGCGGACCGAGGTGTCCAGAGTGGACGCCGACGCCAGGGTGTGACCCTTGATGTCGTCGATCACCTGGGCCACGATGTGGCGGTTGGAGCGGGTAACGACCAGACGGGGACGCTCCGCCGTACCGGAAATGTTCTTACGGATCCGGATGTGACGGCGCTTGATCGCGGCGCGCTTGTAGGCGTCGCCCTTGAGGATCTTCTGTCCGTATGCCATGGCTTACTTACCCGCCTTTCCGACCTTGCGGCGGATGACTTCGCCCTCGTACTTGACGCCCTTGGCCTTGTACGGGTCGGGCTTGCGCAGCTTGCGGATGTTGGCCGCGACCTCGCCGACCTTCTGCTTGTCGATGCCCTCGACCGAGAACCGGGTGGGGTTCTCGACCTTGAAGCTGATGCCCTCGGGGGCCTCGACAAGGATCGGGTGGCTGTAACCGAGCGCGAACTCGAGGTTCGCACCCTTGGCGGTCACGCGGTAACCGACGCCGCTGATCTCGAGCTTCTTCACGTAACCCTGGGTCACGCCGGTGATCATGTTCGCCACCAGCGTGCGGGACAGGCCGTGCAGGGCCTTGCTCTGACGCTCGTCGTTGGGGCGGGTGACGTTCAGAACGCCGTCCTCACCCTTGGCGATCTCGATCGGCGCGACGACGGTGTGGGTCAGCGAGCCCTTGGGGCCCTTGACCGAGACCGTCTGGCCGTCGATGGTGACGTCCACGCCGGCGGGAACCGTGATGGGGAGCTTGCCAATGCGCGACATAGCTGTTTCCTCCGTTCCCTTCTGCTACCAGACGTAGGCGAGGACTTCTCCGCCTACGCCCTTCTTGCCGGCCTGCTTGTCGGTGAGGAGCCCGTGCGACGTGGAGATGATCGCCACGCCGAGGCCGCCCAGCACCTTGGGCAGGGAGGTGGACTTCGCGTAGACCCGGAGACCGGGCTTGGAGATCCGCTTGATGCCCGCGATGGAGCGCTCACGGTTGGGCCCGAACTTCAGGTCCAGGACGAGGTTCTTGCCGACCTCGGCGTCCTCGACCTTCCAGCCCGTGATGAAGCCCTCCTGCTGGAGGATCTCCGCGATGTGCGACTTGATCTTCGATGCCGGCATCGTCACGGTGTCGTGGTATGCCGAGTTCGCGTTACGCAGACGCGTAAGCATGTCTGCGATCGGATCAGTCATGGTCATGAATTGGCCTTCGGCCTCTCTCGCCGGGGTTTCCAGGTGCCCATCCCTCTCCTCGATCCGAGACGAGGCGGGTGCGGTGCGGTGGACCTACGGCGTAGTAAGTCGTACGGGGCGTCAGGCGCCCAACCCTCCAAGCCTAAGCCATGGAAGGGTGGGCACCTGACACGCCCATTGCTTACCGAGAGCTTCCGGAATCCCTGAAAGCGGGGATTACCAGGAGCTCTTGGTCACGCCCGGCAGCTCGCCACGGTGAGCCATCTCACGAAGGCACACGCGGCACAGGCCGAACTTGCGGTACACGGAGTGCGGACGGCCGCAGCGCTGGCAGCGGGTGTAGCCACGCACACCGAACTTGGGCTTGCGAGCAGCCTTGGCAATCAGAGCCTTCTTCGCCATCTCGCTCACGCCTCCTTGAACGGGAAGCCGAGGTGACGAAGGAGCGCGCGGCCCTCAGCGTCGTTGGTCGCCGTGGTGACCACGGTGATGTCCATGCCCCGGGTACGGTCGATCTTGTCCTGGTCGATCTCGTGGAACATGACCTGCTCCGTGAGACCGAAGGTGTAGTTGCCACGGCCGTCGAACTGCTTGGGGGACAGACCACGGAAGTCGCGGATGCGCGGCAGCGCGAGCGACAGGGTGCGGTCCAGGAACTCCCACATGCGGTCGCCACGGAGCGTGACGTGGGCACCGATCGGCTGGCCCTCACGCAGCTTGAACTGCGCGATGGACTTGCGGGCCTTGGTGACGGCCGGCTTCTGACCGGTGATGGTGGTCAGGTCACGGACGGCACCGTCCATGAGCTTGGAGTCACGGGCGGCGTCGCCGACACCCATGTTGACCACGATCTTGACGAGACCGGGGATCTGCATGACGTTCTCGTACTTGAACTCGTCACGCAGCTTGCCCGCGATCTCCTCGCGGTACTTCTGCTTCAGACGCGGAGTCGTGGTGGTAGCCATCAGATGTCCTCACCCGTCCGCTTGGCAACGCGGATCTTGTTGCCTTCGTCGTCGAAGCGGTAACCGACACGCGTGACAACCTTGTTGCCGTCCTTCTCAACGACCAGCTGGACGTTGGAGACGTGGACCGGCGCCTCGGTCGTGACGATGCCACCGGCCTGCGAACCGCGAGCGGTCGGACCGGCCTTGGTGTGCTTCTTGACCCGGTTGACACCCTCGACCAGGACACGGTCCTCGCGGGGGTAGGCCGCGATGACCTTGCCCTGCTTGCCCTTGTCCTTACCGGTGATGACCTGGACCAGGTCGCCCTTCTTGATCTTCATGCTTACAGCACCTCCGGAGCCAGCGAGATGATCTTCATGAACTTCTTCTCGCGCAGCTCGCGCCCGACCGGGCCGAAGATGCGGGTGCCGCGAGGGTCACCGTCGTTCTTCAGAATGACGGCGGCGTTCTCGTCGAAGCGGATGTACGAGCCGTCCGGACGGCGGCGCTCCTTGACGGTGCGAACGATGACCGCCTTGACGACGTCACCCTTCTTCACGTTGCCACCGGGGATCGCATCCTTGACGGTGGCGACGATGACGTCACCGATGCCCGCGTAGCGGCGACCGGAGCCACCGAGCACACGGATGCAAAGGATTTCCTTCGCACCAGTGTTGTCGGCGACGCGCAGTCGCGACTCCTGCTGGATCACGTCTATCTCCTGTGTGTCTGCCGGTTCCCCGGGGGCCGTTCAGTGGGAACGGCCCCCGGAGCCTGGCGGAACTGTCCTGCGAGGGGTGCCCCGCAGGAGAATTACTTGGCCTTCTCGAGGATCTCGACGACGCGCCAGCGCTTCGTCGCGGACAGCGGCCGGGTCTCCATGAGGAGGACACGGTCGCCGACACCCGCGGCGTTCTGCTCGTCGTGCGCCTTGAGCTTGTTCGTACGGCGGATGACCTTGCCGTACAGCGCGTGCTTGACGCGGTCCTCGACGGCGACGACGACGGTCTTGTCCATCTTGTCGCTGACGACGAGACCCTCACGGGTCTTGCGGAAGCCGCGGGCCTCTGCAGTCTGCTCAGTCACGTTGCTCTCACTCATCAGGCGCTCTCCACCGTCTCGATGCCCAGCTCGCGCTCACGCATCAGGGTGTAGATCCGCGCGATGTCCTTACGGACGGCCTTGAGCCGACCGTGGTTCTCGAGCTGACCAGTCGCCGCCTGGAAGCGGAGGTTGAACAGCTCTTCCTTGGCCTCGCGGAGCTTGTTCAGCAGCTCCTCGTTGCCCAGCTCGCGCAGCTCGGACGCCTTGGTACCGGCCGACATCACGCTTCACCTGCCTCGCGCTTGACGATCCGGCACTTCATCGGCAGCTTGTGGGCTGCGCGAGTCAGAGCCTCACGGGCGATCTTCTCGTTGGGGTAGGACAGCTCGAACATGACCCGGCCCGGGTGCACGTTCGCGATCCACCACTCCGGAGAACCCTTACCGGAACCCATGCGGGTCTCGGCAGGCTTCTTCGTCAGCGGGCGGTCCGGGTAGATGTTGATCCAGACCTTGCCGCCACGCTTGATGTGGCGGGTCATCGCGATACGAGCGGCCTCGATCTGGCGGTTGGTCACATACGCCGGCGTGAGGGCCTGGATGCCGTACTCGCCGAACGCGACCGTGGTACCGCCCTTGGCCTCACCACGCCGCTTCGGGTGGTGCTGCTTGCGGTGCTTGACCCTACGGGGGATCAGCATGTCGGTCAGGCCTCCGTTCCGGTGCTCTCAGCAGCCGGAGCGGCAGCGGCCTCGGCCTGGGGGGCCTCGGCAGCGGGAGCCTGCTGCGGCTTGCGACCGCGCCGCTCGCCACCACGGCCACCACGGGCCGGGCGGTCACCAGCGCCACCACCACGGGCCGGGCGGTTGCCGGCACGGGCAGCGGCGTTCTCGGCGCGGACCTCGGCGATGTTCTTGACGTCGCCCTTGTAGATCCAGACCTTCACGCCGATACGGCCGAAGGTCGTCTTGGCCTCGAAGAAGCCGTAGTCCACGTTCGCGCGGAGCGTGTGCAGGGGCACACGGCCCTCGCGGTAGAACTCCGAGCGGGACATCTCGGCGCCGCCGAGGCGGCCACCGCACTGGATCTTGATGCCCTTGGCGCCGGCCTTCATCGCCGACTGCATGCTCTTACGCATGGCGCGGCGGAAGGAGACGCGGGAGGAGAGCTGCTCGGCGACGGCCTGGGCCACCAGCTGAGCGTCCGTCTCCGGGTTCTTGACCTCGAGGATGTTCAGCTGGACCTGCTTGCCGGTCAGCTTCTCCAGGTCACCGCGGATGCGGTCGGCCTCGGCGCCACGGCGGCCGATGACGATGCCCGGACGCGCGGTGTGGATGTCCACGCGGACACGGTCACGGGTGCGCTCGATCTCCACCTTGGAGATACCGGCGCGCTCCATGCCGGACGTCATCATCCGACGGATGGCGACGTCTTCCTTGACGTAGTCCTTGTACAGCTTGTCGGCGTACCACCGGGACTTGAAGTCCGTGGTGATGCCGAGCCGGAACCCATGCGGGTTAACCTTCTGGCCCATTACCGGGTTCCTTCCTTGCTGCTGACGACCACGGTGATGTGGCTGGTCCGCTTGCGGATCCGGTAGGCACGGCCCTGGGCACGCGGACGGAACCGCTTCAGGGTCGGGCCCTCGTCGACGTAGGCCTCGGAAATGAAGAGGCTGTCGGCGTCGGTGTGGTCGTAGTTGTGCGCGGCGTTGGCAATGGCGCTGTCGAGCACCTTGCCGACCGGCACGGAGGCTGCCTGCGGAGCGAATCGCAGAACAGCCTGGGCCTCCGTGGCATCCATGCCACGGATGAGGTCCACCACGCGGCGGGCCTTCATGGGCGTGACGCGGATGTACCGCGCCTGGGCCCTGGCTTCCATGGTTGTCCCTTTCAGGTTTCTTTGTCTGAATGCGATCCGCTGTTAGCGGCGCTTCGACTTCCGGTCGTCCTTGACGTGACCCCGGAAGGTACGAGTCGGCGAGAACTCGCCGAGCTTGTGACCGACCATCGCCTCGGTGACGAACACCGGGATGTGGGTCTTGCCGTTGTGCACCGCGATCGTGTGGCCGAGCATCGCCGGGACGATCATCGAGCGACGGGACCAGGTCTTGATGACGTTCTTGGAACCGGCTTCGTTCTGGACATCCACCTTCTTGATCAGGTGGTCGTCGACGAAGGGTCCCTTCTTCAAGCTACGAGGCATCTCAACCCGTCCTTAGCGCTTCTTGTTCGTCTTGCGGCGGCGGACGATGTACTTGTTCGACGCCTTCTTGGGCGAACGAGTACGGCCTTCCTTCTTGCCCCACGGGGACACGGGGTGGCGGCCACCGGAGGTCCGGCCCTCACCACCACCGTGCGGGTGGTCGACCGGGTTCATGACGACACCACGGACGGTCGGGCGAACGCCCAGCCACCGCTTACGGCCGGCCTTGCCCCAGTTGATGTTCGACTGCTCGGCGTTGCCGACCTCACCGACGGTGGCGCGGCAGCGCGCGTCCACCATGCGGATCTCGCCGGACGGCATACGGAGCGTCGCCATGGCACCCTCACGCGCCAGCAGCTGCACGGAGGCACCTGCGGAGCGGGCGAACTTGGCGCCACCACCGGGACGGAGCTCGATCGCGTGGATCGTGGTACCGACCGGGATGTTGCGGAGGGCCAGGTTGTTGCCCGGCTTGATGTCGGCCCCGGGACCGTTCTCCACGGTGTCGCCCTGCTGCAGGTTGCGCGGGGCGAGGATGTAGCGCTTCTCGCCGTCCGCGTAGTGCAGCAGCGCGATGCGCGCGGTGCGGTTGGGGTCGTACTCGATGTGCGCGACCTTCGCCGGCACGCCGTCCTTGTCGTGACGACGGAAGTCGATCACTCGGAAGGCGCGCTTGTGTCCGCCACCCTGGTGGCGAACGGTCACACGACCGGCGTTGTTACGGCCGCCCTTGCTGTGCAGCGGGCGGACCAGCGACTTCTCCGGCGTGGACCGCGTGACCTCGACGAAGTCGGCGACGCTGGCGCCACGACGGCCCGGCGTAGTCGGCTTGTACTTGCGGATTCCCATTTCTCAGTCCTCGTCCGATATCGGACGATCCGACCCGCTTACGCGGACGGACCGCCGAAGATGTCGATACGGTCGCCCTCGGCGAGGGTCACGATCGCGCGCTTGCTGCCGGCACGCTGACCGAAGCCGGTCTTCGTGCGCTTGCGCTTGCCCTGGCGGTTGATCGTGTTGACCCCGGTGACCTTGACCTCGAAGACCGCCTGGACGGCCTGCTTGATCTGGGTCTTGTTGGCGCCCGGGGCGACGATGAACGTGTACTTGTTCTCGTCGAGGAGCGCGTAGCTCTTCTCCGAGACGACCGGCTTGAGCAGCACGTCACGGGGGTCCGTGAACGACTTGCTCAGCGGGGTCTCGACGGTGTTCTTGCCCTCGGCGGCGTGGCGGCGCGCCTTGGCGACGCGCGCGGCCTTGGCGGCCTTGGCCGCCTTCGAGGCGATGCTCGGGTGACGGGTAGCCATCAGACCTCGGTCCCTTCGGTGTCGTTGGCCTTCGGGCCGGCGACGAAGGACTCGAAAGCGGCCTGGGTGAAGACCACGTCGTCCGAGACGAGAACGTCGTACGTGTTCAGCTGGCCCGGCTCCAGGATGTGGACCTGGGGCAGGTTGCGGGCGGACAGCCACGCGGCCTCGTCGGCGCGGTCGACGACCAGGAGCAGGTTCTTGCGCTCCGAGATCTTGCCGAACAGCGTGCGAGCGGCCTTGGTGCTGGGGTTCTCGCCCTCGACCACGCCGGAGACGACGTGGATGCGGTTGTGGCGCGCCCGGTCGGTGAGGGCGTGGCGCAGAGCGGCAGCCTTCATCTTCTTCGGGGTGCGCTGCGAGTAGTCACGCGGCTGCGGACCGTGGACGACGCCACCGCCGGCGAACTGCGGGGCGCGGGTCGAACCCTGACGGGCGCGACCGGTGCCCTTCTGGCGGTACGGCTTCTTGCCGCCACCACGGACCTCGCCACGGGTCTTCGTCTTGTGGGTGCCCTGGCGGGCAGCGGCCAGCTGTGCGACGACGACCTGGTGAAGCAGCGGAACGCTGACCTTCTCTACGTCGAAGATCTCCGCGGGGAGCTCGACGCTACCGGCCTTCTCGCCAGCGGGCGAAAGGATGTCAACAGTGCTCATCGGTACCTCAGGCCCCCTTGGCCGCGGTGCGGACCAGGACGAGGCCGCCGTTCGGACCGGGAACCGCGCCCTTGATGAGCAGCAGACCCTTCTCCGCGTCAACGGCGTGGACGGTCAGGTTCTGGGTGGTGACCCGCTCGTTGCCCATGCGACCCGCCATGCGGAGGCCCTTGAACACGCGGCCCGGGGTGGCGCAGCCACCGATGGAACCGGGAGAGCGGTGCTTGCGCTGGGTGCCGTGACCGGCGCCGAGGCCCTTGAAGTTGTGACGCTTCATGACACCGGCGAAGCCCTTGCCCTTGCTCTTGCCGGTGACGTCGACCTTCACGCCGGCCTCGAAGACCTCGGCGGTGACTTCCTGACCGAGGGTGTACTCGGTGGCGTCGGCCGTCCGGATCTCGACAAGGTGACGACGGGGGGTGACGTCGGCCTTCGCGAAGTGACCCTTGAGGGGCTTGTTCACCTTGCGCGGGTCGATCTCGCCGAAGGCGATCTGGACCGACTCGTAGCCGTCGACGTCATTGGTACGGACCTGGGTGACGACGTTGGGACCGGCCTTGACGACGGTGACCGGGACGACACGGTTGTTCTCGTCCCAGACCTGCGTCATGCCGAGCTTCTCGCCCAGGATGCCCTTGATCTGCTTAGCCATTCTCAGATCACCGGCCCTAAAGCTTGATCTCGATGTCGACACCGGCCGGGAGGTCGAGTCGCATCAGAGAGTCAACGGTCTTGGGCGTCGGGTCGAGGATGTCGATCAGGCGCTTGTGCGTGCGCATCTCGAAGTGCTCGCGCGAGTCCTTGTACTTGTGCGGCGACTTGATGACGCAGTACACGTTCTTCTCAGTGGGCAGCGGCACCGGGCCCGCGACCGACGCACCAGTCCGGGTCACCGTCTCGACGATCTTCTTCGCCGAGGAGTCGATGACCTCGTGGTCGTAGGCCTTGAGCCGGATGCGGATCTTCTGTCCCGCCATGGCTACTCAGTAGTCCTGTCTCTTCTTACGCTCCGGAACCCGGTGGATTCCCTTTGCTGCCTTCGTTCTCTCCGACCCACGCGGTCGGGTGTGTCGCGCTCCCGCTGACACAGATGCCCCTTGTTCGAACATCCCTGCTGGGAAGCACGGCCCTTCCGGAACCGCAAGCCGGGGGCGGAAGGCCCACCGGGCGCCTGGCCGGTGCTGCACTCCACTTCCCGAAAGATTCCCGTACGTCCGCCCCAGTGCTGCCGTAGTGGCAGTTAGGACGACGAGTACTGTGGGACTCGCTTCCGGTCCTCCCGGCGGGAGGCGCGCAGCATCAACACTCGACCGAGCAACTCCGACAGTCTGCCATAGGGGACGGGGGCCTGGCCAATCGGGCCGGAGAGAATACCCCCAGGGTGACGTAGGTCAAACACGAGGTCGATCCGGGCGCCGTCGGCGAGGATCGTCGACATGGACCTCAACCGGGCGGCGGCCGCGCTGGAGCCGCACAGACAGGGTTGGCTGGCGGCCGGCCTGCGGGCCTCCCCCGTCCTGTGGGGCGAGGAGGGTGAAGAGCTGGCCGTACGAGTCTCGGGCTCTGCCTGGCAGGTGGACCTGTACGTCGGACTGCAGGCGACAGGCCGGGCTCATCTCGTCTTCGTCTCCCCGGCCCACACCGCCGAGGAACTCCGCAGGGTCCGCTCCGTCGAGGCATGGGAGTCCCTGCTCGACGAGGCGGTCATCCGGGCGCCCCGTACGTCTCTGCAACCCGCGCAGCTGTTGGCCGAGAGCTGCACCACCAGCTGGCTTGACTGGATCCACGGCGAGCTGTGGCTGCTCCCGGACGCCCTGGTCCGGATCCGCAGCAGCCTGATCGCCTCGCTCGGCCACTCCCGGGCGACGGCACGCTCCCCGTACCGGCACGTCCTCTACGACCCGACGGCGATCCTCGCGACCCACCGCACCAACAAGGTGATCCCCCTGGCCTACATAGCCGAGGCCCGCCTGCACGGCGGAGTGACGACGTCGGGCATGACACTCCGCATGACGGACGGCACCCACCACAAGCTGCTCTGGCTGTCGACGGAACCTGCCCGGCGGTTGCTCAGGGACCGCCTGCTGCCGGCGCTGGGCCCCCGCCTGACCCACTGAGCCTCTCAGGACCCCGAGGGGTCGGGATGCGCAACAACCACTGGATCCTCCGACCACACGAGGCGGTATCCCTCGCCGCTCTCCCAGTCCGGGGAGTCCAATCCGCTCAGTCCGCGAAGCGGAACGTCGACGTGATCGCGTCGAAGATGTCGAAGAAGGAGTCGGCCAGGTCCAGGACCTGGCTGCTGCCCGCTACCAGGGCGACCTTGCCCTCCTGGCCGGGAACCGGGATGAACGTCTGCATCAGGACCGCGCGAATCGTGCGGTTGAGGCTGTCCTCCGGGATCGGGATGTCCTCGATGCCGTACGTCCGGCCGGCCGGCCCCACGCCGGGGATGTCGACGGTCGTCACCTTGCGCCAGGAGTCGCCCTCCCGGTGCGCCTCCTTCGGCGCGAGCTGGGCGGCGATCGCGGCCGGGTCGTTGGAGAGCGGCGCGCCCTCGCGCGTACGGCCGCCGACCAGCGACACCGTGACCGAACCCGTGATCGGCGTGTCCCCGCCGAAGCTCTCCGCCATGCAACCGCAGTACATCGCGCCCGACTTCCACGCGTCGGCCGCGGACTTGCGGAGGAAGCCGACATACGTGTCCCGGTACTGCGCCAGCTCCGGGTGCTGCGCCACCCGCTCGTTCACCATCCGCCGGATCGAGTCGTCCCGCGACTCCGGCCGTACGTCGAACTCCCACCACGATTCCGGCACCTTGATCCGGAAACCGCCGCGCTCGATGGTGAGCGTCTCCATATAGCGGGCCATGGTGTACGTCATCCCCCGTCCGATGATGTGATGTACGGTGCGGCCCAGACTACGAGATGCGCGAACGGGGGACGGTCACGTGGGCAAAGGCAAGAGCGACCTCGCGATACCGCTCAGCGAGCTTGAGGACTACGGCCGCCAACTGCGCTCCATCAAGGAACGTCTCAACCACACCAAGAAGATGTTCGAGTCCTACAAGGACGACGTCGGCAGCGGCACGGTCTACGACGCCCTCGACGACTTCGAGTCCAACTGGCACGACGGCCGCGAGGACATCACCAAGCAGATCGACTCGCTCGCCGACATGTCAGACACCGTTGTCCGCGAGTTCAAGAAGCTGGACGACGACCTCGCGAAGAAGGCGAAAGACGCGGTGCGGCCGGAGGAACAGCAGCAGGGCGGCGGCGGGAACAAGGCGGAGTAGTCCGCGTTGTTGGACGCAGCGCGCCCCGCTGCGTGACACCCATGACGGCGAGGGCCGCCTGCGCGGGGTCGCCGCGCTCGAGGACCGCGCCCGCGCGGCCGACGTCGCAACTTCAGCGTGCTGCTGTCGCCCACGCGGAGAGGCGCACGGCCTCGCGCGGCTGCTCACGGCGGAGCAACTGCGGTCGTCGGGGCTGTCGTTGGACGACGCGGCACATGTAGTCGCCGAACCGGCCGGGAACGCGGCGACGCACGGGCGGGTCTCGGGGCCGCGGTTTCCGGCTGTGGATGTACGTCGTCGGGGACACGGTCCGGATCGAGCGGACCATCTACGACACCTGCGGGGAGCAGCAACCTCGTCCGCGCGTCCCGGGGCCGGAGGACGAGAGCGGTCGCGGGCTGGTGATCGTGGAGGCGCCGGCGGACCACTGGGGTGTCATCCCCGACCCCTCCACGTAAGACCGTGTGGGCCGAACTCGGCGTCGACGTCTGACCGGTTCGGGGCGGTTTTGATCAGCGGAGTCAGTCAGGTGGCGCTCCATCCGGCTTTCGTGGACCGTCGTCCCGCCGACGAGTTACCGTACGGATACGCCGTGTCGCTCACGGTCACCAGAGGAGGAATCCTGTGTCATCGCCCTGCGACCCCCAGTACGCTCCCGCCGGTGACGTGGGCGCGGCGCTCATGATGATCGACTCCCGGCTCAAGTCCATCTACGCAGGTAAGTCCGGGATCGACCCCGAACAGCAGGAGCTGATCGACCAGTTCACAGCGTCACTGGGCCCCACGGGAGTCGACGACCTGGTGGAGGGCGCGTGCACCCTCATCTACATGTACATGCAGTGGCTGCGGATGGCGTACGAGGACCACGACAGGGACGTGATCGAGTACGTGGTGCCCACCTTCGTGGCCTCGACGCGCATGATGCGCAAGAGCGTCCGTCCCGAGGTCATCCCCACCATGACCGGCCTGCTGGTCGCGGCCGGCACCGGCCTGAGCCCCAGCCTGTGGCGCAGGCAGTACGGGGACTGGACCAAGGACGAGATGAACGCCCTGGAGGCCACGGTCGTGCTGCTCGCGGAGCACATCAACCGGCTCACCGGCGACCACGACTTCGCCACCCGGCTGATCACCGAGGCCCTGACTCGCTCGAACGAGGACTGAGGACGGAAGACTTAAGGCTGATGCGCCCCTGGCAAAAGGAGAGGTTAATTCCAAGTTGTTTGGAATGGTTGCCGAATCAAAAAGCCGCTCGCATCCGCCTGCGAGCAGCCCTTTCGGAACATTTCCGAAGCCTGTGACAGTTCCTGACCTTGGCTTTACCATCGCCCAATGCGTATTTCCGAGGTCGAAGCAGCCAACGCCCGCATGCTGGCCCACGCACCATCGGTCCGGCCCGTCGCCACCGGCGACATCATCCGTGTGCACCGCAAGAAGTTCCCGTACCGCGGCTACGTCGAGATCGAGTCGCCGTACTGCCCGCCGTTTGTGATGTTCAGCGTGAACGACGATGCGGTCGCCATGGACACCTTGTGGAACGGGACGTTCGGCTACGAGCCCGGCACCCTCGCCACCTGGTCCCGGCTGGCGGCGCGGAGCGCGACGATCGCGGACGTCGGTGCCCATGTCGGCTACTTCTCGATGATCGCCGCGCACGCCAACCCGAAGGCGAAGGTGCACTCCTTCGAGCCCGTCGATCAGATTCACGCGCGGCTGTCCGTGAACGCCCGGTCGAACGGCGTCCAGAATGTCAAGCTCTATCAGGCCGGTGTCTCCAGCGAGCCCGGCTGGGCCGACATCAGTGTCCGTTTCTCCGGGAACCTGCTGTCCACTGGTTCGACCCTGGAGGGCGCCGCCCCCGACGCCCAGCTCAAGCGCATCCAGCTGGTCACGCTGGACGAGGTGTTCGCCGACACCAAGCTGGACCTCGTCAAGATCGACGTGGAGGGCCACGAGATGTCGGTGCTGCGCGGGGCCCGCCAGGTGCTGAAGCGCGACCGGCCGACCCTGGTCCTTGAGGCCCTCGTGGACGCCTCCCTCGACGAGCTCATCGCCGAGTTCGAGCCGTTCGGCTACGACGCCCACTGGATCGCCGAGCACGACGGCTCGCTGGTCCACTGGAAGGAGCCCCTTCCCGCGCACACCCGGAACCTGCTCTTCGCCCCGCGGAACTGAGGCTGTCCCCACCCCCGACACACCTGCGTCCCGGATGGCCGGGGCCGGCCCGCGTCCGGCAACGTGACGGTCGGAAGCGGGGCGACGTCGTCGAAGGACAGCGCGTAGTGCAGCCCGGTCGTCGTCGGCAGTGCCGGATTCCGCGGGGACAGGTACGCCCACACGGTCACCTCCCCCGCCGACAGCAGGCTCACCTCGTACTCCAGCCGAGGCCACGCATCTCCCCAGCCCCCCCGTCACCGGCCACGCCGTCATCCCGGCGCCCGTCCGGCCGATACGCGCCGAATGGTTTCGAGGCGCCGACACACCGAAAGGCCCGTACGACCGAAGTCGTACGGGCCTTTCAGAGACTCACCGGGTCAGCCCTTGCGGGCCAAGATCACTTGTTGATCTTGGTGACCTGGCCGGCGCCCACCGTGCGACCACCCTCACGGATGGCGAACTTCAGGCCCTCCTCCATGGCGATGGGCTGGATCAGCTCCACCTTCATGTCGGTGTTGTCGCCCGGCATGACCATCTCGGTGCCCTCGGGGAGGGTCACGACGCCGGTCACGTCCGTGGTACGGAAGTAGAACTGCGGGCGGTAGTTGTTGAAGAACGGCGTGTGGCGGCCACCCTCGTCCTTGGACAGGATGTACGCCGTGGCCTCGAACTCCGTGTGCGGGGTGACCGAGCCGGGCTTGATGATGACCTGGCCGCGCTCGACGTCCTCGCGCTTGATGCCGCGGAGCAGCAGACCGACGTTCTCACCGGCCTGACCCTCGTCGAGCAGCTTGCGGAACATCTCGATACCGGTGACCGTGGTGGTGGTCTTCTCGGTCTTGATGCCGATGATGTCGACGGTCTCGTTGACCTTCAGGACACCACGCTCGATACGGCCGGTGACGACCGTACCGCGACCGGTGATCGTGAAGACGTCCTCGATGGGCATGAGGAACGGCTTGTCGACGTCACGCTCGGGCTCCGGGATGGACTCGTCGACGGCCTTCATCAGGTCGAGGACGGACTGGGTCCACTCGGCGTCGCCCTCCAGCGCCTTCAGCGCGGAGACCTTGACGACCGGCAGGTCGTCGCCCGGGAACTCGTACTCGGAGAGGAGCTCACGCACCTCGAGCTCGACGAGCTCCAGGATCTCCTCGTCGTCCACCATGTCGGCCTTGTTCAGGGCGACGACGATGTACGGAACGCCGACCTGGCGGGCCAGGAGCACGTGCTCCTTGGTCTGCGGCATCGGGCCGTCGGTGGCGGCGACCACGAGGATCGCGCCGTCCATCTGCGCGGCACCGGTGATCATGTTCTTGATGTAGTCCGCGTGACCCGGGCAGTCGACGTGGGCGTAGTGACGGGTCTCCGTCTGGTACTCGACGTGCGCGATGGAGATGGTGATACCGCGCTGACGCTCCTCGGGCGCCTTGTCGATGTTGTCGAACGCGGTGGCCTCGTTCAGGTCCGGGTACGCGTCGTGCAGCACCTTGGTAATGGCGGCCGTGAGGGTCGTCTTACCGTGGTCGATGTGACCGATGGTGCCGATGTTGACGTGCGGCTTAGTCCGCTCGAACTTCGCCTTCGCCACTGGGGTCCTCCTGGGAGTGGTTCTGTACGCCTTGATTCGATCGGCGCCAGGTGATCTTTGCTGTTGGTTCCCGGGCCCCGGGCAGTTCCGCCACGAATGTGGAGGAACGACCCGTGAGGCTCCGGGGTCAAGCCTAAAGCGTCGTAGCGCGGTGCGTTACTCGCCCTTGGCCTTCGCGATGATCTCCTCGGCGACGTTCCGCGGAACCTCGGCGTAGGAGTCGAACTGCATGGAGTAGCTGGCCCGGCCGGACGTCTTGCTGCGCAGGTCGCCGACGTAACCGAACATCTCCGAGAGGGGCACGAGGCCCTTCACGACGCGGGCACCGGCCCGCTCCTCCATGGCCTGGATCTGACCACGGCGGGAGTTGATGTCGCCGATGACCTCACCCATGTAGTCCTCGGGCGTGGTGACCTCGACGGCCATCATCGGCTCCAGGAGCACGGGGGACGCCTTGCGCGCGGCCTCCTTGAAGGCCTGCGAACCGGCGATCTTGAACGCGAGCTCGGAGGAGTCGACCTCGTGGTAGGCACCGTCGAGAAGCGTGACGCGGACGCCCGTCATCTCGTACCCGGCGAGGATGCCGAACTGCATGGCCTCCTGCGCACCGGCGTCCACCGAAGGGATGTACTCCTTCGGGATGCGGCCACCGGTCACCTTGTTCACGAACTCGTACGAGGCGTCGCCGCTCTCGATGGGCTCGATCGCGATCTGCACCTTGGCGAACTGACCGGTACCACCGGTCTGCTTCTTGTGGGTGTAGTCCACGCGCTCGACGGCCTTGCGGATCGTCTCGCGGTACGCGACCTGCGGCTTGCCGACGTTGGCCTCGACCTTGAACTCACGGCGCATACGGTCGACCAGCACCTCGAGGTGCAGTTCGCCCATACCACCGATGATGGTCTGGCCGGTCTCCTCGTCCGAGTGGACCTGGAAGGACGGGTCCTCCTCGGCCAGGCGCTGGATCGCGACGCCCAGCTTCTCCTGGTCGCCCTTCGACTTGGGCTCGATGGCGACCTGGATGACCGGCGCCGGGAAGTCCATGGACTCCAGGATCACCGGCTGCTTGTCGTCGCACAGCGTCTCACCGGTCGTGGTCTGCTTCAGACCCATGACGGCGATGATGTCGCCGGCGCCCACCGACTCGATCTCCTCACGCTTGTTCGCGTGCATGCGGTAGATCTTGCCGATGCGCTCCTTCTTGCCCTTGACGGAGTTCAGCACGGCGGTGCCGGACTCCAGGCGGCCCGAGTAGACCCGGACGAAGGTGAGCTTGCCGAGGTGCGGGTCGCTCATGATCTTGAAAGCGAGCGCGGACAGCGGCTCGTCGTCGGACGGCTTGCGCTTGACGACGACCTCGGGGTCCTTGACGTCGTGGCCCTCGATGGCCTCGACGTCGAGCGGGGTCGGCAGGTAGCGCACGACCGCGTCGAGCAGGGGCTGGACACCCTTGTTCTTGAACGCGGTACCGCAGAACACGGGGGTGACCGTGACACCGTCGGACTTGCCGGACGCGATGGTGATACGACGGATCGCGGCGTACAGCTGCTCCTCGGTGGGCTCCTGGCCCTCCAGGAACAGCTCCATGATCTCGTCGTCGTTCTCCGCGACGGCCTCGACCAGCTTGCCGCGGTACTCCTCGGCAGCCTCGGTGTGCGTGGCCGGGATGTCGACGACGTCGTACATCTCGCCCTTCGCCGCCTCGGCGGACCACACGAGCGCCTTCATGCGGACCAGGTCCACAACGCCCTTGAAGTCCATCTCGGCGCCGATCGGCAGCTGCATGACGAGCGGCACGGCACCCAGACGGTCCGAGATCATGTCCACACAGCGGTGGAACTCGGCGCCGGTACGGTCCAGCTTGTTCACGAAGCAGATGCGCGGCACGCCGTAGCGGTCGGCCTGACGCCACACCGTCTCGGACTGGGGCTCGACACCGGCGACACCGTCGAACACCGTCACGGCACCGTCGAGGACGCGCAGCGAACGCTCCACCTCGACGGTGAAGTCGACGTGGCCCGGGGTGTCGATGATGTTGATCGTGTAGTCGTTGTCCTCAAGCGGCCAGTGACAGGTGGTGGCAGCAGAGGTGATCGTGATGCCACGCTCCTGCTCCTGCTCCATCCAGTCCATGGTGGCAGCGCCGTCGTGGACCTCACCGATCTTGTACGACACACCGGTGTAGAACAGGATCCGCTCGGTGGTGGTCGTCTTGCCCGCGTCGATGTGGGCCATGATCCCGATGTTGCGGACCCTGGCCAGGTCAAGTGAAGTGGTAGCCATAAGGCTTCAGTCTTCTCTCGGTCTCGATGTGGGTAGCGACTACCAGCGGTAGTGCGCGAAGGCCTTGTTGGACTCGGCCATCTTGTGGGTGTCCTCGCGCTTCTTGACGGCCGCGCCGAGGCCGTTCGAAGCGTCGAGAAGCTCGTTGAGCAGACGCTCGGTCATGGTCTTCTCGCGACGGGCGCGGGAGTAGCCGACCAGCCAGCGCAGCGCCAGGGTGTTGGCGCGGCCGGGCTTGACCTCGACCGGCACCTGGTAGGTGGCGCCACCGACACGGCGGGACTTGACCTCAAGCGTGGGCTTGATGTTCTCCAGCGCGCGCTTGAGCGTGATGACCGGGTCGTTGCTGGTCTTCTCGCGCAGGCCCTCCATGGCGCCGTACACGATGCGCTCGGCGGTGGAGCGCTTGCCGTTCAGCAGCACCTTGTTGATGAGCGAGGTGACAAGAGGAGAACCGTAGACCGGGTCGATGATGACCGGGCGCTTCGGGGCAGGGCCCTTACGAGGCATTCTTACTTCTCCTTCTTGGCGCCGTAGCGGCTGCGGGCCTGCTTGCGGTTCTTGACACCCTGGGTGTCGAGCGAGCCGCGGATGATCTTGTAGCGAACACCGGGCAGGTCCTTCACACGGCCGCCGCGCACGAGCACGATGGAGTGCTCCTGCAGGTTGTGTCCCTCACCCGGAATGTAAGCAGTGACCTCGATACCGCTGGTCAGACGCACACGCGCGACCTTACGCAGGGCCGAGTTCGGCTTCTTCGGGGTGGTCGTGAACACACGCGTGCAGACGCCACGACGCTGAGGGGAACCCTCGAGTGCGGGCGTCTTGTTCTTCTCGACCTTGTCCTGCCGGCCCTTGCGGACCAGCTGCTGGATCGTAGGCACTACTTCTCCGGTTTCTGTGTGCCGAATGGTGAAGCTAACCTGGAACAGTCTCCGACCCACGCGGTCGGGTGTGTCGGATTCCGCGAACTCCTGCCGAACGGCAGGAGGGGGCGCGGATCGCGGTGGCCACTTCGTCACTCCGGTGCGGTTTGAAGGCACGCACGAGGGTCAGGGCACACCCCAGGCACAAGGTCTGAGCGTACCTAGCGCAATCACTCCGGTCAAAACAAAAGAAGCGGGACCGGCCGTGGAGGGGCTGAGCTGCGGTTTCGAGGCCGCCTTCCGATATACCACGAAGACGAACGAGACGCGAACGGAGAGCGGCGTGGGCCGTCGGCGGCCGGCGTCGTGGCGCACGAGCCCCTCCTCCCTCGTGGCCGCGCCCCTCGCCCTTCACGGCGCGGCCAAGCCGACCGGCCGCCCGTTCGCCCCGGCGCATCGCCGCATTTTTTCCGGAGAGACAAACACAGCCGGGCCGCAACGAGGTGAGCCGGAGCTGTCGAGCAGAGATAGCGCACGAATTTGGGAGGTGGACGGAAGAATTGAGGACTTCCTGCACACCACCTCCGCACCCGAGCCCCCGGACGGACGGGTTTCCTGGCTTTCGCGAGGAGGTGCAGGACGGGGTTCGATGCGTGCGGCAAGCCGACGCGCCGACTCCCCACGGGACAGCCCGTGACCAGGGAAGATAAGAGTCAGCCCGGGCAGGACCGCACCGTCTGCACCGGCTGGAGAGAGAGACACACAGAGAACGGCTGCGCGCCTCCTTATAATCACCCTCCAGGAAAACAATGACATCCAACTGACCGACCGTTCCACTTTCCCGTCCGCCTCGATGTCCCGTAACAGGCCCTGCCTTTAGCATTGCCGTAAACGGATGAATTCACCGCTTAATAGCCGAAGGGCGGCCACCCCGTACGCAACGGAGTGGCCGCCCTTCAGGACGTCAGAACCACCTACTACTGGTTGTACGGACCGTAGTCGTAGTCCTCCAGCGGAACGGCCTGGCCGGAGCCCGTGCCGAACGGCGAGTAGTCGATGTCGTCGTAGCCGACGGCCGAGTACATCGCGGCCTTCGCCTCCTCGGTCGGCTCGACCCGGATGTTGCGGTAACGGGACAGACCCGTACCGGCCGGGATGAGCTTACCGATGATGACGTTCTCCTTGAGGCCGATGAGCGAGTCGGACTTGGCGTTGATCGCCGCGTCGGTGAGGACTCGCGTCGTCTCCTGGAAGGACGCCGCCGACAGCCAGGACTCCGTGGCCAGCGAGGCCTTGGTGATACCCATGAGCTGCGGACGACCGGAGGCCGGGTGACCGCCCTCCTGGACCACACGACGGTTCTCGTGCTCGAACTTCGAGCGCTCGACCAGCTCGCCGGGCAGCAGCTCGGCGTCGCCGGACTCGATGATCGTCACCCGGCGGAGCATCTGCCGGATGATGATCTCGATGTGCTTGTCGTGGATCGACACACCCTGCGAGTTGTAGACCTTCTGGACCTCGCCGACCAGGTGGACCTGGACGGCACGCTGGCCCAGGATGCGCAGCACGTCGTGCGGGTTGGTGGCACCCACGGTGAGCTTCTGCCCCACCTCGACGTGCTCGCCCTCGCTGACCAGGAGCCGGGCGCGCTTCGAGATCGGGAACGCCGTCTCGTCGCTGCCGTCGTCCGGGGTGATGACGATCTTCTTGGTCTTCTCGGTCTCCTCGATCCGCACGCGGCCCTGGGCCTCGGAGATCGGGGCGACACCCTTCGGGGTACGGGCCTCGAAGAGCTCGACGACACGCGGCAGACCCTGGGTGATGTCGTCACCGGCCACACCACCGGTGTGGAAGGTACGCATCGTCAGCTGGGTACCGGGCTCACCGATGGACTGGGCGGCGATGATGCCGACCGCCTCACCGATGTCGACCAGCTTGCCGGTGGCCAGCGAACGGCCGTAGCACATGGCGCAGGTGCCGACGGCGGACTCACAGGTCAGGACCGAGCGGGTCTTGACCTCCGAGACACCACGGGCGACCAGCTCGTCGATGAGGACGTCACCGAGGTCGGTGCCGGCCGGGGCCAGGACCTGACCGTCGACCACGATGTCCTCGGCGAGGCAGCGCGCGTACACGGACGTCTCGACGTTCTCCGCCTTGCGCAGCACGCCGTCGGCGCCGACCTCCGCGATGTGGAGCTTGAGGCCGCGGTCGGTGCCGCAGTCCTCCTCGCGGATGATGACGTCCTGGGAGACGTCGACCAGACGACGGGTGAGGTAACCCGAGTCGGCGGTACGCAGCGCGGTGTCCGCGAGACCCTTACGGGCACCGTGCGTGGAGATGAAGTACTCCAGCACGGACAGACCCTCACGGAAGGACGCCTTGATCGGACGCGGGATCGTCTCGTTCTTGGCGTTCGACACCAGACCACGCATACCGGCGATCTGACGCATCTGCATCATGTTGCCTCGTGCGCCCGAGTTCACCATCATGAAGATCGGGTTGGTCTTCGGGAAGTTCTCGTTCATGGCCTCGGCGACCTCGTTGGTCGCCTTGGTCCAGATCGCGATGAGTTCCTGGGTGCGCTCGTCCTTGGTGATCAGACCGCGCTCGTACTGCTTCTGGACCTTCTCGTCCTGCGCCTCGTAGCCCTTGACGATCTCCTTCTTCGCCTCGGGAACGACGACGTCGGAGATGGCCACGGTGACACCGGAACGGGTCGCCCAGTAGAAGCCGGCCGCCTTCAGGTTGTCGAGCGTCGCCGCCACGATGACCTTGGGGTAGCGCTCGGCGAGGTCGTTGACGATCTCGGAGAGCTGCTTCTTGCCGACCTCGTAGTCGACGAACGGGTAGTCCTCGGGCAGCAGCTCGTTGAAGAGCGCGCGGCCCAGGGTCGTACGCAGACGGAAGCTGTCGCCCGTCTGGTACTCCGGCTCACCCTCCTCGACGGCCGGCGGGGTCCAGCCGCGCGGCGGGATGGTGCCCACCGGGAAGCGGATGTCGACCTTCGACTGGAGCGACAGGTCGCCCGCGTCGAACGCCATGATCGCCTCGGCCGCGGAGCCGAAGGACCGGCCCTCGCCCTTGACGTCCCGCATCTCGCTGTCGGTGGTGAGGAAGAACAGACCAAGGACCATGTCCTGGGTCGGCATCGTCACCGGACGGCCGTCGGCGGGCTTGAGGATGTTGTTCGAGGACAGCATCAGGATGCGGGCCTCGGCCTGCGCCTCCGCGGACAGCGGCAGGTGCACGGCCATCTGGTCACCGTCGAAGTCCGCGTTGAACGCGGTGCAGACGAGCGGGTGGATCTGGATGGCCTTGCCCTCGACCAGCTGCGGCTCGAAGGCCTGGATGCCGAGGCGGTGCAGGGTGGGCGCACGGTTCAGCAGCACCGGGTGCTCGGCGATGACCTCTTCGAGGACGTCGTACACGACGGTGCGGCCGCGCTCCACCATGCGCTTGGCGCTCTTGATGTTCTGCGCGTGGTTCAGGTCGACCAGGCGCTTCATCACGAACGGCTTGAAGAGCTCCAGCGCCATCGCCTTCGGCAGACCGCACTGGTGCAGCTTCAGCTGCGGACCGACGACGATCACGGAACGCGCGGAGTAGTCCACACGCTTGCCGAGCAGGTTCTGACGGAATCGACCCTGCTTGCCCTTCAGCATGTCGCTGAGGGACTTCAGCGGGCGGTTACCGGGACCGGTGACCGGGCGACCACGACGACCGTTGTCGAAGAGGGCGTCAACGGCCTCCTGGAGCATGCGCTTCTCGTTGTTCACGATGATCTCGGGCGCACCGAGGTCGAGAAGGCGCTTCAGGCGGTTGTTGCGGTTGATCACACGGCGGTACAGGTCGTTCAGGTCGGAGGTCGCGAAGCGGCCACCGTCCAGCTGCACCATCGGGCGAAGGTCCGGCGGGATGACCGGGACGCAGTCCAGGACCATGCCCTTGGGGCTGTTGGAGGTCTGCAGGAAGGCAGACACGACCTTCAGCCGCTTCAGGGCACGGGTCTTCTTCTGGCCCTTGCCGGTGCGGATGATCTCGCGGAGGCGCTCGGCCTCCTCGTCGAGGTCGAAGGACTCCAGGCGCTTCTGCAGCGCCGCGGCACCCATGGAACCGTCGAAGTAGGTGCCGAAGCGGTCCCGCAGTTCGCGGTAGAGCAGCTCGTCGCCCTCGAGGTCCTGGACCTTGAGGTTCTTGAAGCGGGTCCACACCTCGTCAAGGCGGTCGATCTCGCGCTGCGAACGGTCGCGCAGCTGCTTCATCTCACGCTCGGCACCCTCGCGCACCTTGCGGCGCACATCGGCCTTGGCGCCCTCGGCCTCCAGCTCGGCCAGGTCGGCCTCGAGCTTCTTGGCGCGGGCCTCCAGGTCGGCGTCCCGGCGGTTCTCGATCTGCTGGCGCTCGACCGAGACATGCGCCTCCAGGGAGGGCAGGTCGCGGGTACGGCGCTCCTCGTCGACGAACGTGATCATGTACGCCGCGAAGTAGATGACCTTCTCCAGGTCCTTCGGGGCGAGGTCGAGCAGGTAGCCCAGGCGCGACGGGACACCCTTGAAGTACCAGATGTGGGTGACGGGGGCGGCCAGTTCGATGTGGCCCATCCGCTCACGGCGCACCTTGGCGCGGGTCACCTCGACGCCGCAGCGCTCACAGATGATGCCCTTGAAGCGGACACGCTTGTACTTGCCGCAGTAGCACTCCCAGTCCCGGGTCGGACCGAAGATCTTCTCGCAGAAGAGTCCGTCCTTCTCGGGCTTGAGCGTGCGGTAGTTGATCGTCTCGGGCTTCTTGACCTCGCCGTGGCTCCACTGACGGATGTCGTCAGCGGTGGCCAGGCCGATCCGGAGCTCGTCGAAGAAGTTGACGTCGAGCACTATGCGTCAATCCCTCTCAGGGTTGTGAGTCTTTGGTCTGATACGGGGGCCTGGGGGTCGGCGGGGGCCTCACACGGTGGTGGGGCCCCTACCGGACTCCCGTCAGACCTCTTCGACGCTGCTCGGCTCACGCCGGGACAGGTCGATGCCGAGCTCCTCCGCCGCGCGGAAGACGTCCTCGTCGGTGTCACGCATCTCGATGGACATACCGTCGCTGGACAGCACCTCCACGTTCAGGCAGAGCGACTGCATCTCCTTGATGAGGACCTTGAAGGACTCGGGGATGCCGGGCTCGGGGATGTTCTCGCCCTTGACGATGGCCTCGTAGACCTTCACGCGGCCGGTGACGTCGTCGGACTTGATGGTCAGCAGCTCCTGGAGGGCGTAGGCGGCGCCGTAAGCCTCCAGCGCCCACACCTCCATCTCGCCGAACCGCTGGCCACCGAACTGGGCCTTACCACCCAGCGGCTGCTGGGTGATCATCGAGTAGGGACCGGTCGACCGGGCGTGCAGCTTGTCGTCGACCAGGTGGTGCAGCTTCAGGATGTACATGTAGCCGATGGAGATCGGGTCCGGGAACGGCTCACCGGAACGGCCGTCGAACAGCCGCGCCTTACCGGTCGGCTGCACCAGGCGGTCACCGTCGCGGTTCGGGATGGTGTGCTGGAGCAGACCTGCCAGCTCGTCCTCACGGGCACCGTCGAACACCGGGGTGGCGACGTTGGTGCGCGGGGCGACCTGGTCGGCACCGATGACCTGGAGACGCTGGGCCCAGTCTTCGGCGAGACCGGAGACGTCCCAGCCGCGGCTGGCGAGCCAGCCGAGGTGGATCTCCAGCACCTGTCCCGGGTTCATTCGGGACGGGACACCCAGCGGGTTGAGGATGATGTCGACCGGGGTGCCGTCCTCCAGGAACGGCATGTCCTCGATCGGCAGGATCTTGGAGATGACACCCTTGTTGCCGTGCCGGCCGGCGAGCTTGTCACCGTCGGTGATCTTGCGCTTCTGCGCGACGTAGACGCGGACCAGCTGGTTCACGCCGGGCGGCAGCTCGTCGCCCTCCTCGCGGTCGAAGACGCGGACGCCGATGACCTTGCCGATCTCGCCGTGCGGGACCTTCAGCGAGGTGTCACGGACCTCACGGGCCTTCTCACCGAAGATCGCGCGCAGCAGGCGCTCCTCCGGCGTCAGCTCGGTCTCACCCTTGGGCGTGACCTTGCCGACGAGGATGTCACCGGCGACGACCTCGGCACCGATCCGGATGATGCCGCGCTCGTCGAGGTCGGCGAGGACCTCCTCGGAGACGTTCGGGATGTCCCGGGTGATCTCCTCGGGGCCGAGCTTGGTGTCACGGGCGTCGACCTCGTGCTCCTCGATGTGGATCGAGGAGAGGACGTCGTCCTGCACGAGGCGCTGCGACAGGATGATCGCGTCCTCGTAGTTGTGACCCTCCCACGGCATGAACGCCACGAGCAGGTTCTTGCCGAGGGCCATCTCGCCGTTCTCGGTGGCCGGACCGTCGGCCAGGACCTGGCCCTCGATGATCCGGTCGCCCTCGTTGACGATGACCTTCTGGTTGACCGAGGTGCCCTGGTTGGAGCGGGCGAACTTGGCCAGGCGGTAGGTGATGTAGGTGCCGTCGTCGTTGGCGGTGGTGATGTAGTCGGCGGAGACCTCCTGGACCACACCCGCCTTCTCGGCCTTGACCACGTCACCGGCGTCGACGGCGGAGCGGTACTCCATGCCGGTGCCGACGAGCGGGGACTCGCTCTTGATGAGGGGCACGGCCTGGCGCATCATGTTCGCGCCCATGAGGGCACGGTTGGCGTCGTCGTGCTCCAGGAACGGGATCATGGCGGTCGCGACCGACACCATCTGGCGCGGCGAGACGTCCATGTAGTCCACGTCTTCACCGGCGACGTAGTCGACCTCGCCGCCACGGCGGCGGACCAGGACGCGGTTCTCGGAGAAGCGCATGTCGTCGTTGAGGCCGGCGTTGGCCTGCGCGATGACGAATCGGTCCTCTTCGTCGGCGGTCAGGTAGTCCACCTCGTCGGTGACCTGGCCGTCGACGACCTTGCGGTACGGGGTCTCGACGAAACCGAACGCGTTGACGCGACCGTAGGAGGCGAGCGAGCCGATAAGACCGATGTTCGGGCCTTCGGGCGTCTCGATCGGGCACATACGGCCGTAGTGCGACGGGTGCACGTCACGGACCTCGAAGCCGGCCCGCTCACGGGAGAGACCACCCGGGCCAAGAGCCGACAGACGGCGCTTGTGGGTGAGACCCGACAGCGGGTTGTTCTGGTCCATGAACTGGGACAGCTGGCTGGTGCCGAAGAACTCCTTGATGGAGGCGACGACCGGCCGGATGTTGATCAGGGTCTGCGGCGTGATCGCCTCGACGTCCTGGGTGGTCATGCGCTCACGGACGACGCGCTCCATACGGGCCAGACCCGTGCGGACCTGGTTCTGGATGAGCTCGCCGACGCTGCGCAGACGACGGTTGCCGAAGTGGTCGATGTCGTCGGTCTCGACGACGATCGAGCCACCGCTGTCGCCGACCGTCTCGGTCTCGCCCGCGTGGAGCTTCACCAGGTACTTGATCGTCGAGATGATGTCCTCGACGGTCAGGATGCCGGCGTCCAGCGGGGCGTCCGCGCCCAGCTTCTTGTTGACCTTGTAGCGGCCGACCTTGGCGAGGTCGTAGCGCTTCGGGTTGAAGTACAGGTTCTCCAGGAGCGTCTGCGCGGCCTCGCGCGTGGGGGGCTCGCCCGGACGCAGCTTGCGGTAGATGTCGAGCAGCGCGTCGTCCTGGCCCTGGGTGTGGTCCTTCTCCAGGGTGGCGCGCATCGACTCGTACTCGCCGAACTCCTCGAGGATCTGCTCGGTCGTCCAGCCGAGCGCCTTGAGCAGCACGGTGACCGACTGCTTGCGCTTGCGGTCGATACGGACACCGACCATGTCGCGCTTGTCGATCTCCATCTCCAGCCAGGCACCCCGGGACGGGATGATCTTGGCGGAGAAGATGTCCTTGTCGGACGTCTTGTCGATCGAGGAGTCGAAGTAGACACCGGGCGAACGGACCAGCTGCGACACCACGACACGCTCGGTGCCGTTGATGACGAAGGTGCCCTTGTTCGTCATGAGCGGGAAGTCGCCCATGAAGACCGTCTGGGACTTGATCTCACCGGTCTCGTTGTTGGTGAACTCGGCCGTGACGAAGAGCGGGGCGGCGTACGTGAAGTCGCGCTCCTTGCACTCGTCGATGCTGTTCTTCGGCGGTTCGAAACGGTGGTCGCGGAACGTCAGCGACATCGACCCGGAGAAGTCCTCGATCGGGGAGATCTCCTCGAAGATCTCCTCCAGACCGGACTTGGTGGGGACGTCCTGACCGGACTCCAGAGCCTCCTCGACCCGACTCTGCCAGGCGGTGTTGCCGAGCAGCCAGTCGAAGCTCTCGGTCTGCAGCGCGAGCAGGTTGGGAACCTCGAGAGGCTCCTTGATCTTTGCAAAGGAGATGCGCAGCGGGGCGGTGCTGGCGCCGTTGTTCATATTCGCGTTCGAGGCAGTGCGCGAGGCGGCCAAGAGGGGGTCCTTCCGAGGGCTCGGACTCACTACGCGCTCCCCGGTCCCTTGCCGGACACAGAGACAGAAACCCCAGTTCAGAGGAGTTCGGTCGTCGGCATTCGGGTGAGGGCAGACCCCTGGTGACGGGCAGGGGACAGCTAACAGGCAGCGCAAAGGGTCAGTGTAGCCACTTGGCACACTGATGTCCAGTCTCCATCTTCTGAGACCCTCGCCATCGTCAACGCCTGCGTCATGCCTGCCCTCAACGCACGTTGATACTGCCCTCTTCGTCGCCGATCCATGCCTCGGATTCGGACCGTTCTGGCGACGCGTCCTGAGAATTGCGCGCTGCGTGCGGTTCGTCAAGGCCCCCTTGCGCAAACCCGGTGCGCCAGGGACACGACGAAGATCACCATACCTCCCGCCGGGGCGGGTGCAAGGTAACCGTGGTCGGCCTCCCAGGAACGCCGAAGAGCGACCACCCGGATGGATGATCGCTCTTCGCGGTCCGCGCGTTACAGCCCCGGAGGACGTGTTTCAGCGCACAGAGGTCAGGTCGACCTCAGAGGCCTTACTTGACCTCGACGGAGGCGCCGGCGCCCTTGAGGGACTCGGCGGCCTTCTCGGCGGCGTCCTTGGCGACCTTCTCGAGGACGGGCTTCGGGGCGCCGTCCACGAGGTCCTTGGCCTCCTTCAGGCCGAGCGAGGTCAGCTCACGCACGACCTTGATGACCTGGATCTTCTTCTCGCCGGCGCCGGTGAGGATGACGTCGAACTCGTCCTTCTCCTCCTCGACCGGGGCGGCGGCGGCCGGACCGGCCGGGCCCGCGACGGCGACCGCGGCGGCGGCGGTGACGTCGAACTTCTCCTCGAACGCCTTCACGAACTCGGAGAGCTGGATGAGGGTCATGCCCTCGAACTCGGCGAGCAGTTCGTCCTGGGTGAGAGCCACGATGGCTTTCCTTCCACTAATTCGGCTGGTGCCGATGTACATGTCTGGCGGGCGTACGTTCGGCCCGCTACGACCTCTGCCTCAGGCGGGGAGCCTCAGGCGGCGGTCATTTCGGGAGCCGAATTACTCGGCACCGCCCTGCTCGTCCTGCTTGGCACGGAGCGCGTCCACGGTGCGGACGAGCTTCGACGGGAGCGCCTGGAAGACCTGAGCAGCCTGCGTCTGCTTGCCCTTCATGGCGCCCGCCAGCTTGGCGAGCAGAACCTCGCGGGACTCGAGGTCCGCAAGCTTCTTGATCTCGTCGGCGGACAGCGCCTTGCCGTCAAGGACACCGCCCTTGATGACGAGGTTCGGGTTGTCCTTGGCGAAGTCACGAAGACCCTTCGCCGACTCCACCGGGTCACCGGTGACGAAGGCGACCGCCGTCGGACCGTTGAACAGGTCGTCGAGCGTCGAGATCCCGGCCTCGTTGGCCGCAATCTTGGTCAGCGTGTTCTTCACCACGGCGTACTGGGCGTTCTCACCGAGCGAACGACGCAGCGTCTTGAGCTGCGCCACGGTGAGACCCCGGTACTCGGTCAGCACGGCGGCGTTCGAGCTGCGGAACTGCTCCGTCAGCTCGGCTACCGCGGCAGCCTTGTCGGGCCTTGCCATAGAGCGTCGGCCTCCTTCCGGGTGATGAGGACCGCTCAGAAGGGGCTGGGAAAACGAAACGCCCCGGCGCAGGCGCACGGGGCGTAGCTCGACCGAACACACATACGTGAGCATGTGTCCCGGGAGCACTTCCACAGTCACCTGCGC
Source organism: Streptomyces sp. NPDC096040 (assembly GCF_040303265.1). NCBI lineage: Bacteria > Bacillati > Actinomycetota > Actinomycetes > Kitasatosporales > Streptomycetaceae > Streptomyces > Streptomyces sp. NPDC096040. The sequence continues at coordinate 190,173 of NZ_JBEOTA010000017.1, forward strand.
GGGTCGTCCGCGGTTCAGCGGATCCTTCGGCCACCGCACACTCTTACGAGCGGACGGCAACGACCAGCGGTCTTTGGCTTCGTTAGGAGAGTACGGGACCGGTGCACTGTCAAGCAAATCGGCTCCGCCCGGCGTTCGGGAGCGCTCAGGAGACGGTGCCGCCCTGTTGCTTCAGCAGCGTCCTGAAGTCCTCGGTGTCGCCGACCGGGGGCTGCTCGGCGGTGACCCGCACGCCGTAGTCGCTGTAGTAGGCGGTCTGGGTCATCGCGCCGTTCGCCGTGTCGGCCTTCTCGGTCTTCTTGACCAGCAGGTCCCTGTCGTCGACCCAGATGTCGACGGTCTCGGTGCCGACGCCGGCCTGGGTGAGCTGCTCCTGCAGCTCGCTCTCGCCGGCCAGGTCGGAGACGTGCACCGTGCCCGAGTAGTGGGTGGAGTGCACGCCGGAGACCTGCTCCTCGCCCATTGTCCCCACGTCCCCGGAGGCGAGCAGCAGCCGTACCGACTGGTTGGGCGTGGTGTTGCGCATCAGGTCGGTCATCATCGCGCCCGAGCCGCCGCCCAGGGTGGCGAGGTAGTCGTACGGGTACTTGATCCAGTGCTTGCCGCCCAGCTGCCGGGCGAAGGCGGGGCCGACCTTGGCGTAGTAGGCGTCCCGGAGGTAGCGGGTCTCCAGGGACGTGGAGTCGAGCCGGCGCATCAGGTCGGCGGTGGTGCCGCCGGTGTAAGTGATGGTGAGGGTGCCGGTGAGGCCGTCCGTCCAGCCGAGGGCGCCCTCGGCCTTCGTGGACATCAGGGAGCCCAGGGCCGTGGTGGAGCGAACCCGCACCGACCGGGCCTGGTGAGTGGACCGCTCGGCGGAACGCAGGGCGGCCAGGGAGCGGGCGTGGTGGGCGGCGGTGCCCTTGGGGTCCGGGCCTGACGGCGAGGTGCAGGCGGCCGCCCCGGTCAGCACGCTCGCCACCGCGATCGCCAGGGCCACCCGGCGCACACTCGACCTCGTCATCTCGGCCCACCCCCCGTACGAGTCCCGCACCCCCGACGCTAACCCAGGCCACTGACAGCCGTGGCGGAAGTCCCACCAAGGGCGGGCGTACGCCGCCCACCAAGGGCGGGCGAGCCGTCCCGCAAGCGCAGGCGCGAATCGTCCCGCAAGGGCCGGACATGCGCCGTCCCGCAAGGGCAGACACGAGCCGCCCCGCCAAGCGCAGGCGCGAGCCACCGCGCAAGGGCAGACATGCGCCCTCCCGCCAAGCGCAGGCGCGAACCGTCCCGCAAGGGCAGACACGAGCCCTCCCACCAAGCACAGGCGCGAACCGTCCCGCAAGGGCCGGACATGCGCCGCCCCGCAAGCGCAGGCGCGAGCCGGAAAACAGGGCGGGCCCCGCAACCCTCTCGGGTTGCGGGGCCCGTCCTGTTGCTGACGCGTCCCTGACGCGGCTGCCGGACCGAGCGCGGGGCTCAGACGGCGGCCGGGTCCTCCTCGGTGAGGAGGTTGCGGGTGCGGTTCGGGTCGACCGGGATGCCGGGGCCCATGGTGGTGCTGACCGCGGCCTTCTTGATGTAGCGGCCCTTGGCGGCGGACGGCTTCAGACGGAGGATCTCCTCCAGCGCGGCGCCGTAGTTCTCCACCAGCTTCTCGTCGTCGAAGGACGCCTTGCCGATGATGAAGTGCAGGTTCGAGTGCTTGTCGACGCGGAACTCGATCTTGCCGCCCTTGATCTCGGTCACGGCCTTGGCGGTGTCCGGGGTCACGGTGCCGGTCTTCGGGTTCGGCATCAGACCACGCGGGCCGAGGACACGGCCGAGGCGGCCGACCTTGCCCATGAGGTCCGGGGTGGCGACGACGGCGTCGAAGTCCAGACGGCCCTTCGCCACCTCGTCGATCAGCTCGTCGGCGCCGACGATGTCGGCGCCCGCGGCACGCGCGGCCTCGGCACGGTCACCGGTCGCGAAGACCAGGACCCGGGCGGTCTTGCCGGTGCCGTGCGGGAGGTTCACGGTGCCACGGACCATCTGGTCGGCCTTGCGCGGGTCGACACCCAGACGGAAGGCGACCTCGACGGTGCCGTCGAACTTGGACGTGGAGGTCTCCTTGGCGAGACGGACGGCCTCGAGCGGGGCGTACAGCTTGTCCCGGTCGATCTTCTCGTCCGCAGCGCGAAGGGCCTTGCTGCGCTTGCTCACAACTTGCTCCTGTGGGTTCTGAAGGAGTCGTGGTGTACGGGCCGAGCAGGCCCTACCACGGTGGTTCTGACGAAGGTGGGGTTCAGCCCTCGACCGTGATGCCCATGGAACGGGCGGTGCCGGCGATGATCTTCGACGCGGCGTCCAGGTCGTTGGCGTTCAGGTCGGGAAGCTTGGTCTGGGCGATCTCCCGGACCTGCTCCTGAGTGATCTTGGCGACCTTGGTCTTGTGCGGCTCGCCGGAGCCCTTCTCGACACCAGCGGCCTTGAGGATCATCTTCGCGGCCGGCGGGGTCTTGGTGACGAAGGTGAAGGAGCGGTCTTCGTAGACCGTGATCTCGACCGGGATGACCCAACCGCGCTGCGACTCGGTCGCGGCGTTGTAGGCCTTGCAGAACTCCATGATGTTGACGCCGTGCTGGCCGAGCGCGGGGCCGACCGGCGGGGCCGGGTTCGCCGCACCGGCGTTGATCTGGAGCTTGATGAGCCCCGTGACCTTCTTCTTCTTGGGAGGCATAGCTCTCCGGGTCCTTTCCATTCGGGTCCTGCCTGCGCAAGGGGACCACCCTGAACGCAGGCATACCGCACAACGATAACGGGTATAGATGCGCGGCCAAAAACCGAGCAGGTCAGGCGAGTGCCTGACCTGCTCGGAAGCGTGACGTCCAGAAGGAACTAGTTCTTCTGGGACTGATGAAGGTCTGTGGTGAGCTGCAAGAAGTCTACCGGGGTGGCCCATGACCAGCGGCGGGCCGGTCGTTGACTGTCGTTGGCTGTCGTCGTCGGCCACCCTCGGACGGCCCACAGACGGCCCGGCCGTGGGCCCCGGCCTGCCGCTAGCGATAGCGGCAAGGGGTGCTAACGATAGCGGCAGCGATAGCGGCCAAAACAGCTAGTGACCAGCGCGTTAGCGAATGGCAGCCTGCCTGGGCAGACCTCGGAATCGCGCCGTACCGCGCCTCTGAGAGAGGCACCCCGGACCGCTATCGGGCCCGGCCGGACCGCGTCGGGCCGCCGTGGCGACGGGGGCGAGTGCGAGCTCCCGCACCCTGCTGGATGGCGGGGTGTGCCCCCTGCCCAGTAGCCCAGGCGGTGCGCGGCTGCTTGTCACGTCGCTTGTCATCTGGCTTGTCTTGTCACTTGTCGGCTTGCAGGTCAGACGTGGTTTCGGTACCCAGAACAAGCCTGCGGGCGTCCTTGTTCTGCGGGCGACAAGCGCCCAAGACAAGCGGGTGCCGGCAGGGCGCTGGCAGCCTCGTAGGGGAAGAGCAAGAAGGAGCGGCCTACGGCCGCGCGCCCCTTGGCAGCTCGCTGCGCTCGCGCGACGAGCGTCGTTGGGGCGAAGGCCGTGAGCGCCTCTCAGGGCGCATGGACCCCTTTGCGAGGGGGTGGGAACCTCCGGGGCCATGAACGGCCGCCTGCGGCCTCACGGAGACGCTGCAAGGCGGCAGTTTCCACCGCCCTACGCGCGCGTGCGCGTAGGGCCCCCTCCCCGGAACCCACTGCAACTTGGAAACCCGCAGGTCATAGGGCGGTTGCGGGGGTCAACCGGTGCTGTCGCCGCAACCGGCGGCATCAACCGCCGCAAATCGGGCGGGATGGCGGCCCGGCGTAACGACCGCGCGCACAAGCAAGAGGAGCACGCCACGGCCGGTGGTGCTCCTCTTGCTTGTGGACGCGAGGGCGGCAATCCAGGGGGGCGACGGACTCGCCCCCCGCCTGGAATGCCGCCCTGGGGGCCTTCCAAGGGGCGGACGGCAGGCTTAAGACGTCGTTTATTTTGGTCGCAGCACGACGAACGGGACTGCCACAGTGATCCGTATGGAACCTCCTCCCGACACCGTGCTTATCTTCGATCGCGACGAGGACCTGCTCGTCTTCGAATCCTTCGTCCACGCCACGAACTGGATTGAGGCGATTGACGTCGATGAGGGTGAGTACACAGCGGCGTACTCACCGGACGGTGGCGTGTGGGCGCTGACTTCCCCCGAAGGCCCGGAGGGATCGGTCGTACTGGCCAGGACCGGCAGCGTGGACCTGGGCGATTTGGAGCGGAGGGTGGCCCGTTACTGGCGGCGCCACCAGGCAGGTCAGCCCACACGTGACCCGCTACAGACAGCGCGGTTCTTGATCGAGAGGAACAACAAGCCGCGCAGGGTATGGCTGGGTCGGGTCATCGCCCTGCTGCGACGCGGAACAGCTGGGACCGAACCCACTCCATCGCCTCGTAGTGACTTCACCGCGCAAGGCGACGGTAGCCGATGAGGGCTGCGGCTATGCCGACGAAGGCGAGGAAGTGCTCGGCCTTGCGCTCGACGCCCCTGCGGGCGATGCGGTGGCGAATGCCTCTCTTGCGAAGCCATCGGCGCAGGTGGTCGTAGTCGTATCCCTTGTCCGCATGGAGCTTGGCCGGGCGTCGTCGGGCCCGTTCCGTTCTGTGCGGCTCACCACGGCTCTTCAGTAGGGGACGGTCGTTCGTACCGCGATCCGCCCTCCTGAAGAGCCGCCCTTCACTCTCTCTTACTAGAGAGTTGAGGGAAGATAGCGTCCGCAGCGTCCGCCGGGCATCGCTCGCCCCCTCTGACCTGCACTTTTCCTGTGGACGCTAAACAAAATGTTTAGCGTCCGCCAGCGTCCGCAGCGTCCGGCCACGCTCCGCTACTAAGAGCGTTTTTCCGCAGGTCAGGGCGGCTCTTAGTGGTCGCGCAGATAGGCGTGAGTGGGTACTTGCTCCTGGCGCATCAATGATGAGATTCGCTTTGGGTGCAGATCTTCTGAGGGTGATTGGTTGGGGTAATTCGTCTCCCGTGCCGGCCGAGTCCGTTTCTTGGGCGTCAGTACGGCGGGCGGGTTGCTGGGGCGGGGGCCGATGGCGAGGGCGGGTGCGGTGCTGTCGTTGGTTGAGGCCGGGGAGGCTTCGGAGCGCGCCCCGTTTGAGGACTTGCGGGTCGGGCTCGCAGAGGTGACGGACTCGCTGGCGGCTGCTGAGTCGGTGCTGTCTGCCGAGCTCAGCCTGGACAACGTCGGCTTCATCATCGTCGGCCGGTCCGCGATGGTCTGGGGCCGGTCGTCCTCGCCTACTGGCGCTTCGGCAACGGAGAAGGCGCCGCGTCGCCGTGTGACGCAAGGCAGGCGGAGCCCGTCCGCTCAACTCACGCTGCCGTTCGGCTGGATGGCGTCGTCCGACCGGATGGCCTGGGAGCAGCGTGCCAGCAGCGAGCGCAGCGTGGCACGTTCCTCCGCGGTGAACGCGCGGGCGATCCGGCGTTCGATCGCCACCGCCTCCCGGTCGGCCTTGTCCAGGGCGAGCCGGCCGGCCTCGGTCAGCCGGGTCTCCAGGACGTTGCGGTGCCAGGGGTGGGGAGTGCGCTCGACGAGGCCGTGATCTTGCAGGTTTCTCAGGACGACGGTCATCGCCTGCGGTGTGACTAGGCAGGCCCGGGCCAACGCCGCCGCCGACATGCCCGGCGTGTCGGCCAGCGCAAAGAGAGCGGCGTACTGGGGGACGGTGACTCCAGCCGTCCTCACGGCGGTGTTCTTGGCTGCCATGAGTTCCTGCTCGACACGCTTGATGTCGAGCCCGAGCCGTTCACGTGCAGGCATGACCACGCAGACGAGTGTACAATCTCTGGCGAATATAAAACTTTTGATAATGAACAGAGTTTTGATGGAGCGGTCATGACGATTCCCGAGAGCCACCTAGACCTGCTGACCCGTCCCTTGTTCGTCCATCTGGCCACCACAGGTCCCGCCGGGACCCCGCACGTCAACCCGGTCTGGACTGTCTGGGACGGCGAGTTCCTGCGGTTCACCACCACCACCGACCGCCGCAAGTGCAAGAACGTGACGGCCGACCCGCACATCGCCGTCTCCGTCAACGATCCCGAGCAGCCATACCGCTACCTGGAGATCCGGGCCGAGGTCCTGCGGATCGAGCCCGATCCGTCGGGGGCGTTCTTCGACATCCTCGCCAAGCGCTACGGCCTGCCCTACGAACCGCCGGTCGGCGATGCCCAGCGACGCGTTGTCCTCGTGGCCCGGCCCACGCACGCCACGAGCCAGTAGCCGGTGCACGAGCCGGTAGCAGGTGCGACGGGGCCACGCCGCTCGCCTGGAGGTCCGACAGTAGTTAAGAGATCGTGCGGATAGGGCGTGGGGTCATGGCCGGCGGTTCGGGCGTTTGTCCCAGCGGTGAGTGATCCACGCCCGTCGGATCAGGCTGCGCACAGTGATGATCGCATCAGCGAGGTCGAAGAAGGCGTCGATGACAGTGGCGCGGCGTTCGTAGCAGCGGGCGAGTCGGTGGAAGGCGTTCTGCCAGGCGTGGGTGCGCTCGACGTGCCAACGCCGGCTGGCCTGGATCGGTGCTTTCTCGCCTTTGTGCGCGATACGGCCGTGGAGACCGCGTTCGCTGAGCAGAGTGCGGGTCGTGTCCGAGTCGTAGCCGGCGTCCAAGTGCACGGTCACGTCGCCGGGTAACGGCCCGAGGTCGTCCAGGCGGTCAAGGGTGGGGGCGAGCAGCGGGGAGTCGTGGCGGTTGGCGCCCGCCAGGACACGACCCAGCGGAATGCCGTAGCCATCCGTCATGCCCGAGCGTTTAAGCCCCTGTTTGCCGCGGTCGGCCGGTGAGCGTCCGGCGACCTCGCCGCCCCCGGGAGCCTTGGTGATGGAGCCGTCCACGGCGATCTGGTCGAGGACGAGGCCGACGATCCGGTCGTAGCACTCCAACGCAATGTGTTTGAGCCGGGCGAAGACGCCAAGTCGTATCCACTCGTCGCGACGGTTGCGGATCGTGGTGGCCGAGCATGTCGTGTCGGCGATCGCCTCGTAAGAACAGCCGAAGCGCAGCAGTTGCAGGAGCTTGTCGAAGATGTTCCGGTCGCTGATCCGCTTGCGGTGGCAGCCGAGCGGATGGTCTGGGTGGTACGCCGGCCGCTCGGGCAGCAGGGCCGCGAACTGGTCCCAGAGTGGTTCGGTCAGCCATGATGGCAGCGCGGGCACAGGTCTCCTCGGTAATCACAGAGCGTCGCAACTCCATGATCACCAAGAACTGTGCGCGTTCTGCTGCCGAGGCCCCCGCTGCCCCTATCTGCGTGGCCTCTTAGCCTTGATCCACCGACGTGGTCTGAAAGTGATCTTCTGACTGATCCTGAGCCGGTTTCGGGGTGGTGATTGTGGGCGGGCAGGTGGCATCC
>NZ_JBEOTA010000018.1:0-180397 GCF_040303265.1 Streptomyces sp. NPDC096040
TTGCCGCCGGAGAACAGGATCACCGGCCGTTCGAACTCGCCCGCCACCTCACGGAAGACATGGACCGCCTCGGACTCCAGCGCGTCCAGGTGGGAGAGGGCGTACGGGGTGTCCGTGCCCTCCTCATGGGTTGCCACGGTCGCCGTCATGCCAGTCCCTTCTCGCCGAGCAGGGCGTACACGGACGCCGCGGACTCCTGCACGGTCTGGTGCTGCGACTCGATCCGCAGATCGGGCGTCTCGGGCTCCTCGTACGGGTCGTCGACCCCCGTCAGCCCGGTCAGCTCACCGGCGGCCTGCTTGGCGTACAGACCCTTCACATCGCGTACGGAGCACACCTCGACCGGGGTCGCCACATGCACCTCGACATAGGCGGTGCCGTTCTCCTCGTGGCGCTTGCGCACCGCGTCCCGGCTGTCCGCGTAGGGGGCGATCACCGGAACCAGCGCCTTCACGCCGTTGCGGGCCAGCAGTTCGGCGACGAAGCCGATGCGCTGCACATTGGTGTGCCGGTCCTCACGGCTGAAGCCGAGGCCCGCCGAGATGAACTCGCGGATCTCGTCGCCGTCGAGCACCTCGACGAGATGGCCCTCCATGCGCAGCCGGGCCGCCAACTCGTACGCGATGGTGGTCTTGCCGGCGCTCGGCAGACCCGTGAGCCAGACGGTGGCTCCGGTCGTCACGTGATTCTCCAATGTCGTAGGTGTCGTAGGCACGGTCATGGGGATCAGGTGTGCAGGCCGCACTCGGTCTTGGCGCGGCCCGCCCAACGGCCGGCGCGCGCGTCCTCGCCCTCCAGCACCCGACGGGTGCAGGGGGCGCAGCCGACCGAGGTGTAGCCGTCCATCAGCAAGGGGTTGGTCAGTACACCGTGCTCTGCGACGTACGCGTCCACGTCGTCCTGGGTCCAGCGGGCGATCGGGGAGATCTTGACCTTCTGCCGCTTCTCGTCCCAGCCGACGACCGGGGTGTTCGCCCGGCTCTCCGACTCGTCGCGGCGCAGCCCGGTCGCCCAGGCCGTGTAGCTCTCCAGACCCCGCTCCAGGGGCAGCACCTTGCGGAGCCGGCAGCAAAGATCGGGGTCGCGGTCGTGCAGCTTCGGCCCGTACTCGGCGTCCTGCTCCGCGACCGTCTGGCGCGGGGTGAGCGTGATGACGTTGACGTCCATCACGGCCTCGACCGCGTCCCGGGTGCCGATGGTCTCCGGGAAGTGGTAGCCGGTGTCGAGGAAGACGACGTCGACGCCCTTCTGGACGCGCGACGCAAGATGGGCCACCACCGCGTCCTCCATGGAGGAGGTCACGCAGAAGCCCTTGCCGAAGGTGTCCACCGCCCACTGGAGGATCTCCAGGGCGGAGGCGTCTTCGAGATCGCGGCCGGCCTGCTCGGCCAGCGCCTTCAAATCGTCGGTGGTGCGGTCTTCCTGAGCTGTGGTCATATCTGTTCCCCTCCGGCTTCGGAGTGCTTCAGCCCCCGGGCGAGCAGCCCGAGGAACTTCAGCTGGAATGCGCGGTTGCAGGCCGCGCATTCCCAGGCACCGTGACTGCCTTCCAGAGCCTCGCTCGGCCGAAGGTCCTCGTCACCGCAGTAGGGGCAGTAGAAGGGGGCGGCCCGCTCGCTCATGACAGGGCCTCCTCACTGGCGCGGGACGCCCAGGTGGCGAACCGCTCGCCGTCCTCGCGCTCCGCCTGGAAGCGCTTGAGCACCCGCTCGACGTAGTCCGGCAGCTCGTCCGAGGTCACCTTGAGACCGCGGACCTTGCGGCCGAAACCGGCCTCCAGACCCAGGGCGCCGCCCAGGTGCACCTGGAAGCCCTCGACCTGCTCGCCCTGGTCGTTGAGGACCAGCTGGCCCTTGAGGCCGATGTCCGCGACCTGGATGCGGGCGCAGGCGTTGGGGCAGCCGTTGAGGTTGATGGTCAGCGGCTCGTCGAACTCGGGCAGCCGCCGCTCGAGCTCGTCGATGAGCGAGGCGCCCCGTGCCTTCGTCTCGACGATGGCGAGCTTGCAGTACTCGATGCCGGTGCAGGCCATGGTGCCGCGCCGGAAGGGGGACGGCCGGGCGGTCAGGTCCAGCGCCTCCAGGGCCTCGACCAGCGACTCGACCTGGTCCTCCACGACATCGAGGATGATCATCTTCTGCTCGACGGTGGTCCGCACCCGGCCCGAGCCATGGGCCTCGGCGAGGTCGGCGATCTTCGCCAGGGTGGTGCCGTCCACACGGCCGACGCGCGGGGCGAACCCGACGTAGAAGTTGCCGTCCTGCTGGCGGTGCACACCGACGTGGTCACGCCAGCGCTGCAGGGGCTGGGCAGGCGCGGGGCCGTCGACGAGCTTCCGCTTGAGGTACTCGTCCTCCAGGACCTGGCGGAACTTCTCCGCGCCCCAGTCGGCGACCAGGAACTTCAGCCGGGCGCGGGTGCGCAGCCGCCGGTAGCCGTAGTCGCGGAAGATGCCGATGACACCGGCCCAGACGTCCGGGACCTCGTCCAGCGGCACCCAGGCGCCGAGCCGGACGCCGATCTTCGGGTTGGTGGACAGTCCGCCGCCGACCCACAGGTCGAAGCCGGGGCCGTGGTCGGGGTGCTCGACACCGACGAACGCCACGTCGTTGATCTCGTGCACGACGTCCAGGAGCGGGGAGCCGGAGATGGCCGTCTTGAACTTGCGCGGCAGGTTGGAGAACTCCTTGCTGCCGATGTACCGCTCGTGGATCTGGTCGATCGCCCAGGTGCCGTCGATGATCTCGTCCTCGGCGATACCGGCGACCGGCGAGCCGAGGACCACACGCGGGGTGTCGCCGCACGCCTCGGTGGTGGACAGGCCGACGGCTTCGAGGCGGTTCCAGATCTCCGGGACGTCCTCGATGCGGATCCAGTGCAGCTGGATGTTCTGCCGGTCGGTGACGTCCGCGCTGCCGCGCGCGAACTCCTGCGAGATCTCGCCGATCACCCGCAACTGCTGGGTGGTGAGCCGGCCGCCGTCGATCCGCACCCGCAGCATGAAGTACTTGTCGTCCAGCTCCTCCGGCTCCAGGATGGCGGTCTTGCCGCCGTCGATGCCGGGCTTGCGCTGCGTGTACAGGCCCCACCAGCGCATACGTCCGCGCAGGTCGTTGGGGTCGATCGAGTCGAAGCCGCGCTTGGAGTAGATCGTCTCAATGCGTGTCCGCACATTGAGACCGTCGTCGTCCTTCTTGAACTGTTCGTTTCCGTTGAGCGGGGTGAAGTGACCCATAGCCCACTGACCCTCACCGCGGTGACGGCTCACCTTGCGGCGGGGCGCGGAGGCGGCAGGGTTCTGCGGGGTGGCGGCCATGGCGATATACGTCCTTCGGACAGGTGGGAAGCGTGCTCTTACCTGCGCCTGCGGGCGCGCGTGGAGGTCTGCGCGGCATTGCGCGAGGAGAGGTCTGGACAGGAAAAGGCGGCGGTGCTGTGCTCTCAGCCCGCCGGACAGATGGCGCTGGACATGCGGCCGAGGTCGACGTGCCGCCGACTCACCAAGGCGATTCCAGTTCCAGACATGACGGAAGCGTGTCACGCGGATCTCTGACCAGTCCACCATCGTCCGCGATTCGGACGGATCTATTCTGAATGCTGAGACGAGGTGGTGTGGGTCACGCCCCGGGGCTTGTCGCCGGACGGACCTCCGGGTGGGCCCCGGGGTGGGCACCCGGCCAGGGTCCCGGCGCTGTGACGTCCGGCTCCTCCTCGACCTTCGTGTCGAAGAGCCTGAAGCCCCGCCGCTGGTAGTTGGCCATCGCGTGCTCGCCGTCCAGGCTGCAGGTGTGCAGCCACACCCGCTTCGTCGGCGGCCGCTCGGGCCACCGCTCCGCCAGGTCCCAGGCGCGTGCGGTGCCGTACGAGAGCAGGTGACCGCCGATCCGGCGGCCCCGGAACGCCGGGATCAGGCCGAAGTAGACGATCTCCACGACCCCGTCGTCCTGCGGTTCCAGCTCGACGTAGCCCGCCGGGGTGCCCCGGTCGTAGCCGACCCAGGTCTCCACGCCCGGCCGCTCCAGGTGCTCCCGCCACCGGGCGTACGTCCAGCCCAGCCGGTCGGTCCAGCGGATGTCGCCGCCGACCGAGGCGTACAGGAAGCGGCTGAACTCGGGGGAGGGGATCTCGGAGCGGACGATCCTGACCGTGTCGTCCTGCGGCGCGGCGGCCGGGAGGAGGTCGGCGGGGGAGGTCTGCTCCAGGGACCAGGTGGTCACGACGATGCTGCTCATGGGGGCCAGGCAACCATCCCGGCCCCGGCCGTGTCGATGTCCGTCATCCGAGTGAGGCGTCGATCGAGCGCAGCGGCACCGAGAACAGCATGCGGTCCGTGACCGACCACACCTCGCCCGTGTCCGGGGCGTAGGAGAGCGAGCCGGTGCTCTCGGCCCAGCAGCGGTGCGAGGTGTCCGAGCCGCAGCGGGCCGCCCGTGCGCCCCCGGTGTCCTGGCGCCACAGGCTGCCGTGGCCGTCCATGGCGCCGGGGAGGTGACCGACATACCACTCGGAGGCGGTCGCGCCCGGCGGGCGGTACGACAGGACGCCCCGGATCTCCGAGGCACCGGTCCGGTACGCCTCGACCGCGTCCGCCCGGCCGGCGGCGTCGGTCGCGAGCGGTCCGTCGTCCCTGGGGTTCTCGTCGAACGCGTACCGCCACAGCCGGGCCCGCTGGTCGCTGCCGGCGGACGTCCACTCGGCGAGGACCAGGCTGTCCGGGGCCGTCCCGCGGTCCACGGCGAGCGCACTCGGGCAGGGGGCGCCGGCCGGGGAGCAGGCTCCGGCGGTGAACCGGTACGAGCCCACGGCGGGCATCACATACCGGAAGCCGTCGGCCGACCAGCCGCCGGGCACCCGGCCGATCGCGTCGGTCAGTACCGAGGTGCGCTGGATGCGGTTGAGGTCGTAGACGTAGAGCGCGTCGGCGCTGCCCGCGGTGGTGGTGACCAGCAGCTTGTCCTCGTACCAGACCATGCCGGAGATCTGCGAGGTCAGGCCCCGGTAGCTCCTCCCGTCGGCGCTGGGCACGGTCAGCAGGACCCAGGAGTAGGAGGGGTGCGCCGGGTCGTTGGTGTTCACGACCGCGACTCCGGCCAGGCCCCGGGAGGCGGCGGGGCCGCTGGAGGTGCTGTGTGTCCAGCCGGCCAGGACGACCCGGTTGGCGCCCCACAGGCCGTCGTCGTCCGCGTCGGAGGAGGTGGTCACCGAGGCCGGTTGCCAGTCGTCGGTGAGGGTGTCGGTGGGGTCCCAGCAGTAGGCCTCGGCGGCCGCCGGGGTGACCGGCAGCGACTCCCGGTCGCCGGAGTCGCAGTCGGCCGCCTCGCGAAGGCTGTGGTCGGCGTCCGCCAGGACGTCGGCGACCCCGACCGTGCCGCCCATCGCCGAGGCGAGCCGGTCCAGCGAACGGCGCGGTACGAGGTGTTCCTGAAGCTGCAGCCGCGCGGTGTCGGCGGTGGAGGTCAGTGGCTTCAGCGCGCCCGGGTCCTCGGCGACCGTGGCCTGCGAGGCGCTGACGATCGTGGCGGTCGCGGTGAGCGCCAGCGCGGTCCCGGCCAGGGCGGCGCGCAGTGCCGCGCCCCGCCTGCGCCGCCGGTGTCTGCCGCGATGCTTCATGTCTCCTCCCGAGGCGGGCCAACTGCGCCTGATGGTCCGTACGTTGATCGAGGAGCAGTTGGGGATGCCCGCACCGGGATGCTACGGCAGTCCGGGCGGCCGTACCGCGAAGACCCCGCAAATATGCGGAAGATACGTCACCGTATGTCACGGATGCGTCAAATAAGCCTGGGGTTACGGGCCTTCACGCGGACATACATGCGGGCCTTCACCTGGACCGGGGACCCGCTCCTCTCCTCGCCGCCACCGCCGGGGCGGTCGAGTGGGGCAGCAGGTCGCGCGGGTCGGCTGGGAGCAGCACCTCGATCTCCGCGTCCTCCCCGAAGCGGTACGGCCGGTGTTCGAGCAGCGCCCCCAGATAGCGCCGGATCCTGGACATCTCGGCGCGCACGGTCACCGTCCGTGAGGCGTCCCCGAAGACGTCCTCGGCCAGCCCGGCCGCGCTGCGCCCGGTGCGCCGTACCGCCAGCAGATACAGCAACTCGGCGTGCCGGGGGCTCAGTTCCCGGGACCAGGAGCCCGCGCCGCGGCCCACCGTCACCGAGGGTCGGCGGGGCTGGGCCAGGTCGAGCACCAGCCGGCCCCCGCCCAGCGGCGCCGGCTCGTCCATCGCCCGCAGCAGCCAGCCCCCGCCCAGCGGCTCCACCGAGCACAGCCCGATCGCCGGCAGCCAGCGGCGGCCCGGCGACAGGGACTTGGGCAGCGCGAGCCGCCGTGGATACGGCATGCCGGTGACCGCCGCCGTCCAGCCGTCGACGTCCACCACCAGCGCCCGCCCGCCCAGCCGGGCCAGCACCGGCGCCGCGACCGCACGCAGCCGCTCCAGCGCGTCCAGATGCAGCTCCCGCAGCCGGGCCTCGGCGAGTTTCGCCACCGAGTCGACCCAGGCCAGGGTGGCCGGATGCATGGTCTCCAGCGGACCGCTGACGTCCACCACGCCGAGCAGCCTGCCGTCCCGGGGGTCGGTGATCGGGGCACCGGAACAGGTCCAGGAGGTGTGGGTGCGGACGAAGTGCTCGGCGGCGAACACCTGCACGGGGCGGCGCACCACCGCCGGGGTGCCCACCCCGTTGGTGCCGACGACATCTTCGCGCCAGTCGGCGCCGAGTTCGAAGCCCAGCCCGTCCGCCTTGCGCAGGACCGGCGAGGAACCCTCGCGCCACAGCACCCGGCCTTCGGCGTCGGCCACCACCATGATGTGCTGGGCGACATCCGCGACCGAAAGCAACCCCTCGCGCAACACCGGCAGTACGTCCCTGAGCGGTGACTCCTCACGTCTGCGCCGGACTTCGTCGGCGGACAGCAGCCCCGAACGGAAGTCGTGGTCGGGGTCGACGCCGCTGCGCAGCATCCGCCCCCAGGACTGCTCGATCACCGGCCGGGGCGCGATCCGCCCACGCTGTCCGGCGAGTCTGGCCTCGCGTACCTCGTTCAGTAACCGCGCCGCCTGCGCCGCGTCCACCGCGGCAAGTCGCGCCACGTCCTTCGGCAGGTTCCCCACTGAGGTCCTCCCGGACAGTCCTCGAAAAGGCATGGAAGAGTCTTGTCAAGCCGTCCGGGCGGCGGTTTCCGGTCCGACTGCGCGTCTCATACTGCCGTTTTCCAGCGCCGGAGGGACACAGTCCGCACACAGACACCGATATGTTGCAACCCCTTGCAACCCTGGTGAACGGACCGTGGGTGGCCGAAAATTGAGCCGACGCCACGGCGTCTCTGGCCTGACATGGGCCGAGAAGCGGGGGTGGTGCCGTGTCGGCGCAGCACCACCCCCGCGTCCCTTTTCACGCAGGGGTGCGCACCCTGGCCCGGTCCACCACAGCCGTGAGGTCCAAGCCGCCTGGCAGCGTGCCGAAACTCGAACCCCACTGGTTGCCCAGCCGCGACGCGCAGAAGGCGTCGGCCACCTCCGGTGGGGCGAAACGGACCAGCAGGGAACCCTGGAGAACCGTTGCCAGGCGTTCGACCAGCCGACGGGCCCTGGCCTCCATGCCCTCCAGGTCGGCCAGTTCGGAGAAGAGGTCCTTGACCGCGCGGTCCAGGCGGTGGTCGGCGCCGTGGGCGCGGCCGATCTCCTGGAGGTAGGCGTCCAGTGCTCCCGGTTCGCGCTGCAACGCCCGCAGGGCGTCCAGCGCCTGGACGTTGCCCGCGCCCTCCCAGATCGAGTTCAGCGGTGACTCGCGCACCAGCCGGGGCAGCCCCCACTCCTCCACATAGCCGTTGCCGCCCAGGCACTCGGCGGCCTCCACCGCGACCGGCGCGCAGCGCTTGGTCACCCAGTACTTGGCAGCGGGCAACGCCAGCCGCAGCAGGGCCCGTTCGGCCTCGCTCCCGTCGTCGTAGGCGGCTGCCAGCCTGAGTGCGAGCGTCGTCGCGGCCTCCGACTCGATCGCGAGGTCGGCCAGGACGTTGCGCATCAGCGGCTTGTCGGTGAGTTTCCCGCCGAACGCCTCGCGGTGCGTGCAGTGGTGCACGGCCTGCGCCACCGCCTGCCGCATCAGCCCCGCCGAGCCCAGCACACAGTCGAGCCGGGTCGCGGCGACCATCTCGATGATCGTCCGCACCCCGCGCCCCTCCTCGCCCACGCGCCGCGCCCAGGTGCCGTCGAACTCGACCTCGCTCGACGCGTTCGACCGGTTGCCGAGCTTGTCCTTGAGACGCTGGAGGAGGAAGACGTTGCGGGTGCCGTCCTCCAGGACGCGCGGCACGAGGAAGCAGGTGAGCCCGCCGGGCGCCTGAGCCAGCACCAGGAACCCGTCCGACATGGGCGCCGAGCAGAACCACTTGTGTCCGGTGAGCGTGTACGTCCCGGACTCGGCGAGCGGGACGGCGGCGGTCGCATTCGCGCGTACGTCGCTGCCGCCCTGTTTCTCCGTCATGCCCATGCCGAAGAGGACGCCCGCCTTCTGGGCGGCGGGCCGCAGCTCACGGTCGTAGATCATGGAGGTCAGCAGCGGTTCCCACGTGGCGGCCAGCTCCGGGTCGGTGCGCAGTACGGGCACCGCCGCGTTCGTCATCGACAGCGGGCAGCAGTTGCCGGCCTCGACCTGGGTCCAGACGAGGAAGACGGCCGCCCGGCGGACGTGCCCCGAGGGCCGTACCCAGCCGGTGGTCAGGCCCGCGCCGACGCCCTTGCCGAGCATCCGGTGCCAGGCGGGATGGAAGTCGACCTCGTCGATCCGGTGGCCGTAGCGGTCGTGGGTGCGCAGCCGCGGTGGGTGCTCGTTGGCCTGCGCCCCCCACTCCTGCACCTGCGCCGAACCGGCCGAGACGCCGATCGACGACAGTTCGGCGCGCACCTCGTCCAGCAGCTCCGGTCCGGTGTGCCGCTCCACAGCCTCGACGAGGGCGCGGTCGGCGGCGAAGAGGTCGTACCCGACCAGCGGGGGCGGCTGGTTGGTCACGGTGTGGGTGGTGGTGCCTGCCATGTCTGCGAACCTACCCGGGGCGACGGCGGTGGTCTCCAGCGTGACACAGCGGGTACCCCAGGTCGCCTCGCAAGATCCCCCCGAGTTCCGGAAGATCACGGCCGGGGCCCCGGAAGATGAGTACCGCCCCGGACGGCGGATACCGTTAGGGCGTGCAGCCAGCAAGCGATACCCCCGAGCGGCCCTCCGGCCGGCTCCACCGGGCCAGGGCCCTCTACCGGAACGTCTCCAAGCGCAGGACGGCCTGGCTGCTGCTCAAGGACACCGTCAATTCCTGCATGGAGTACCGCATCCTCGGCCTGGCCGCCGAGGCCGCCTTCTTCACCCTGCTGTCCGTGCCGCCGCTGCTGCTCAGCCTCATCGGACTGCTCGGCTACGTCGACGACTGGACCGGCGCCGACACCATCGCCAGTCTGGAGACCAACCTCCTGGACGCCTCCCGCACCGTCCTGTCCGACAGGGGCGTGAAGGAGATCGCGGAGCCCATCCTGCACGACGTGATGCGGGGTGGCCGCCCCGACGTGATCTCCATCGGTTTCCTGTTCGCCCTGTGGTCGGGCTCCCGCGCGGTGAACGTCTTCATCGACACGATCACCGTGATGTACGGCCTCGACGGTGTCCGGGGCATCGTGAAGACCCGGCTGGTGTCCTTCCTGCTCTTCATCGCGGCCCTGCTGATCGGCTCGGTGGCGCTGCCGCTGATGGTGGCCGGGCCGGACGCGGTGGTCCGGATCGTGCCGTGGTCGGAGACGGTCGTACAAGTCCTGTACTGGCCGGTCGTGATCGTCCTGTCCATCGTCTTCCTGACCACGCTGTACCACGTCTCCGTGCCGGTGCGGTCGCCGTGGATCGAGGACGTGCCGGGCGCCCTGGTGGCCCTGGCCATGTGGGTCCTCGGCAGCTTCCTGCTGCGCATCTACCTGACCAGCACCATCGAGGGCGCGACGATCTACGGCTCACTCGCGGCCTCCGTCGCCGTGCTCCTGTGGATCGGTGTGTCGGCGTTCGCGGTGCTCGTCGGCGCCGCCGTCAACGCCGCGATCGACCGGGTCTGGCCGGCCGCCGCCACGGCCGCGGCCCGCGCCGCCAACGAACGGCTGCGCGAGGCCCAGGTCGCCGAATACGTCGCCCGCGCCGCCGCGGCCCGCGAGGCCCACCTCGACGACCCGGACGACCCCGACATGCCCTCCGAGTTCCCGGAGCGCTGGTCCCGCTTCCTGCCGCCCGAGGACGTCACGGCCCGCCTGCGCACCCATGTGAAGAGCAGTCACCCGCCGCACAAGCGGGAGAGAGGCTGAGGGAGCGCGAGGGCCTGTCCGGCGGATCATGCCGCGGACGCGGGGTGTGGCACCCACTCCCCCGAAGGGGGAACCCCCAGCGGCGTTGTCGTCGGTCACCGACGTCCCCCAGCCTTCGGCCGGAGGTGTCCCCGCCGCGTCGACGCCCTCCTTCGCCTTGCAGCCGCACGCACCACACCCCGCTCACCGGCGTCGATGAGACACCGCTGGCTTCCTGCGACTTCATCCGCCGGGCAGGCCCCTAGGCTGGCGTACGTGTACGAGGAACGGGCGTCCCGGCTCTCCGGCGCGGTCGTCTGGGTGAACGCCCCCGGCGAGGACGGATCGGGGCGGGTGCTGCCCGACGGGTGCATGGACCTGCTCTGGCACGAGGGGCGGCTGCTCGTCGCCGGGCCCGACACGCATGCGTACGTCACTCAGGGCGTCCCGGGCGTATGGGTGGGCCTGCGCTTCTCTCCCGGTACCGCGCCCGCCTTTCTCGGAGTGCCCGCGCATGAGCTGCTCGATCGGCGTGTGGAGCTGTCGGAGCTGTGGCCGGCGTCCGTCGTACGTCGGCTGCGGGGGCGGGTCGAGGCCGCGGCGGAGCCCGCAGCCGCCCTGGAGGAGATCGCGCTGGAGCGGGCCGCCGCCCCCGACCCGTTGCTGGGCCGGCTCGTCCAGGCCCTGGACGAGGGGCGGCCGGTGGGCGCAGTCGCCGACGAACTCGGTGTCGGGGTACGCCGGTTGCACCGGCGCAGTCGTGACGCCTTCGGCTACGGACCCAAGACGCTCGCCCGGGTCCTCCGGATGCAGCGGGCCCTCTCGCTCGCCCGGGGCGGGATTCCGCTCGCCGAGACGGCCGTCCGGGCCGGGTACGCGGACCAGCCCCATCTCTCCCGTGAGGTGCGGGAGTTGGCCGGGCTGCCGTTGACCGGGCTACTCCGGTAGCGGAGCGAACAGGTCGACGCCGTTGCCGTCGGGGTCGTGCACCGTGGCGTACCGCTGGCCCCAGAAGGCGTCCCACGGCTTGAGCTCGCCGTGGTACCCGGCACCGACCAGGTCCTCGTAGACGGCGTCCACCTCGGCCGGCGACCCGCAGCGGAAGGCGAGCCCCACCCGGCCGCCGCCGGCCGGCGGGTGCCAGGCCGGGTGGAAGGAGCGGACCGTCTCCTCGGTGTCCAGGGCGACGGTGAGCCCACCGGGAAACTCGGCCTCGACATGCGGCTGTTCCTCGGCACCGGGCGGGAAGTCCAGGCCCAGGCGGCGGTAGAAGGCGAGGGACGCGGTCAGGTCGGAGGCGACCAGACCGATCACGGCGAATCGTGGGGTCATGACGTCACCGTAGGCAGAAGGGCGAGCGCCGGTCTTGAAGGAATCGGACAGTCAGCCGAAGGTCACGGCTCCCCGCGGGGTGTCGACGGTGATGGAGAACGACAGCGGTCCCTCGGCCAGGGGCAGGTCCGTGCCCAGGGCCCTCAGCAGGGGGCGGAGCTCCGCGGGGTCGGGGGCGGTCGCGGACACCGCGAGCAGCGGGGTGACCGGCAGACCGGACGCGGTCGGGTGGAGCGAGGAACCCCAGTCGATCAGGAACGGCACCAGGGGGTGCGCGGAGGTGCTGTCGGTCAGCCGCCACTCCAGCAGCGTCCCGTCGGGGCGGCGCCGGCTCATCGGGTGCGGGGTACCGGGGTCGTAGCCCCGGGCCCGCGCGGCCGCGACCGCCGCGTCCAGGTCCGGCGGGCTGATCGCCCAGGTCACCAGGCGGGCCGTGGTGAGCGCGTCGACACCGAAGGGGCGGGCGCCGGGCGGTACGGACTGCTCCGGGTCCGGGCCGATGATCTCCAGGTAGCCGGTGCCGCCCAGCGACACCAGATGGTTGCGGGTGCCGAGATCCGGGTGGACACCGCCGGCGGCAGGGGTCACACCGGTCCGCCGGGCGAAGTCGGCGACCGTCGCGGCGAGGTCGGGGGTCGCCAGCACCAGGTGGTCGAGGAGGGGCGGGGTGGCGTTCATCCAGGCCGAGGTTAGGCACAGCCGGGAAGGAGTCACAAGCGGCGGGGAGACCGGAAATCCCGGTGCCTGTGGAACACCTGTGCGGCACGATAGGCGCGTGATCCGTGTCGTGCGCGTCCTGCCGCCGCTGCTCCTCGCCGCCGCCCTGCTCACCGGATGCGGTACCGAGAAGGCGGGCCCCGGAGATTCAGGCTCGCCCGCCGACCCGGCCGAACTCGCCTCCAAGGCAAAGGCGTTGGGCATGGACCCGGAGCTGGTCTACGTCACCGGGGCCCCGGGGTTCACCCTCGCCCAGCAGTCCGTCGGCGTGCAGGGCGACGACGGCTTCTCCGCCTCCTACACGGACAGGACCGGCGCCGTCATCCACCTGTACACCGACCACCCGCGCTATGCCGGGCAGCACGAGTACGAGGTGACGAAGAAGGACTGCGTGGTGTGGCTGGACGGCGAGGGCGGGGTCTCCGACGCGGTACTGGGCAAGGCGGTGCACGCGATCCACCGCCCCTCCGCCGACGAACTCGACGCCCTGCTGCCCACGCCCGACCCGGCCTTCACCGACGACCAGCCGGTACAGCGCGGCGACCTGCCGCCCAACGGCGACGGCGCACCCGACAACAGCGTGCCCACGCCCGGCCTTTGAGCCGTCGACGGTCATGGGCGACCATGCGGCCATGGCCCCTCGACTGCTCCTCCACACCCGCACCACCGGCTACCGCCACGACTCGATCCCCGACGCCATCGCCGCCGTACGGGAGTTCCCCGATGTCGACGTCGACGCCACCGAGGACCCGGCCGCCCTCGAACAGCCCCTGGACGGGTACGCGGCCGTCGTCTTCCTCTCCACCAGCGGCGAGATCCTGACCCTGGCGGGCCGCGCCCGGCTGGCCGCCTACGTCGAGGCGGGCGGCGGCTTCGCCGGCGTACACGCGGCGGCCTGCACCGAGTACGACTGGCCGTACTACGGCGAACTCCTCGGCGCCCGCTTCGCCCGCCACCCGGAGTACCAGCCCGGCAGGGTGCTCATCGAGGACCATGACCATCCGGCGACCCGGCAACTGCCCGCCGTCTGGGACTTCACCGACGAGTGGTACGACTTCCGGGACAACCCGCGCGGCCGGGTCCGGGTGCTGCTGCGCGCCGACGAGTCGTCGTACGACGGAGGCGCGATGGGGGACGACCACCCGCTGTCCTGGTGCCGTGAGCAGGGAGCCGGACGGGTGTTCTACACGGCCCTGGGACACGCCCGGGAGGCCTACCGGGACCCGGGCTTCCTGGCCCATCTCCACGGGGGCGTCACCTGGGCGGCACGGCGCGGCAAGTGACGTTTCTCCGGTGAACCCGATCCGCCATTGGAGTGAGTAAAGCTCGCGCATGGAGATGGTCACGCGCATATCTAGAGATGCTCTTGTCTTGGTAAAGGGCTGTCGAGACGCGGAGGCCGTCGAGCCGCCGCGCCACCCACCCACAGGAGGAGCCGGACCTTGACTTACGGGAAGAAGCTGCGCGAGCAGATCGCCGGGCCGGGGACCACCCCGTTGATCGGCGTGTACGACATGTACTCGGCGTCGATCGCGGCCAAACACTACGACGGTATGTTCGTCTCCGGCTTCGGCTTCGCCGCCTCGTACTACGGCCTGCCGGACATCGGATTCATCGCCTGGCCCGACATGGTGGCCTTCGTCCAGCGGCTGCGGGGTGCGTTCCCGCACCACCATCTCCTCGTCGACATCGACGACGGGTACGTCGACCCAGAGGTCGCCTGCCACGTCGTGGAGGGACTGGAGCGTATCGGCGCCTCCGGGGTGATCCTCGAGGACCAGAAGCGGCCCCGCCGTTGCGGGCACGCCGACGGCAAGCAGGTGCTGCCCCTGGAGGAGTACCTGGAGAAACTGGAGAAGGTCCTGGAGACCCGCAAGGACCTGGTCGTCGTCGCCCGCACGGACGCCACGGACGAGCACGACATCCTGCACCGCGCGGAGCGGCTCGCCGCCACCGACGCCGACGTGGTCCTCGTCGACGGGGTCCGCAGCGAGGAGTGGATCCGCCGCATCCGCAAGGTCGTCGGCGACAAACCGCTGCTCTTCAACCAGATCGGCGGCGGCAAGTCACCCAGGCTCTCGCTCACCGAACTGGACGAGCTCGGTGTCGACGTGGCCATCTACTCCACTCCCTGTCTGTTCGCCGCGCACGAGGCCATGGAGAGCGCGCTCGGCGAGCTCAAGGCGTCGGACGGCCGGCTGCCCCAGGTGGACGCGGCCGGTGGTGTCGGGGTCAAGGCGTCCACCACCCTGCTGGAACGCAACATCGCCCGGGAACGGCTCGACGCGCCCGAGGGCGTGGGCGTGTGAGGCGGTTGCCTACGGCTGTGGCGGTCGCGGCGGTGCTTCTCGGCCTGGCCGCTGTTCCCGCCCACGCGGGCGGGAGTCTGATCACGGTGATCGACAACTCCAACGCGGACTCCATCCTGGAGGTGGACCGCACGGCGAACATCCAGGCCGGGAGGGGTACGGCCGGCAGCGACCACGACGGCAGCGCCGTGGACGCGATCCAGGCGTTGCTCGGTGAGCCTCGTCAGGATGACGACGACTGAGGACCGCACCCGAGTGGGCGGCCGGACACTGTCCGGCCGCCCACGCTCGTCTCCGGGCGCTCAGTCCTCGTTCAGATCCGGGCGGCCGTTCTCGTCCAGCTCCACGTCCTCCTTCGGATCGTGCTCGTCGGTCGGGACGGCCACCGCGGCGTGGTGCTGGGCCGGGGCGACAGTGCGGGTGGTGGCCTGGGCGGAGCCCAGGGCCATGGTCACGGCGGCTGTGGCCAGGGCACCGGCCGCGGCGGTACGCAGGGTGAGATCCATGCACTGGAAACGATCTTGACGAGGGCCCGGTCACCCTCGTACGGCTGAACGGGCAGGCGGGGCGGCCGTGCTCGCTCGCTCCACCAAGCGCGTCGACAGCTCGGTCCGGGTGCCCTCCGGACGGTCCCCGTGCATCAGCCGCACCAGCAGCCGCAGCGCGGTCGCCGCCATCTCCGCGAGCGGCTGGCGGACCGTGGTCAGCGCCGGGGCGCCCCAGCGTGCCTCGGGCAGATCGTCGAAGCCGACCACGCTGATGTCGTCCGGCACCCGCAGCCCGCGCTCGGCCAGCGCCGTGTACACCCCGAGCGCCATCCGGTCCGAGCAGACGAACACGGCGGTCGGCGGCTCCGGCAGGTCGAGCAGTTCGTGCATACGATGCCGGGCCGTGCCCTCGTCGAAGCTCGCGTGCCGGACGTACTCACCCCGGTGGCGCAGCCCGGCCGAGGCGAGCGCCGAACGGTAGCCGGCCACCCGGGCGCCGCTGCACATCCTGCGCCGATTGCCCGCGATCACCGCGATCCGCTCATGGCCGAGAGCGAGCAGATGCTCGGTCGCGGACACCCCGCCCTGCCAGTTCGCGGCCCCGACCGACACCACGCCCGCCGGGGGTTCGTGGACGGGGTCGATCAGCACGTACGGGATGCGGTGGTGGTCCAGCCAGGCGTACTGCGCCTGGGTCAGCTCGGCCAGGTTGAACAGCGCCCCGGAGGAGCCGCGCGCGGTGAGCTTGTCCAGCCAGCCGCGCTCCGGGCGCCCGGCCCGTGTCCGGGTCAGCCCCGCCGACACCACGACCTCCAGACCCGCCTCGTGCGCCGCCTCCTCCACCCCGTGCAGCACCGCGCCCGACCACGAGCTGTCCAGCGAGTGCACGACCAGGTCGATCAGGGCGGGGGCCTTCGCCATGTCGAAACGCGGTCTGCGCACGTAGCCGAGCCGTTCGAGGGCCTCGGTGACCCGACGGCGGGTCTCGGGGGCCACATCCTCACGGCCGTTGACCACCTTCGACGCGGTCGGTACGGAGACGCCGGCTTCGCGGGCCACCACCGCCAGCGTCGGACCGGCCGCCGCCACGCTCGTACCCCCGGCACGGACCATGGGGAACCGCCTCTCCGGCCCGCCCTTGGGCCAACGAAAGTAACGAAAGTTGCGACCTACGCTGCTTCCGCGGTCTGCGTACACGCCGTGCAGTAAGCGCTTCCTACGATAGGTGCGCGTCAACACGGCGTGAAGAGCTGGGAATTCACGGGATCAACGGCGACGAGACTTTCGAAACCCCGGACACAGGCGGTCGGGTCGGACGGGTGTGCCTCGGACTACTCGGGGGTGCGGGTGACTTGGGAATCCGCGAGGTCCGCCATCGGGGCCGTGGTGGCCGCGGCGGGTGTACCAAGGTTGTTCGCCGGGTGCGGGTGGGTGGGGGCCGGTCGCGCGGTTCCCCGCGCCCCTGCCGGGGCGCTGTCTCCACCAACCACTCGAAGGAGCTGGTCGCCAGGGAGTGCCGGCACGGTCATTTGAGGGCTCCCAGGGTGACGCCCGTGCGCCAGTAGCGGCGCATCGCGATCATCATGACGGCCATCGGGACGATGGAGAGCAGGGCGCCGGTGAGGACCAGGCCGGTCAGGTCGACCCCGGATTCGAGGCGTTTGCCGGACCAGTTGTACAGGCCCAGGTTCAGCGTCCAGTTCTCCTCGCCGCGCAGGACGGTGAGGGGGAGGAAGAAGGCGTTCCAGGTGTTGACGAAGGCCAGGAGGAAGACCGTGGCCCCTCCTGTCGTCATCATGCGCAGGGCGATCGAGAAGAAGATGCGCAGTTCGCCCGCTCCGTCGATGCGGGCCGCCTCCAGGAGTTCGAAGGGGACCGTCGCCTCCGTGTAGACCTTCGCCAGATAGACGCTGAACGGGTTGATCAGGCAGGGAATCAGCATCGCCCAGGGCGTGTCCACCAGGCCGATCTTCGAGAAGAGGAGGTAGAGGGGGAGAGTGAGCAGGGCGATGGGGACCAGGAAGGAGCCGACCACGCAGGCGAACACCAGGTTGCGCCCGGGGAATTGGAAGCGGGCCAGGCCGTAGCCCGTGGCGAGCGCGATGAGCGTGCCGCCGAGCGAGCCGACTCCCGCGTACAGGAAGGAGTTGGCGGTCCAGCGCAGGAAGATGCCGTCCTCGTAGGTGAACAGCTGGTGCAGGTTGTCCCACAGGTGCCAGCCGGAGAACCAGAGGCCGTTGCTCTGGTAGAGAGCGGTGCGGTCCTTTGTCGCGGCGACCAGCAGCCACCACACCGGGAACAGGCTGTACGCGCCGGCCAGGACCAGGCCGACGAGAAGGAAGCGCTGGCCGCCCCGGGAGCGGGACGCAGGATCGGGTTCGGTCTTGCGGTGGACGGGGCTCGTGCGTGCGCGTTCCTCGGTGAGTGCCATCAGTCGGCCTCCTTCGAGGTCAGCCGGTAGAAGAGGAAGGAGGCGACGCCGAGGATCAGGGCCAGCAGCACCGAAAGGGCGGCCGCGTAGTGGTAGTTGCCCGCGTTGAACGCCTGGTTGTAGATCACCATGATCGGGGTGAAGCTGTCGCTCACCGTCTGGGGCGTGACATTGCGGAACAGGGCCGGCTCGTTGAAGATCTGGAGCATCTGGATGATCGACAGCATGCCGGTGAGGACCAACGCGCCGCGTACGTACGGGACTTTGATGCTCAGGGCGATACGGCGCTCGGAGGCGCCGTCCAGCCGTGCCGCCTCGAAGAGTTCGCGTGGGACGCCCTGGAGCGCAGCGTAGATGATCACCATGTTGTAGCCGATGCCGTGCCAGGTCAGCAGGTTGCCGATGGACGGCCACACCATCGACGGCGCGAAGAAGTTCCAGGTCAGTCCGAACGCCTTGCCCAGCGGGGTGAGGGGACCGACGTCCGGACTGTAGAGGTTGATCCAGACGATGGCCGCGACCACACCGGGGATCATGTACGGCACCAGCAGCAGCACCCGGAAGCGGCCCGCCGTCCGTGAGGTGAGCGTGTCCAGGAAGAGCGCGAGGAGCAGGCTGACCAGCAGCATCACCGGGATCTGCACGCAGGCGAACAGGAGTACCCGCAGCACGGAGTCGAGGAACGCCGGGTCCGTCAGGCCCTGTCGGTAGTTGGCCAGGCCGGAAAATCTGTCCGTCGTGCCACCGAGGCCAAGGCCGGACGACTGCGAGCGGTACAGCGACTGGTGGACGGCGTAACCGATCGGGATCAGGTAGAGGAAGACGAAGCCGAGTTGGAAGGGCACCGTGAAGGCGGCGCCCTTCCAGCGCTGGGAGCGGACCATCCGTGCCGCCTCAGCCCTTGACGCTGATGCCGCGGGACTTGAGGTCGCCCACCGTCCACTCCTGCATATGGGCGAGGAGGCCGGTGACCTTCTGCTGCCCGCTGACCACCTTCGCCCAGCCGTTCTGCAGCTCGGTGAACATGGCCGTCCAGTCGGGGCCGAAGGTCCAGTCGGTGGTGACGTCGTCCAGGCTGTCGGTGACGACCTTCTTCGCCGGGTCGTAGTGGGCGCCGAGCAGTTTCTGCGAGAGTGCCTCGTCGACGTAGGCGCTGCTGTCGGCCAGCGCGGGCATCACACCGTTGCCGGTGGTCGGGCTCGCCATCGTCTTCACCGCGCCCGGATCGGTCGACATCCACAACGCGGCCTCGGCGGCCTGCTGTTGGTGTGCGCACTGCTTCGTGACGAGGGTGACGCTGCCGGTGAGGTTGGTGCCGGCCGGGGTCTTCGCCGCCTCGCCGGTGAAGGCGGGCCAGGGGGAGAGCGCCCAGTTGCCGAAGGACTTGGTGAAGTTCTGCACCATGCCGGCCATCTGCCACGTGGAGATCTGCCGGGTGGCGGTGCCGCCGTTGTCGTAGTTGCGCTGTACTGCCGCGTAGTCGGCGAACGACAGCTTGGAGTCGAGGTCGTTGTCGATGATCCGCTGGATTACGCCGGCGGCCTTCAGGGTGCCCGGGTCCTGGAAGTCGACCTTCCAGGAGTCGCCGTCGATCGAGTACCAGTGGGCGCCTGCCTGCATGGCGAGCACTTCGAGGGTGCTGGGATCCTCACCGGCATAGTTGGTGATCTTGATGCCGTGCTTCTTCAACACCTTGCCGGCCGCGATGAACTCGTCCCAGGTGGCGGGGGCCTTGAGGCCGTACTTCTGGAAGATGTCGGCGCGGTAGATGGTGAAGTTCGGCGAGGAGCTGGTGGGGACGCCGTAGAGCCTGCCCTGCACCTGCGCGGCCGACCAGGAGCCGGAGTTGAACTTGTCCTTGGCCGGGCCGACGTACTTCGTGATGTCGGCGAGGGCGCCCTGGGCCACCCAACTCGTCACGTACTCAGCGGTGTTCTGCACCAGGCAGGGAGCGTTGCCCGCCTTCACCGCGTTGGTGAGCTGCTTCTGCATGGTCAGCTGGTCGGTGACCTTCGTGTACTTCAGCCGGACCTCCTTGTGGGAGGCGTTGAAGGCCCTCACCACAGCATCCTGGCCGTTCGCCCAGCCCCAGAAGGGCAGGGTGACCGGGCCGGAGGCCGAGTCGGAGCCGCCGGAGCCGGAGTCCGATCCGGCGCAGGCGGAGAGCAGACCCGTCAGCGCGAGGCCCGCGATCGCGGCGCGGACCAACCTGGTGGAGTTCATCTGACCGTGTTCCTTCGGAGGTGGGCGCTCTCGGAGAGGAGGGCGGCGGCTCAGCAGTGCCTTAGAAACCGGTTTCCACGAGACGGTAGGACGGCTCGGTCGCTCCCAGCAAGGGGTATGAGTCGGAATCTTTCGATGTGCGATCGGCCGAACGGGCCATGAGCAGCAACCGGTACACGAGAGCAACCGGTTGTCGCCGAACGGTTTTCGAAACTTCGTCACCGCCCTTGACGACGCTCCTGTACGGGTCGAAGCTCCCCTCACCCCCATAGCAACCGGTTGCCCTATCGGGCCGACGTCCTGTCACCGCCGCGCAGAGAGTGGGTAGTCCATGCAGAAACACGCCGGAGCCCCGGTCAGCCGGCGCCGCTTCCTGGCGCTCGGTGGCACCGCCGCCGCCACGGCCGCCCTCGGCGGCTGTGCCCTACCGGTGTCCGGCAGCGTCGGCGGCTCGGGCGAGACCGTCACCCTCATGGTCAACCCCGACGACATCTCCACGGACCTCATCAAGCAGGCCCAGAAGGACATCGGGATCGGCATCAACACGGTTCGTTACGACATCACCAAGCTGATCGCGATGATGACCAGCGGCAGCGCGCCCGACCTGGTACGCGGGGTCGGCGCCGTCGACACCCCGTACCTCGCGGCCCGGGGCATCGCCGAGGACCTGGACCCCTGCTTCCCCCGCAGCACCGTCCTCAAGGTGTCCGACCTCGACCCGGTCAACGACCTGTGGCGCTACGACGGCCGCACCCAGGGCAAGGGCCCGCGCCACGGCATGGCCAAGGACTTCTCCCAGGACTCGATGTACTGGTACGGCACAGCCCTGTTCGACAGTTCCGGCGTCGACTGCCCGCCGGAGACCGAGCCGATCACCTACGAGGAGTGGCTCGACAAGGCGAGACGGCTCACCCGCACCAGCAAGGGCCAGACCACCGTCTTCGGCGGCACCTACAACGGCCTCGGCGCCTCGATCCTGCTGGCCGGACTCACCGCATCGGCCGGCGGCAGCATGTTCAGTGACGACTTCACCCGGGTCGACTTCACCGCTCCCGAGGCTCACAAGGCACTGAACTGGTACATCGAAGTGTGCCGGGCCAGGGTCGGCACGAGTCTGATCCAGCCCAACCCCAACGCCTGGGACGGGCCCACCTACCAGGCCCGCCGACTGGCGATGTACAACGCGGGCTACTGGGTGGGCGGTCTGATCAACACCGACAAGAAGCTCGCCGCCGTCACCCGGCTGGCCCCGGCGCCGGTCTTCGCGGGCGGCCCCCGGCTCAGTACCTGCCAGGGCGGCACCGGGCTGTGGATGCCGAAGAAGGCCAACCTTCCCCGCCGATCCGTTGCAAGGAGTCCGAGATGAACACGCCCTTCTCACGCCGTACCGCACTGCGAGCCGCCGGAGCCACCGCGCTCGCCTCCGGGCTGTCCGGCGGCCTGACCGCCACCGCCGCCCACGCGGAAGGCCACCGGTCCGCGCCCAAGCTGGTCACCTACCCTCGGCCGTCCGGCGTACCGACCAACACCAGCTTCCGGGTGCGGGTGCGTACCGTCCCCGACGGCGACTGGCAGACGCTGGACATCTACCGGCCGCAGTTCGAGGAGATCAACGCGACCACCGGTTCCGGCAAGGTCTA
The DNA here is from genome assembly GCF_040303265.1 of Streptomyces sp. NPDC096040. Taxonomy (NCBI): domain Bacteria; kingdom Bacillati; phylum Actinomycetota; class Actinomycetes; order Kitasatosporales; family Streptomycetaceae; genus Streptomyces; species Streptomyces sp. NPDC096040. Next base: position 21,453 of record NZ_JBEOTA010000018.1, read on the forward strand.
CGACTCCTCGTTGGTGTACTTCGACTTCCAGCACTCCGTCGAAGTCGAGGTGACCTACCTCAAGGGCGGCACCACCAAGGCCCGGGTGAGACCGGACTCGTACGGCATGAAGCCCGAACTCCTCGGCGACACCCTGCGGTTCACCCTCGACGAACCGAAGGACCTCGTCGTCCAGGTCAACGACGAGATCTTCGACTGCCTGCACATCGTCACCAACCGCGTCGAGCACCGCCCGCCGGCCGCCGACGACCCCGACGTCATCTACTTCGGCCCCGGCGTGCAGACCGTCACCGGCGGAGTCCTCACCGTCCCCAGCGGCAAGACCGTCTACCTCGCCGGCGGCGCCGTCCTCAAGGCGACCGTCTACTTCAAGGACGTCGAGAAGGCCGCCCTCAGGGGCCACGGCATGATCTGGGGCGCCTCCGGCCAGGGCGTGCTCTGCGAGGGCAGCAAGCACATCCGGGTCGAGGACGTCATCATCATGAACCCCGGCAACTACATCGCCACCCTCGGCGAAGCCCGGAACGTCCACATCAGGAAGGTCCGCGGCTTCAGCTCACGCGGCAACGGCGACGGCATCGACATCTTCTCCTCCAGCGACGTCCTCATCGACGGCTGCTTCCTGCGCAACTCCGACGACTGCATCGCCATCTACGCCCACCGCTGGGACTACTACGGCGACACCCGCGACATCACCGTGCAGAACTGCTCGCTGTGGGCCGACGTCGCCCACCCCGTCAACATCGGCACGCACGGCAACACCGACGCCCCGGAGACGATCGAGAACCTGGTCATCAGGAACATCGACATCCTCGACCACCGCGAACCCCAGATGAACTACCAGGGCTGCGTCGCCCTCAACCCCGGCGACTCCAACCTCATCAAAAACGTCCGCATCGAGGACGTGCGGATCGAGGACTTCCGTTGGGGCCAGGTCATCTACATGAAGGTCATGTACAACACGAAGTACAACACCTCGGTCGGCCGTGGCATCGAGGACGTCTACGTCAAGAACCTCACCTACACGGGCACCCACGCCAACCCGTCGCTCCTCCTCGGCTACGACGCCGACCACGCCATCAAGAACGTCACCTTCGAGAACCTGGTCGTCAACGGTGTCGTCGTCGCCGACTCGATGAAGAAGCCGAGCTGGTACTACACCACCGACACCGTCCAGTGGTTCTCCAACGAGCACGTGACGAACCTGAGGTTCCTCACCACCGCCGAGGCGGAGGCGGCCGCCCAGTGAGCCCCCTCAGCCGCCGCGGCCTGCTGAAGTCCTCCGGCGCGCTGCTGCTCGCCGCGGGCGCGAACACGCTGTTCGTGCCCACGGCCCGGGCGGCGGGCGGCCTTCCGGACTTCGCCTTCACCCACCCCGGCATCCTGCACACGGCCGACGACCTGGCCCGTATGCGATCCGCCGTCGACAGCAGGCAGTCGCCCCTCTACGACGGCTATCTCGCCCTCGCCGCCCACGCCCGCTCGCAGGCCGCGTACGCCATCCAGAACACCGGCCGGATCACATCCTGGGGCCGCGGCCCCGCCAACTTCCAGAACCAGGCCGTCGCCGACTCGGCCGCCGCCTACCAGAACGCCCTGCTCTGGGCCGTCACCGGCGACCGCGCGCACGCCGACAAGGCCCGCGACATCCTCGACGCCTGGTCGGGCTCCCTCACCACCGTCACCGGCGCCGACGGCCCGCTCGGCGCGGGACTGCAGGGCTTCAAGTTCGCCAACGCGGCCGAACTCCTGCGCCACACCGGTTACGACGGCTGGGCGGACCCCGACATCGCCCGCTGCGAGGCGTCCTTCCTCAACGTCTGGTATCCGGCCGTCTCCGGCTACATGCTCTACGCCAACGGCAACTGGGATCTGACGGCCATTCAGGCCATCCTCGCCATCGGCGTGTTCTGCGAGGAGCGCACCCTCTTCGAGGACGCCCTGCGGTTCGCCGCCGCCGGCGCGGGCAACGGCAGCGTCCGCCACCGCATCGTCACCGACGCCGGCCAGGGCCAGGAGGCCGGCCGCGACCAGGGCCACGAACAGCTCGCGGTGGGCCTGATGGGCGACGCGGCCCAGGTCGCCTGGAACCAGGGCGTCGACCTGTGGGGCTGCGACGGCAACCGCATCCTCGCCAACGCGGAGTACGCGGCCCGCTACAACCTCGGCGACGACGTCCCCTTCACCCCGGACCTGGACCGCACCGGCAAGTACATCAAGACGGCGGTCTCGGCGATCTCCCGCGGCACCCTGCCCCCGGTCTACGAGATGTACTACGCCCACTACGCCGGGGTCCGCGGCCTCGCCACGCCCTACACACAGGCCGCCGTCTTCCGCGGCACCGACGGCGCCCGGGTCGTCGAGGGCAGCAACGACGACCTGCCGAGCTGGGGCACCTTCACCTACGCCGGCAGCACGGTCCCCGCCCCGGGCGCGCCGACCCCTCCGGCGGGCGTCACGGCGGACGGCGACGAGCACGCGGTCACGGTGTCCTGGCTGCCGTCGGTGGGGGCAACGCGCTACGAAGTGCGGCGCGCCGAACATCCCGACGGTCCCCAGGGGCCGCCGACCGAGGTCCGCTCGCCGTCGTACACGGACGGACGGGTGCGCCCGGGCCGGACGTACTACTACTCGGTCGTCGCTGCCAACTCCCTCGGGACGAGCGGGGCTTCGGCCGTCGTCTCGGCGACCGCCGGACTCCCTCGGCCCTGGCGGACCCGGGACCTGGGCGCCGTACGCATCCCGGGTTCGGCCCGCTTCGACGGGGAACGGTTCGTGCTGGAGGCGAGCGGCACCGCGGACACCTACCGGCTCGTCCACCTCCCGCTGCACGGCGACGGCACTGTCACCGCCCGGATCGTCTGGCCGCTCAGCTCGCAGTACGCCAAGATCGGGGTCACCCTCAGGGCCTCGCTCGACCCGTCCGCCGCCCATGCCTCGATGCTGATCCAGGGGCTGCCCCTGCACACCTGGAGCGGGGTGTGGAGCGTACGGCCGGCGGCCGGTGCCGGTATCTCCGCGACCGGGAGCACCCCGGTGCCGCCCAGTCAGCAACAGGCCATCACCACCGGCGCCGGCTTCCCGATCTCCGATCTGGGCGCGCTGCCCGAGTCGGCGACCCCGCTGGCCGCCCCGTATGTCGAGGGAGCGGGGGACGGATACCGGCTGAGGGCGCCGTACTGGGTGCGGGTGACCCGGGACGGGGACCGCTGCACCGGGGCGGTCTCGCCGGACGGGGTGCGGTGGACCGAGGTGGGGTCGACCGTGTGCGAGCTGCCGCGGACCGCGTACGCCGGGCTCGTCCTCACCTCCTGCCTGGGCGTCGACGAGGAGTACGCCGAGACCGGCACCGGCGCCTTCGACAACGTCAGCGTGGTGTCCCGGGGCGGCGCGGGGTGGCGGGCGCCGCGCCCGGTCCGCAGGGCCACCGATCTGCTCGCCGCCACGGGCTCCGACGGAGTCGAGCTGGTCTGGACCGACCCTGACCCGTCGGCCCGTTACACCGTCCTGCGTGCCCCGGGCGCCCATGGGCCGTACCGGACCCTCGCCCGGGACGTCGGCGCGGTCGGCTTCGGCACCCGCGTCCGCTACACGGACGGGAGCGGTGCGTCCGGGACGACGTACCACTACGCCGTCGCCAAGACCAACTGCGCCGGGCAGGGGCCGCGTTCGGTGTCGGTGAGCGCGGTAGCGCCCGCGGTCGGCACGGCGTCCCCCGCCACGCCGGCTCCCGTCTCCACGCTGCCCGACCCCTGGGCCGGCGGTGACCTCGGTGATGTCGTCCTCGACCCGCGTGCCTACGGCACCCTCGGCGTCGTCGCCGTCCTCACCCCGGGCGATGCGGCCTACGCCGACGGCGTGTTCACCGTGCGCGGCGCCGGAGTCGACCTCAACGTCAACTCGCAGGGAATGACAGGCCAGTTCGTACGACGTCCGGTCAACGGCGACTGCGAACTCACCGCCCGTCTCGTCTCCCGCTCCGGGGCCACCGCCGACCGGGTGGGGCTCCTCATGACCAAGTCGCTGTCGCCGTTCGACCAGGCGGCCGGCGTGATCGTCACCGCGGGCACCACCGCGCAGCTCATGCTGCGCCCGACCGTCGCCGGAGCCTCCGCCTTCACCGGCACCACCGCCGCCCAACTGCCCCTGCTGCTGCGGCTGAAGCGCACCGGGACCGCCTTCGCCGCCGCCCTCTCCACCGATGACGGCGTCACCTGGAGCGCGCTCGCCACGGGCACGATCCCCGGCTTCGGTGACGCCCCCTACTACGTGGGCCTGGTGGTGTGCTCGCGCACGCCGTCGGCCCTCGGCACCGCGCGATTCGAAGAGGTGAGTGCCGCACTCACCTGAACTCCCCCCACCGAAGGAGAACCCACGCGATGAGCCGCCGCGTACCACCCCCGCCGGACACCGGCAGGCCGAGCCGCCGCAGTGTCCTGAAGTCCGCCGCCGCACTGGCCGTCGCCGCCTCGGTCACCGCCCCCAGGGTGGCCGACGCGGCCCCGGCCGCCTTCACCCACCCCGGCATGCTCCACAACGCCGGTGACATCAACCGCGCCAAGGTGCGGGTCGCCGCCGGCACCGACCCCTGGCTGTCCGGCTGGAACAGGCTGACCGCCAACTCCCACTCCGCGTCCACCTGGACACCCAACCCACAGGCCACCGTCATCCGCGGCGGCACCGGAGAGAACTACGGCACCCTCTACAACGACATCGCCGCCGCCTACCAGAACGCCCTGCGCTGGAAGGTGGGCGGCACCGAGACCAACGCGGCCTGCGCGGCCAGCATCCTCAACGCATGGTCGTCGACCCTGACGACCCTCACCGGCAACGCCGACCGCTTCCTGGCCTCCGGAATCTACGGCTGGGAGTTCGCCAACGCCGCCGAACTCATGCGGGACTACGACGGCTTCGACCTCGCCGCCTTCCAGCAGATGATGACCGACGTCTTCTACCCCCTCAACAACCAGTTCCTCACCGGCCACAACGACGCCTGCGTCACCAACTACTGGGCCAACTGGGACCTGTGCAACATGGCCTCCGTCATGGCCATCGGCATCCTCACCGACGACGCCGCCAAGTACGACCAGGCCGTCACCTACTTCAGGTCCGGCGCCGGCAACGGCTCCATCGCGCACGCGGTGCCGTACCTGTACACGGACGCCGACGGCTACGCGCTCGGCCAGTGGCAGGAGTCGGGCCGCGACCAGGGCCACACCGTCATGGGCATGGGCCAGATGGGCGCGGTCTGCGAGATGGCCTGGAACCAGGGCGACGACCTGTACTCGTACGACGACCGCCGCTTCATGAAGGCCGCCCAGTACGTGGCCAAGTACAACACCGGCCAGGACGTGCCCTACACCACCTACACCTGGGGCAGCGGCCAGAACTGCGCCCAGCAGTCCCAGACCGTCATCTCCACCGGCTCCCGGGGCCAGGTCCGCCCGGTGTGGGCGATGCTCCACTTCCACTACAACCGGCGCCTGTACCTCGACGACAAGTACATCTCGGCCATGTACTACGACCTCGTCACCCCCGAGGGCGGCGGCGGGGATTACGGCTCCACCAGCGGCGGGTACGACCAGCTCGGCTTCGGCACCCTGATGTACGCCAAGTAGCCGCGCGTATCCAGCCGCACGCCGTGGGTGCCGGAATACCGGGAGCGGATGTGATGCTCTTGCCGTACCGGCGTTGAGGCACGCGCTGCGGGAGGAGCTGGTGGCTGATGACGGCAGACCGTACGGACCTCAGGGACCCCGTGGTCGGCACCCCGTACGGGGCGGTGCGCGGCAGATGGGAGCACGGGGCCGCCGTGTTCCGCGGTATCCCGTACGCCGCCCCGCCCTTCGGGGCACACCGGTTCCGTCCGCCCGTGCCGCCCCAGCCCTGGGACGGAGTCCGCGACGCGGGCGCCTTCGGGCCGACGGCGCCCAAACCGCCGTACTCGGAGGCGTTCGCGCAGTATCTGTCCGACCCGGTGATCCCCGGCGACGACTGCCTCAACCTCAATGTGTGGACCCCGGAGCCGGGCCCCGGCGCCCGGCTCCCGGTCCTGGTCTGGCTGCACGGCGGTGCCCTGACCAGGGGCTCGTCCGCCGTCCCTGTGTACGACGGTCGTGCGTTCGCCCGCGACGGGGTGGTCTTCGTCTCGGTCAACTACCGGTTGGGGGTCGAGGGCTACGGCGTGTTCCCGGACACCCCGCACAACCCCGGCCTGCGCGACCAACTCGCCGCCCTGCGCTGGGTCCACGACACCATCGCCGGCTTCGGCGGCGACCCGGACCGCGTCACCCTCTGCGGTCAGTCCGCCGGCGCCATCAGCGCCGGCGCCCTGCTCGCCGCACCCCAGGCTCAGGGCCTGATCCGCCGGGCCGTGCTGCAGAGCGGGCCGCCCGAGGCCGCGGAGCGCGACAAGGTACGGCGCATGGTCCGCCGGATGGCCAACCGTCTGAAGGTCCCCGCCACCGCCCAGGCCTTCGCCCGGGTCGACCGCGAGCTGCTGCTGCGCACCCAGGCCGAGGTCGGCCGGCTGAGCAGCCCGGTCCTGGGCGGCCCCGCCTTCGGGATCGTCGTCGACGGCGACCTCGTCCCACGCGACCCCCTCCAGGCGCTCCTCGACGGCGATGCGGCCCACGGCGTCGACCTCCTCATGGGCTGGACCCGCGACGAGTACCGGCTCTGGCTGGTCCCCGGCGGCCTGACCGACCATCTCGACCGGCTCGGCCCGGTCGCCTTCGCCGGCGCCATGGCCCGCTGCCGTGTCGGCCACGAGGTGCCGCGCGGCTACCGCGCCCTGCACCCCGAGGCAGGCCCCGCCGAGACCGTCGGCCAGATGGTCACCGACCACCTGCTCCGCCGCCCGCTGCACCGGCTGGCCGAGGCACGCCCTGGCACGTCCTACCTCTACGAGTTCGCCTGGCCCTCCAACCGCCCCCGACTCGGCGCCTGCCACGCCCTGGAGCTGGGCTTCGTCTTCGACACCGGGGACGAACCCGACGCGGCCCGGCTGGCCGGCGAAGGCGCCCCGCAGGAGCTGGCCGACGAGATGCACGGCGCGTGGGTCCGCTTCGCCACCACCGGCGAACCCGGCTGGCAGACCTGGGACGACACCCACCCGGTCCGCGTCCTCGGCGACGGCGAGCCCCGCACGGTGTACGGCCCCCGGGACCGCGAGTTCGCGCTCTGGACGCCCCCTGCCGTACCGAACCCCGAACGGGCCGCCGAACCGGCCCTGGCGGTACGCCGGCTGCGCCGCTCAATGGCCGTCGTACGCCGCCACTGAGTCCCGTACCACCACATGGGTGCCGAGGAGCACATGCTCCTCGGCCGACTCCCCGCCGTGCCCGAGCGCGGTCCGCACGGCGAGCCGCCCCAGCTCCTCGTAGGGCACATGCACGGTGGTCAGGGCCGGGTGCAGATCACGGGCGAACGGGATGTCGTCGTACCCGGCCACCGACACGTCCCCGGGCACGTCGAGCCCCGCCTCGTGCAGGGCGGTCAGCGCCCCCGCCGCGACCATGTCGGTGGCGGCGACGACAGCGCTGAACTCCAGCCGCCGCGCGAGCGCCTGCCGTATCAGCCGGTGCCCGGAGTCCCGGGTGAAGTCGCCGTGCAGCACAAGAGCGGGGTCGGGTTCAAGACCCCTGGCCCGGTGGGCGGCGAGATAGCCGCGCTCGCGCCCCATCGCCGTCGTGTGGTCCGGCTTCCCACCCAGGAACAGCACCCGCCGATGGCCCTGCGCGAGCACATGGGCGACCAGGGCGTGGGCGCCGCCCTCGTTGTCGTACTCGATGACCGTGACCGGCGCGCCGGGCCCGAACGGCGGCCGCCCGCACAGCACGAGCCGGGACCCGGCCGAGGCCAGCGAGTCGGCGGTACGACGGGTCCGCTCCCGGTACTCGGGCGTGTCCGCCGCCCCGCCCACGAGAATCACGGCGGCGGCCCGCTGGGCGCGCATCATCCCGATGAAGTCCAGCTCGCGGCGTACATCGCCGTCGGTGCTGAACACAAGGCTCAGATGCCCGAGGCGGGTCGCCTCCCGCTCCACCCCGTGCGCCATGTGCGCGAACGAGGGCCCGGTGATGTCCTCCAGCACAAAGGCGAGGGTGGGCGTACCGGCCCCGGCGACGGCCTTGGCGCGGGCGTCGGCGACGTAGTCCATCTCGCGGACGGCACGCAGGACGCGCGTACGGGTGGCGGCACTGACGGGGTAGGCACCGCCGAGCACCCGGGAAACGGTGGAGGCGGACACCCCGGCACGGACAGCGACATCACGGATCGTGCTCCGCCCGGCGTCCCCGCTTTTCCTGGTCAACTCCACCCCCGGCTACTGGCCAACGCCGGGACACTAGCGCCCCCTGGGGGCGCGGGGAACTGCGCGATCAGCCCCCACGACCCGCAGTCGCGCACGGTGCGGGACCACCTACGGAGATCAGGCGACCCTCAAACCACCCGAGCAATCCCACTGATCGCCTCCGGCCCCACCCGACAGCACCCCCCGATCAACCGGGCCCCCGCATCCCGCCACCCCTGCACCTGCCCGGCGGCAAACGTCGACTCCCCGGTCCACGCGCGAGCCTCCGCATCCCACACCTCGCCGCTGTTGGGATAGACGACCACCGGCTTCCCGGTGACCCGTGCCGCCACCTCGACCGCGGCATCCACGTCCTCGGGCGCACAGCAGTTCACGCCCACGGCGATGACCTCGTCCACATCGGCCGCCAGGGCGAATGCCTCCGCCAAGGGCTGCCCGGCGCGCGTCCGCCCACCCGCCACGCTGTACGACAGCCAAGCCGGCTCCCCCAGCCCCCGCACCGCCCGCAGCAACGCCTCCGCCTCCTCCGCGTCCGGCACGGTCTCCAGCGCGAGCACATCAGGCCCCGCCCCGGCCAGCACCTCGAGGCGCGGCCGATGGAACCGCTCCATTTCGTCGACGCTCAGCCCGTACCGCCCCCGGTACTCGGAGCCGTCCGCGAGCATCGCCCCGTAAGGCCCGACCGAGGCGGCCACCCACAGCGGCCGTACGATCCCCTCCGCCCGCGCCCGCCGTACCGCGTCCCGCCCCAGCTCCACACTCAGCGCGAGCAGCCGAGTGGCCTCTTCATGGGAGATCCCGCGCTTGGCGAAGCCCTCGAACGTGGCCTGGTAGCTGGCGGTGATCGCGACGTCCGCGGCCGCCCTGAAGTACGCGAGGTGCGCGTCGCTGACCGCGTCGGGCCGGTCGGCCAGCAGCCGTGCCGACCACAGCTCGTCGCTCAGGTCGTGTCCGGCGGAGGCCAACTGGTTGGACATACCGCCGTCGAGCACGACCGTCCCGGCGGCGAGGGCATCGGCGAGGCTGGGGGAGTTGTCGCTGGTCATGCCCCGACGCTAGTCGACCCGGTGTCGAACTACCGACCGTGTCCATTGTATGAACGGATCGCCCATCATGTGGACACCGGTTATACGATCACCCGACTTCCCTGCTCCCTGGACGCCTCCGGAACCGCAATGACAGTCCCCACCCCCACCCCCGCTCCCACCCCGACGCCCACCGAGACCGACGAACCCACCCGGGCCTCGTCCGCTCCTCGCCGCACCTTCGGGCTCGCCACCGCGACCGCCCTGGTCATGGGCAACATCATCGGCGGCGGCATCTTCGCGCTGCCCGCCGCCGTGGCCCCGTACGGCACGGTCAGCCTGCTCGCCTTCGTCGTCCTGTCCGTCGCCGCCGTCCTGCTCGCCCTGCTCTTCGGCAAGCTGGCCCGCCGCAGCCCGGTCACCGGCGGCCTGTACGTCTACCCCCGCGACGCGTTCGGCCCCTTCGCCGGCTTCCTGTCCGCCTGGTCGTACTGGACGATGTGCTGGGTCAGCATCGCGGCGCTGGCGGTCGCGGTCGTCGGGTACGTCGACGTCCTGATCCCCCTGCACGGCAACCACCTCCTCGAAGGCGCCGTCGCCCTCGCCGCGCTCTGGCTGCCGACCGCCGCGAACTTCGCGGGCACCCGCTGGGTCGGCGCGGTCCAGCTCGTCTCGACGGTCCTGAAGTTCGTCCCGCTCCTCCTCGTCGCCACCGTCGGCCTGTTCTTCGTCGACGCGGACAACTTCGGCCCGTTCAACGCGTCCGGCGACAGCGCCCCCGGCGCCCTCGCCGCCGCCGCGGCCCTGCTCCTGTACAGCTTCCTGGGCGTCGAGTCGGCCGCGGTCAGCGCGGGCGAGGTGGAGAACCCGGAGCGCACGGTCGGCCGCGCGAGCGTCCTCGGCACGCTGGGCTCCGCCGTCGTCTACCTCCTCGGCACGGTCGCCGTCTTCGGCCTGGTCCCGCACCAGAAACTGGTGAACTCGTCCGCCCCCTTCGCCGACGCCGTCAACGCGATCACCGGCGGCCACTGGGGCGGCACCGCGATATCCCTGGTCGCCGTCGCCTCGATCGTCGGCTGCCTCAACGGGTGGATCCTGATGGCCGCGCAGATGCCGTACGCCGCCGCCCGCGACGGACTCTTCCCGAAGCCGTTCGCCAAGGTCGGCAAGGGCGGAGTGCCCGGCTTCGGCGTCTGGGCGGTCGCCGTGCTCGGCACCCTCCTCATCGCCCTCAACTACACGGCCGGCCCGGACACCACGTTCCGCGTCCTGGTCCTCATCACCACGTTCACCGGTTGTGTCCCGTACCTGCTCTCGGCCGCCGCCCAGCTCTACTGGCTCGCCCAGGGCACCCGCGACCGCGTTCGCCCACCGGCACTGGTCCGCGACCTGATCGTGGCCGCCCTCTCCTTCGCGTTCTCCTTCTGGCTGATCGCCGGCGCCGGCTACGCGGCGGTCTACCAGGGCGTGCTGTTCCTGTTCGCGGGCATCCCGGTGTACGTGTGGCTGCGAGGGCGGCATCGGGAGGACGCCACCGTGTGACGGTCGACGGGCGTCCTCTACGCTCACTGCCGTGAACGTGACCATCGTGCGTGCCTGTCTGCGCGACGGGCGCGGGGGCAGTCCGACCGCGGTCCTGGACGAGACACCGCTCACCGACGACGAGCGCCGCGAGGTGCCGGTCCGGGCCGGTACGTCGCATGCCGTGTTCCTCTCGGCCGGCCAGGACGGCGACGAGGTGGCGCTGCGCTTCTTCACGGCTGAGGGCGAACTGCCCGGCTGCGGACACGGAACCATCGCGGCGCTTGCCGTCCTGGCCGAGCGCACCGGCACCCGCGAGGTAACACTGCGGACGCGGGCAGGCGCGCTGGAGGGTCGGGCGATCCGCCATGAAAACGGCGGCCTGGAAGGCTGGTTCACGCCAGGTCCGGTCGAGCTGCGCGAGCCCGCGGGCGGCGAACACGAGGAGGTCCTCACCGCCTTGGGCATGGGCCGGGACACCCCCGGCTGCGTCGTCGCCACCCTGGGACGGCCCCGACTCCTCGTCCCGCTGCCCACCCGATCCACCCTCTCGGCACTGACCCCGGACCCCGACCGCCTCCGCGCCGCCTGTGACCGACTGGCCCTGCTGGGCTGCTACCTCTACTCCGCACCGACCCCGGACGGCCGAGTGGCGGCCCGCATGTTCGCCCCGTTGATCGGCGTCCCCGAGGACATCGCCAACGCCAACAGCACCGCCTGTCTGGCCGCCCACCTCGCCCGCGAGGGCCTGCCCCGGGTCACCGCCGACATGGGCGACTCCCTCGGCATCCCGTCCACGATCACCGCGGCCGTACGGCACCACACGGACGGTCCGGAGATCCTCGTGGGCGGCGCAGCGGGGTTCCCCGACAACTAGCCTTGCGCCATGCCTGAAACGACCCTCGCGGACACCGAGTCCCGTGAGGTCCTCGGCGCGGCCGGAGCCGTCTTCGAACCCCTTGTCCACAATCCGAAGAACGGTGTCACCGGCGGAGTGTGGCGGGTGAGCGCCGGTCACCGCTCGGCCGTTCTGAAGGTGCTCACCCGCAACAAGGCGGCCACCGGACGCTGGGCCGCCTCGGACGATCCCCGCCACTGGAACTACTGGCGGCGCGAGGCGTACGTCTACGAGTCCGGTCTTGCCGAGGTCTGGCAGCCGTACGGCATCCGTTCGCCCCGGCTGCTGGCCCGCGTCGAGCGGCCCGGCGGAGACGTCGCGCTGTGGCTGGAGGACGTGCCGGGCGAGCCGGCCACCGCGTGGCCGCTCGCCCGGCACGTCGAACACGCCCACCGTCTCGGCGCCGCCCAGGGGGCCGTCCGGATCGACGACCGACCGTGGCTGACCCGCGGATTCCTGCGCCAGTACATCGGCGGCAACACCCTCGGACTGGAACTCCTGGATGACGACGAGGCCTGGCGACAGCCTCTGGTCCGCGACCATTTCCCGCCCGGTCTGCGCCGGGAGATGGTCCGGCTGCACCACGACCGCGCATGGTTCCTCCAGGTGCTGGAGGCCCTGCCGCGAGCTTTCTGCCACCTCGACATGTGGCCCGCGAACCTCCGCTCCGACGGCCCCGCCACCGTCGCCCTCGACTGGTCGTTCGCCGGGGACGGCGCCCTGGGCGAGGACCTGGGCAACTACCTTCCCGACTCCGTCTTCGACCTCTTCGTCCCGGCCGCCCGGCTGCCCGAGTACGCGGCGGCGGCCTACGAGGCCTACGTCCAGGGTCTGCGCGAGACGGGCCGGGGTGTCGACGAGCGGCTGGTACGGCTCGCGGTGTGCGCCTCGGCGGTCAAGTACGACTGGCTCACCGCCCTGATGCTGGCCCGCGCCGGAGAGGAGCAGCTGGACTACGGCGGCGGCCGCCCCGTTTCCGCCGAACTCCGCTACCGGGAACGGGGATTGACGCTCTCCTTCCTCGCTGGCTGGGCGGCCGAGGCGCGCGCACTTGCGCCGCAACTGGGGTTTCCGGAACCGCCCAGCGGGCGAGGGGCCCAGGCGTTTCGACTTCCAGGTGGATGACCTGGACGCGGCGGACGCCCTGACGGCGGGTAGCACGCGTGCCGGGCGTCAGGCCGCGTGCCGGGCGCCCCTCCGGCGTCCCTTCTTCGGGTTGCGCAGGCCTGCCTTCCGGGTGCGCAGGGCCGCCGGGACCATCAGGCCGCCGAGGAGGCCGAGGGCCAGGGCGTACGGCCACCAGCCGAAGGCCTGCGACGAGTCGGCGGCGGTGCGGGTGGTCACCGTCGGGGGTGCCGTGGACGGGGAGTCGGCGCTGTCGGTCTTCGGGGCGGCCTTTGCCGGCTGCGGGTTCAGGACCACGTCGTTGCCGTCGCCGCCGCGGTAGCTGATCCGGTAGACCGTGTCGGCCAGCTTGACCTCGGCGCCCTCACGGAGACCGTCGAAGGAGCCGGTGGTGCGGGCCGTACCGGTGTGGTCGATCACCGTGATGCGGCGGGCCGGGGACGTGCCCGCGGCGGGCAGGTCGAAGGCGCCGGCCAGGCTGAGGCGGCCCGTCACCTTCAACGGCTTGTCCCGCAGGACCAGTTCGGCCCGCTTGTGCTGGGTGTAGTCACCCCGCACCGTCAACCCGCTCGCCACCAGGCCGTCGTTGGTCACCGAGCCCCGTACGGTGCCGTTGCCGGAGAGGGCGGTGGCGACTCGCAGGCCCGTGGTGCCCGCGTCGAGCCGGGCGGTCGCCGAGGTGAGCCGGATCGCCTTGCTGTGCAGGAGAGTCGCTCCGGAACGCAGCGCCAGCGTGCCCCTGGTCACGGTCGTCGTCCCCGTGTACGTCACCGCGCTCCCGCTCAGCGTGGTCGTCGCCGTGCCCGACTGGACCAGCGACCCCGCGCCTCCCACGTACTCCAGGGTCACGGGAGTCGAGGTGTTGCGGACGTACAGCGTGCCGTCGTTCACGATCCGGCGCTGCTCGGTGCCGGTCAGCAGGGAGCCGTCGCCGCCCTTGGCGCCCGAACCGAGGCGCAGCACCGCGCCCTTCTCGACCGTGGTCGAACCGTCGTAGTCCTGGGCGGCCGCGAAGGTCACGTCGTTGCCGCGGGTGCCCGCGATCACGATGTCCCCGGCGCCGGGCGCGGCCAGCGTGTCGTGGTAGCGGCCGCCGCCGATCGGGGCGCCCAGCGTCACGGGGCCGTCGTAGTCGAAGGTGAGCCGCGACCGACGCCCACTGGCCGCGTGCAGGTTGATGTAGACGGTGTCCTTCGTACCCGGCATGAAGATGCGGTGGGTGGTGCCGTCGCCCCAGTGCACGTCGGCGCCTTCGATGTTGGTGCCCCGCTTGTTCAACTGGTGTGTGATTGCTTTCCAGTTGAGGGCCGGATCGCTGAGCGACGGGTCGGTGTCGCCGCCCCGGTCGCTGTAGCTGTACTGGCCGGTGAGCACCACCTTGCTGCCCGGCCGCGAGTGGACGTTGACGTCACTGCCGTACTCCCGCTGGTAGAAGTCCTGCCGCAGGATGATCGTCTGGTTGAGCGGGGTGTCGATGATCCAGGAGCCCTGGTTGAGGATCGCGCGGGCGTGGGGCAGCGCGACCGGGTACTCCGGGCGGCCGACGGCCATGCCGGTGCCGTTGTCGATGACCCCGGAGAACGGGTGGGTGCCCGCCAGGTCGAGGGTGCCCCACATGTTGCGGGGCTGGGTGACCAGGCCCGAACCGCTGATCGTGCCGATGTTGAAGGTGCGGGTGAGGGACAGCCGCAGGGTGCCGTCGACCCGGACGTTGAGCTGGTTCAGCTGGTAGCCGGGCGTGTTGTAGGGGAAGTGGCCGATCAGGCCGGTGCCGCCGCCCGTGCCGTACTGCAGGGTCGTACCGCGCTCCACCGTGATCGCGGGCGGGTCGGGGTGGGTGACGGTCGTATACGGGTGGTTGCCGCCCTGGGTGCGGACCACCTGCCGTTGCCGGGACTTCGGCAGCGTGAAGTCGCTGTCCTTGGTGAGGACCAGCGTGCCGCCGCCGCGCACGGTGAGCGTGCCCTCGCCGTGCAGGACGCCGTCGTACGTCGTCGTCCCGGCCGGCACGGTGACGACCGTGTCCCCGGTGAGGGTCACGTCCCGGTCGGCCAGTACGTCGGCGGTGATGTCCCGGGGGCCGGCGGCGGACGCCGGGGGAGCGGAGGCCAGGAGGGCGGCGAGGGCGCCGACGGCCGCTGCGGTGGTGTGGAGGTGGCTGCGCACGTCATCGGAGACGCTTCCGGCGGCCGTCGATAACAAAAAAGCGGGGCCCGGCGGAGACCTTCTGGAAATCGCTTTCCCCCGTGTGTCGTCAGACCCGTTGACCTCCTCGTAACTCGCCCTTACCTTTTCGGCGATCACCACGTCCGTCATGACAGATGCCGTTCGTCATATCGGACATCGAACACTCAAGGAGTGTGTGAGATGAGACGTGCGTACGCGATCCTGCTGTCCCTCTGTCTGGCGGTGCTCGGCGCCCTGGCGGCCGCGGGCCCGGCCGCGGCCGCCTCCCAGACCGTCACCAACGGCACCCGTTTCACCGACACCTCGGGCGCTGTCGTCCACGCCCACGGCGGCGGGGTCATCAAGGTCGGCTCGTACTACTACTGGTTCGGCGAGGACCGCAACTCCGACAACACCTTCAGGTACGTGGACGCCTACCGCTCCACCGACCTCAAGACCTGGGAGTTCCGCAACCACGTCCTCACCCAGTCCTCCGCCGCCGAGCTCGGCACCGCCTACATCGAGCGTCCGAAGGTCATCTACAACGCCTCCACCGGCAAGTTCGTGATGTGGATGCACAAGGAGAACGGCGTCGACTACAGCGAGGCCCGCGCCGCCGTCGCCGTCTCCGACACCGTCGACGGCGCCTACACCTACCAGGGCAGCTTCCAGCCGCTCGGCCAGTACATGTCCCGGGACATCACGACCTTCGTGGACACGGACGGCACCGCCTACATGGTCTCGGCGGCCAACGAGAACTACGACCTGCACATCTACAAGCTCACCGCCGACTACACCGCCATCGCCGGCCTGGTCGCCAACCCCTGGGCGGGCGGCCACCGCGAGGCACCCGCCCTCTTCAAGCGCAACGGCGTGTACTTCATGCTGACCTCGGGCGCGACCGGCTGGAGCGCCAACCAGCAGCAGTACGCCACCGCGACCTCACTGTCCGGCCCCTGGACGGCGTTCACGAACGTCGGCGACTCCACCGCCTACAACTCCCAGACCGCGTACGTCCTCCCGGTCACCGGCACGTCCGGCACCTCGTACCTCTACATGGGCGACCGCTGGGGCAACTCCTTCGGCGGCACGGTCAACGACTCCCGTTACGTCTGGCTGCCGTTGACCTTCCCGACCACGACCACGATGTCGATGTCCTGGTACCCGCAGGTGTCGATCGACACGACCGCCGGGACGGTCTCCGGCACCAGCGCCACCTACAACACGCTGATCGCCCGGCACAGCGGCAAGTGCGCCGACGTCCCGAACCAGTCCCTGTGGGAGTCCATCGCGATCAGCCAGTACACCTGCAACGGCGGCACCAACCAGAAGTGGTGGTTCAAGGACCTGGGCACCGGCTACTACGAGCTGATGGGCCGCGGCAGTTCACTCTGCCTCCAGGAGAACTCCACCACCGTCACCCAGGAGGACTGCACCGGCGCCACCGCCCAGCAGTGGTCGGTCGTCACCTCGGGCTCCTACGTCAACATCAAAGCCCGGACGACCGGTGAATGCCTGGACGTGAACGGCGCGTCCACCGCCAACTCGGCCGCCGTCATCACGTACACGTGCAACGGCGGCACGAATCAGCAGTGGACGCGGGGCACTTGATACCCGACCAGGTCAGGCCAGCAGATCGATCGCGTCGATCGAGGTGCCGGCGCTGAGGAAGGACGTCGTCCCCGAACCGCTCACCACGTAGATCTTCAGCGTGTTGTACGCGCTGGTGTCCGTCAGCCAGGCGGACGCCGGGACGCTGTAGGTGAACGTGTGGTTGTTGCCCCGGTAGGAGCCCACGGTCAGCGACCTGGTGCTCGGCTGGGTGGGCGGCGAGGGTACGGCGGAGGTCCAGGTGTCGTTGACGACGACCTGCGGCCGGCCGTTCGCATAGGCCGTCGTCACCCCGATCCGCAGGGTGTGCGCGGCGGCGGCCTGGGCGGCCGTCAGCTTGAAGTAGACGATGATCCCGCTGTTGACGTCCTTCCACAGATAGCAGGGGAAGGCCGAGGTCTCCGTACCGCTGCCGACGACCACGTTCCCGGTCCAGGACGCGGCCCGCACGTCCGACGGATGGGCGTACGTCATCAGGTCGGCGTTCTTGAACCCGCCCGGCGTACCGTCCCAGTTGTTGATCCGCCAGATCGCGGTCGCGTTGCTCGGGTCGTTCGAAGACGGGATCGCGATGGTGTTGAGGGTGGTCGTGCCACCCGCCGTCACCGACACCGATGTGGTGTACACGGCCAGTTCGCCCTTGAAGACGGTCAGCGTGTACGTCCCCGGAAGCACGCTCCCGATGGAGAAGTAGCCGTCCGACGAGCGTGCCGAACCCCAGTACTGCGAGGCGGAGTTGGCGAGCCCGACCGTATAGGCGTACGCCGTGTCACGGCCGCTGATCCCGACGCCCGCGACCTTGCCCCGGCCGCTTGCCGCTACGTACCCGGAGATGCCGAGCGAGTCCGCCCAGGAGGTGGTGAGCGTGCCCGGGTAGAGGGACGAGGAAGGCGCGCCGCCATCCGTGAAGGCGATGACGTACGGGCCCTGGAGGCCGTAGCGCTCGGACTCGGTCTGGTTCTCGCCGTAGTAGAGGATCTCGTACAGACCGCCGCCGTCGGCGCTCTGGTGGCGCAGCAGCGAGCGGTAGAACGGGCCGCCGGAGGCCTTCTCGTGGTTGCTGCGCACGATCCACAGGCCGACGCTGCCGGTCGTCCAGCCGATGTAGTCGTAGTCCATCACCCGCAGCTTCGAGTAGTGCTTCGCGCGGGTCTGGCCGTCGGACTTCTCGAAGACGTCCGCGGACTCGATGACGGTGGGCGCGTAGGTGTAGGAGTCCGGCTCGTCGTTGAGGAACAGACCGGCCTTGACGCGCACGATGTAACGGGTCGCGGTGACGGACGAGTCGGCCTTGTTGGTCCACAGATAGACGTTGTTCTCGCCGCTGCGGGCCGCGTAGTAGTGCTTCAGCGTGCCGTACGTCACCGAGATCAGGATCGTGGAGCCGGACCGGGCGATGGTCACCGTGGAGGTGCCGAGACCCGACTCGACATGCGAGTTCTTGCCGCCGTAGCCCTGGTACTCGGTGCCCTTGTAGACGAGCGAGGTCAGGTCGCCGTTGGTCTTGCTGACCTTGAAGACCAGGCCGGCACCGGTGTCGACGACGTAGTTGGAGCCGTCGTCCGACCAGCCGAAGCCCGCGGCCGAGGCAGTGGTGGCGAGCGGGCCGGTGAGGGCGGCGGTGCCGGCGGCGGCCGCGCTGCCGAGGACGAAGGTACGGCGTCCGAGGGGTCTCCCGGTGGATCCGGACATGGGGGTGCCTCCTTCGGAGGGGCGGGGTGCGGGTGATTGTGAGGGTGACAGTTGAATCGATTTCGCGAAAGGGCTTTCGTGGTCGTGGGGTTGGCAATCTCGCGAAATCGGTCCAAGAGCTAGAAAGCGCTTGCGGGTGGCGGTACGGTCCCCGCCAGGCCTTGTCGCCGTGACGGAGGAGTCCCCGAGTGAGACGTTTCAACGGTGTCCGTGCCGCCGTGGCCGCGGCGGTCGTCCTCAGCACCGCCACCGGCCTGGCGGCCACTCCCGCCCAGGCCCATGACCGGCGGCCGCCGCTCTCCCTCGCCAACTGCACCGCCGACGCCTGCCACTTCGACGTCCCGCCGGGCGACTACGACGTGACGGTCCGGCTCGGCGGTACGGCCGCGTCCAGCACGAGCATCAGCGGGGAGACCCGGCGCTCGCTGCTCCCCGAGACGGCCGCCGCGGCGGGGCGGCACATCACCCGCAGCTTCACCGTGAACGTGCGTACGCCGGAGGGCGAGCCGACCGGCCCCGACGGAACCCCCGGGCTCGACCTGGCGATCGGCGGCTCGGCGCCCGCGCTCGCCGGCATCCGGGTGACCCCGGCCCGGCACGCCCGCCGGCTCTTCCTGGTCGGCGACTCCACCGTCTGCGACCAGCCCGCCGACCCCTACTCCGGCTGGGGCCAGCAGCTCCCGCAGTTCCTGCGCCGGGGCGTCTCCGTCGCCAACTACGCGGACTCCGGGGAAAGTACGGTGACCTATCTCCAGAACCCCCGACTCTGGGGTACCGTCCAGCCGTTGATCGGCCGAGGAGACCTGGTCCTGATCCAGCTGGCGCACAACGACAAGACGACCGACGAGGCGACCTACCGCGCGAACCTGGAGGCGTTGGTGGCGGGCGTACGGGAGAAGGGCGGACTGCCGGTGCTGGTGACGCCGATCGTGCGCCGCTGGTTCAGTTCCGACGGCACGCTGAACAACGACATCGCGCTTCTGGTCAACGGGCTCGGCGTCAACCATCCTGAGGTGATCCGCTCGGTCGCCGCCGCCGAGGACGTTCCGCTGATCGACCTCACGGCGAAGACCAAGGCGCTGGTGGAGTCCCTCGGCGTGGAGGGCTCCAAGGCGCTGTACCTGTACAACGAGAAGAAGGACAACACGCACACTTCCGCGTACGGTGCCACCGTCTACGCGGGCCTGGTGCGTGACGAACTGCTCGCCCAGCACCTGGTGCCCCGGGGCACCGTGCGGGTGGGATGAGCCCCTGGGGCGTCCCGACCGGAACCGGGGCGCCCCAGGTCCGAACGGCACGAGGTCCGGCACGAGGTCCGGCACGAGGTCCGGCACGGGGTTTGGCGTGAGGCTCGGCATTAGGTTCGGCATCAGGTTCGGTACGAGGTTCCGTACGAGCGAGGAAGAGCACCGATGCAGCTGCCTGACGAGGACCGCGGCCCCAGCCCGCGTACCGGCTTCACCCGCGCCCACTGGGAGGCCGCGGCCGACGCCCTGCTCGCCGCCGTGGAGCCGTACGCCACCCCGGACCGCGCCCTCTACCACCTCCCCGGCGACCGACAGAGCTCGTCGGGACACCTCTCCGACGGCCTGGAGGGCTACGCCCGCACCCTCCTCCTCGCGGCCTTCCGTCGTGACGAGACCGTGCTCCAGCGGTACGCGGACGGGCTCGCGGCCGGTGTGTCGGGCGTCTGGCCGCGCATCGGGGACCGCGGCCAGCCGCTGGTCGAGGCCGCCTCGATCGCCCTCGGCCTGCGTCTGACCCGCCCCCTGCTGTGGGACCGCCTCGACGACGGGGTACGACAGCGCGCCGCGGCCTGGCTCGCCGACGCGCTGGCCGCCGAACCCTGGCCCTGCAACTGGGAGTTGTTCCCGGTGACGGTCGGCGGCTTCCTCGCAGAGATCGGCCATGAGCCGGAGGCCGCGCACAAGGCGGTCGACCACGGCCTGGCCCGCATCGAGGAGTGGTACGTCGGCGACGGCTGGTACACCGACGGCGACGGCCGCAAGTTCGACTACTACAACGGCTGGGCGATGCACCTCTACCCGGTGCTGCACGCCTGGCTGACCGGCGACGAGCAGCTGCTCGACCTCTACGGCGGCCGCCTGGAACGCCATCTCGCCGACTACGCGAGGCTTTTCGGCGGCGACGGCGCCCCGATGCACCAGGGCCGTTCGCTGACGTACCGCTTCGCGACCACGGCCCCGCTGTGGCTGGGCGCACTCACCGGCCGTACGCCCCTGGCCCCCGGGGAGACCCGGCGGCTGGCCTCCGGAGCGCTGAAGTACTTCCTGGACCGGGGCGCGCTGGACGACCGAGGACTCCTGACCCTCGGCTGGCACGGCCCCGACCCGGCCGTCCTGCAGGGCTATTCGGGCCCCGCCTCCCCCTACTGGGCGAGCAAGGGCTTCATCGGCTTGCTGCTCCCCGCGGAGCACGAGGTATGGACGGCGACGGAGGAACCGGCCCCGGCCGAGCGCACCGACGCGGTGACGCCGATCGCGCCGCCCAACTGGCTGCTCCAGTCCACGCGTTCGGACGGCGTGGTCCGCCTCCACAACCACGGCAGCGAGGACGTCCGGTACGACCCGTACTACACCCGGCTCGGCTATTCCACCGTGACGCAGCCCTCGGCGTCGTACGACAACAGTGTGATCGTCGGAGGCGATCCGAGCCGTACGGACATCGTGCCCCTGGGCATCGGGCAGGGCTGGGTGGCCTCCCGGCACACGGCCGCCTCGGGGGCTCGCGTGACGAGTGCCGTGCTGGTGCGCGGGGCCGTGGAGGTGCGGGCCTTCCTGGTGACCGGGGCGGAGCCGGGGACGCCGGTGCGGGTGACCGGCTGGGCCGAGGGGGAGGGACTCCGGGCAGAACTGCTGCCCGCCGTGGGCCTCGACGACGCGCTGACCGGTGTCACGGGGGAGGGCCCTGCCCTGTTCGTCGCGCTGAGCCGGCTCAGTGGTGCGGTGGACGCGGTGCCGTTGGGGGAGACGGTGACGGTGCGCGCCGAAGGGGCGAAGGAGCTGACCGTGCTGTGGAGCGAGGGCCCCGGGCTGCTGGTGCGATGGCAGGGCGACGGAGTGGATGTGGAGCACATCGCGCAGGGCTGAGCCGCGTCGGGCATGATGTCGATCACGGGGTGGAGAGACAAACTGACCGAACTGCTGGGGCGGCCCGGGCTGGAGCCGGTGGCGGACCCGTGTGTCGAGGACGTGGTGCCGCCGCCCGTGGCATGGCGCCATGTCGTCAAAGGGGATGCGGAACCGACCGCCGAGGTCGCGCTGGACCATCCCGATCTCGTCACCGAACTCAACGTGCGGTGGCACCGGTTGGCGTCCGAAGTGGGCATGCTCGACGGGGACGGGGTGTTCCTCGTCGCTTTCCACCGGGCTTGCCGGGCAGGGCGCCCGGTCCTTTAGGGCCGGGGGGAATGCCCGCTCCCACGTAGCGGGGCAGGGGTAGCCGGATCGCAGCCCGGGGAGATCCGGCGTGCCTGTGGACGCCCGGCCACCGGCGAACCGACGCCCTATGCGGTCTTCCTCGGCCATGTCCTGCGCCCGTTCACCGCCTACCGGCCGCCGATCGGCCTGCCCCGTCTCACGGTGGCCGCCGGAACCGACTCCCGCGGCCAACTCCTCCACCGCACCGCGGAGTTCGCCGCCGAGCACATCGGCGGCGCCTTCGCCGAGTTCCCCGGGGGCCATCTGGGCACCGTGGAACACCCGGCCGCCTTCGCGGACCGGGTCAGGGAGGTCCTGCTCGGCTGAAGGCCCGCCGACCGGTCAGCCGTTCACCCCCGTGTAGTGGCCCAGCGCCCACCGCCACAGCCACCGTGACGCCAGGTAGGCGAGCAGGCCGAGGAGCGGGGACCCGGCCGCCAGCCAGTAGGGGGCGCCGGTCGTATGGCCGTGGCCGGTGAGGACCGCTGCCGGGAAGTAGGCGACGAAGGCGAGAGGGAGGCCGTAGGTGAGGAGACCGCCCACCGCGCGGGGGAGGACGTTGAGGGGGTAGCTGCCGAAGGTGCCGAGGAGCTCCTCCAGCCAGCGGCCCCAGTAGTCGGCGGCCGGGTAGCGCAGCGAGGCGCAGGCCACCACCGTGAAGAGGGCCGCCTCCAGGAGCATCCCGCCCAGGACCGCCGCGACCAGGTAGCCGATGCGGGACGCCGTCCAGTCCAGGTCGCTGCGGCCGAGCGCGCCCGCCATCAGGCCGGCCGCCACCGCCAGGTCACCGATCGCGTTGGTGGGGAAGAACTCCAGCTGGACCTGGCGGTAGACGGGCAGCGGGCGAAGGAGATAGGCGTCGATCCTGCCCTCCTGGATGCTCCGGCCCAGGCCGTGCACCCGGCCCAGGAAGAGCACGAACAGGCCGTGCGCCAGCATCCGGGTCGCGGGGATCAGCAGGACATCGCCGCTGTTCCAGCCGCCCATCCCGGCGAACCGGGTGAGCAGCACCGTCGCGAACACGATCACCGACACCTGCCAGACCGCGCCGATCGCGATCATCATCAGGAACTCGGTGCGGTATTCGAGCTGGGCGCGGAAGTTGAGGCGCGTGATGCGCCACATGATCCGTACGGCGTTCATCGGCCTCAGCCTCCTTGCGAGATCACGCGGCGGGCGGCCCGCCGCCACACGAACCGGGTGAACAGGTAGAGGGCCACGACCCACGCGGCCTGGACGCCGAGCTGGAAGGCGGCCTCCGAGAGGGGGATCCGGCCGACATACAGCGACAGCGGCACGCTCAGCGTCGCCTGGAAGGGCAGGAAGGAACTCAGCGTGATGAACCAGTGCGGGAAGTACCACAGCGGCGCGTACACCCCGGACAGCAGGTTCTGCGCGAAGACCAGGATCAGCATCGCGGCGGTGTTGCGCAGCGTCCAGAAGCACAGCTGGTCGATGAGGAGCATGACGTAGTAGAGGACCGACTGGCCGAGAGCGAGGCTGAGTACGAACACGCCCGCCACCGCCGCCGAACCCGGCGGCCGCACGACCCCGACCACCAGACAGACCATGTACCCGGCCAACGCCCAGGTCAGGCCGTACAGTTGCTCGCCGATCGCACGCAGGGCGTGGTAGCGCCGGGGTGGCAGCGGGCGCAGATACCAGTAGACGATCGTGCCGAAGTGCACATGCTGCATGACCGTGTCCCGGCCCGCGTACTGGTCCAGCTCCCGCAGCCGGGACGCCAGTACGGCCATCACGGCGTACGTGACCGCCTGGCCGCGGTCGAGACCCGCGGTCGTACCGGACTGGGCGTACAGGCCGCGCCACAGCGAGGCCACCAGCACCACCTGCACGGTCAGGCGCAGCAGGACCCCCGTGATCCGGGGCGGGGTGTACAGCTCGCCGAGCGGGGTGACCCGGGCGGCGCGCCAGCCGTAGGACAGGGCCATCTCAGACCGCCTCGGCCTGCACGTACGCCGCCCGCATGACGTCCTCCAGGTCGGCCTCGTCCACCGCCACGTCCGTCACCTCGTACCGCTCGATGACCAGCTTCAGTGCCTGGTGGACGGTGGGCGCGGCCGGACCGTCCGGGCCGAACACCACCTGGGGGCCGTCCCGGCGCACCAGGGTGATGCCCGGCAGCGGGCCGGCCGGGGTGTGCGGGTCGGCGAGCGTGGCCCGCACCTGCCAGGTCGAGCCGAAGGTGCGGCGGATCTCGTCCAGGGTGCCGTCGAGCACCAGCCGACCGTGGTTGACCAGCATCACCCGCTCGGCGAGCCGCTCGACCTCGGTCATGTCGTGCGTGGTCAGCAGCACGGTACGGCCGCGCTCAGCCACCTGGTACCGGAGGAACTCACGGACCTGCTCCTTCACCACCACGTCCATGCCGATGGTGGGCTCGTCCAGGAACACGACCGGCGGATCGTGCAGCAGGGCCGCCGCCAGGTCGCAGCGGACCCGTTGGCCGAGCGAGAGGTGCCGGACCCGGGTGTCCCAGAAGGCGGAGAGGTCCAGCAGCTTGTCGAACTCCCGTAGCCGGGCGGCGTGTTCGGCCTTGGGTACCTCGTAGATGTCCCGCAGGATCGCGAACGACTCGCGCACCGGCAGGTCCCACCACAGCTGGGTGCGCTGCCCGAACACCGCCCCGATGTTGCGGGCGTTGCGCTCCCGCTCCTGGTAGGGCACCACGCCGGCGACCCGGGCCTGGCCGGAGCTCGGGGTGAGGATGCCGGTGAGCATCTTGATGGTGGTCGACTTGCCCGCGCCGTTCGGGCCCAGCAGGGCTAGGAGTTCGCCGGGGGCGACGTCGAAGGAGATGTCGGAGACCGCGTGCTTCTCGACGCGCTCGGGGTTGACCAGGGATCGCAGGGCGCCGGTGAAGCCCGGGCGCCGGACGGTGGTGTGGAAGGTGCGGGACAGACCGCGGACCTCGATGCTTCCGGCCACGCTGGGGACTCCCTCGTTCCGTGCACGACGTACGGCCGGCCGGTTTGGGAGGCCGACCGGCCGCGGATACGCCACGACGGTCGCAGAGCGCCGAAGAGCCCGGCAATGGATTAAACGACCAGCGAGTTGGACTAATCGATCACCGGGAGGAGGAGGCGGCCGAGGTGGGAGCTGTACGGCTTGGGCGTACCCCGTTGCGCTGCCCCACGGACCGCAGCGCGCCCTCCAGCGCGAAGGTGGCCGCGCCCAGGCAGACCGGATCGGTGGGGATGGGGGAGAGGACGATCTCGGTGGCGGCGAACGGCCGCCCGAGCGCATGGCGCCGGACGGCCTCGCGGACCTCGTCGAGCAGCGGTTCACCGAGCCTGCGCGCCACCCAGCTGCTGAGCACCACCAGTTCGGGGTTGAGCAGGTTGACCAGATTGGCGACCCCGGCGCCGACGTACCGGGCCGTGTCGCGTACCACCTGCACCGCGACCGGGTCACCGTCCGCCACGCCCCGCGCCAGCGCCTCGATCGTGGCCGTCTGGTCCTCGGGGTGCAGCAGCGGGCTGTCCGGGCTCGACTCCCGCAGGTTCAGCATGATTCCGGGCGCGCCGACATAGGTCTCCACGCACCCGTGGTTGCCGCAGTGGCACGGCCGCCCGTCAAGGACGAGTGTCGTGTGCCCCCACTCCCCGGCGCTGTTGCTGACCCCCCGGTGCAGTCCGCCGCCGAGCGCGAGCCCCGCGCCGACCCCGGTGCCGAGGTTCACCACCACCGTGTCCCCGCGCCCACGCGCCGCTCCGAACCACTGCTCGGCGACCGCACAGGCGCGCAGCGGATTGTCCAGGTGGAGGGGGTAGGCGATGTGTTCGGACAGCAGGTCGAGCAACGGCACGTCGTGCCAGTCCCAGTTGGGCGCGTACTCGGCGACACCCGTGCCCCGGTCCACCTGCCCGGGCACGCTCACCCCGACGCCCAGCACCCGCGCGCCCTCGACCCCGGCCTGCGCCACCACCGAGCCGACGGCGGCGGCGACATGGCTCACCACCTGCCGGGGCCGGTGCTCGCCGGGGCGCATGTCCTCCTCGGCGCGGGCGAGCACGTTCAACGCGAGGTCGAACAGCTCGACATGGACGTACGTCTCCGCGATGTCGACGCCGATCAGCGCGCTCCCCGAGGCGTTGACCGCCACGAGTCCCCGGGGTCGCCCGCCCGCCGAGTCCTCGAAGCCGACCTCCGTGATCATCCGCAGTTCGAGCAACTCGCCGACGAGCGTGGCGACCGTGGCCAGGCTCAGCCCGGTGACGGCCGCCAGCTCCTGCCGGGAGGTGGGAGACTCGGCGATGATGTGCCGCAGCACCTCGTAGCGGTTCGCGGTGCGGATGTCACGTGATGTGTGCTTCACACGGCGCAAGGCTATGGGCTGCGGCAGGCTTTCGACAAGGGATTAGGAAAAGGGCTTTATTAAGTCCGTCAGAGAGCCAGCGCATCGTGTACGAACGGATTGGCGAACTTCCCCTCCGGGTCCAGGGTCCGGGCCAGCGCGCGGAAGTCGGCGAGGCGCTGGTAGCGGCCGCGGAGCACCTCGCCGGGGACGGTGTGCACCTTGCCCCAGTGCGGACGCGGCTCGAAGGGCTCCAGCGCCTCCTCCAGCCGGTGTACCGCGGGCAGTACGGCCGCCAGATCGTCGACCCAGGTGAAGTGCAGGGCGACGGAGTCCCGGCCATGGGCGGGGCTCAGCCACTGCGGATCGGCGGCGATGGTCCGTACCTCGCAGGTCTGCAGCACGGGGGAGACCGACTGCCGGATGCCGTCGACCGCGTGCAGGGCGTCGAGGGCGGTCGATCTCGGCAGCAGATACTCCGACTGGAGCTCGTCCCCGCTGCTCGGCGTGAACTCCGCCCGGAAGTGCGGCAGCCGCTCGTGCCAGGGCCCCGGCACCCCGAACTGCTGGGTGCAGTTGCCCGCAGGCATCCCCGGCACCGGGTGCATCGCCTCCGTCGCGGGCCCGGCCCAGGCGAAGTCCACGGCGGCCCGATCGGTGCGCCGCTTCACCCACACCTGCCTGAAGCCCGGCTCCCGCCAGTCGGTGAACAGGCTCACGCTGTACCCCGCCCCGGACACGGCCGCGAAGTCAAGCCCCGCCAGCGGCAGTTCGACGTACACCGTCTGCGCCACCTCGTACGCCGGTTCCAGGTCGAGGGTGAGTGCGGTGACGACCCCGAGCGCGCCCAGCGAGGTCACGGCACCCTCGAAGCGGGCGTCGCCGCGCGCGATCGTCACCGTCGAACCGTCGGCGAGGACCAGCTCCACCTCCCGGACGGGCGCCGCGAGCGATCCGTTGGTGACGCCGGAGCCATGCGTGCCGGTGGCCACCGAACCGGCCACCGAGATGTGCGGCAGCGAGGCCATGTTGGGCAGCGCCAGGCCGTACGCGTGGACCGTGCGGGCCAGTTCGGCGTACCGCACCCCGCCCGCGACCCGGACCGTACGGGCCTCCGTGTCCACCTCGATCACCGGCGGCAGCCCGGCGACCGAGACCAGCACGCCCTGCGGACCCGGATCGGCGATGCGGTTGAAGGAGTGCCCGCTGCCCAGCACCCGCACCCGCGCACCGCCCGCCACCAGCGACCGGAGCGCGTCGAGCGAGTGCGGGCGGTGGAACTCCTTGGCCGTGTACGTGATGTTGCGCGCCCAGTTGGTGACCGTCTGCGCCGGATCCGTCATCGCTGTCGTCCCATCCCTTGTCGTCCCATGCCTTGTCCTCTCCTGCCACTGCGTCCCATGCCTGGCGTCCCCCGCCTGGTGTCCGCTGGAGAGCGCGTGTGCATTGACCCTCTCATTCGCCGAGACCTACGGTAGAGACCGGTTGCTATCCGTGCGTCACCGAGCCGGAAGGTCACTTCCTTGCCCGAGCGTCCCCAGGCAGTGTTCGCCATGACAGCCCAGAACGTGCCGCACATCTTCCCGCCGGAGGTGCTCGCCCGACTGCGCGAGTGCGTAGAAATCGATCCCACTCTGGTGGTGGACGACTTCACCGATCCCCGGGCACGGGAGACGCTTGCCCGCACCGAGGTCCTCGTCACCGGCTGGGGCTGCCCGACCCTGGACGCGGCGGCACTGGACACGGCGCCCGCACTGCGCGCGGTGCTGCACGCGGCCGGCTCGGTCAAGGGCTTCACCACGCCCGAGGTCTGGAAGCGCGGCATCCTCGTCTCCTCGGCGGCCGCCGCCAACGCGCTGCCCGTCGCCGAGTACACGCTCGCGATGATCCTCCTCGCCGGGAAGGACGTCTTCGCCTTCCGCGACCTGCTGCGCACCCGGCGCACCTACCCCTACGGCGGCATCGTCCCCGGCATCGGCAACTTCCGCCGCCGCGTCGGCGTCGTCGGCGCCTCCCGCATCGGCCGCCGCCTCATCGAACTCCTGCGCCCCCACGACCTCGTGGTGAGCCTCGCCGACCCGTACGTGGACGTGGCCGAGGCCGCACGGCTCGGCGTGCCCCTGCTGCCGCTGGACGAGCTGCTGCACGCCTCGGACATCGTCACCGTGCACGCCCCGCAGACCCCCGAGACCCGCCATCTCGTCGGCGCCCGTGAACTCGCCCTGATGCCCGACGGATCGGTGCTGATCAACACCTCACGCGGCTCGCTCGTCGACCACGACGCCCTGGTCGAGGAGCTGCGCACCGGCCGCCTGAGCGCGGTCCTCGACGTCACCGACCCAGAGCCGCTGCCCGCCGACTCCCCCCTGTTCGACCTCCCCAACGCCTTCCTCACCCCGCACCTCGCCGGCTCGCAGGGCAACGAGCTGGCACGGCTCGGGCTCACCGTCGTAGCGGAGGCCGAACGGCTGCGGACCGGCGACGGCCTGCTGTACGCGGTCGACCACTCGGTCCTCGAACGGGCCGCGTGACGCCGTCTCATAGGGTGACCCGAACACATGACGAAGGGGAGCCGAACGGTGGCGAAGAGGACGCAGCCGGTGCCGAACGGGGACGCCTCGACGGTACGGGACGTGGCCGCGCGGGCCGGGGTCTCCGCGTCGACCGTCTCCCGGGTCCTGGGCGGCACCTACCCGGTGGCCGCCGCCACCCGCGCCAGGGTCCTGAAGGCGATGCGCGAGCTGGACTACGTGGTCAACGCGCACGCCCGCGCGCTCGGCGGCGCCACCAACAAGACGGTCGCCTTCGTCGTCGACGACGTCACCGGCCCCTTCTACGCGCACATCGCACGCGGGGTCGAGGAGCAGGCCTCGGCGGAGGGCCGGCTGTGCATGCTCTGCACCACCCACGGCGACCCGCGGCGCATCCTCGCCGTCGTGGAGACCATGCGGGAGCAGCGGGCGGACGCGGTGATCGTGGTGGGCGGCGCCCTTGAGGACAAGGCGTACCACGACCGTATGACCCACTTCGCGCACGCCCTGGACCGGGCGGGCTCCCGGCTCGTCCTGGTCGGCCGCCCGCCGCTCGGCCCCGGCGTCCCGGCCACGGTCGTCGACTACGACAACGAGGGCGGCGCCTTCGCCCTCACCAGCCACCTCCTCTCCGGCGGCCACCGGCGCATCGCCTACCTCGGCCGCGTCCCCGGGCTGTCCACCAGCGCCCAGCGCATCGCCGGCTACACCCGCGCCCACGAACTCCTCGGCCTCACCCCTGACCCGGACCTGATCGCCGACGGTGTCTTCTCCCGCGCCTACGGCTACCAGGCCACCCGTGAACTCCTCGCCTCGGGAAGGGAGTTCACGGCGGTCTTCGCCGCCACCGACATGATCGCCTCGGGTGTGATCCAGGCCCTGCGCGAGTCCGGCCGCCGTATCCCCGGCGACATCGCCGTGGCCGGATACGACGACATCCCGGTCGCCCGGGACGTCCACCCGACGCTCACCACGGTCCACGTACCCCAGGAGGAACTGGGCCGGGCGGCGGTCCGCCTCGCCCTGCACCGCGACGAGCTGCCGGACGGCCAGCATCTGGTGCTGGGCACGCATGTGGTGCTGCGGGACTCGACGCGACGGGGCTGACCCTGGGCGCCCCGGACACGACTGCCCGATGAGAGGGACGCGGACCACGGTGGCACGCGGCTCTTCTCCGCGCCCGAGGTGACCGAGGTCTCCTCGGCGCTCGCCGCGTTCGACGAGGAGGAGCTCCGGCGGCGCTACGAGGCACTGGACTTCACTGGGGCGTACGGCTCTGAGCCGGACGGTCGTCCGTCCGGGGAAACCCGACGCCTGCGCCCACGCCTTCCGCCACCTCCGCGACTCCTGCAGCGCCGCCAGACAGGCCGGTCACGCCATGACGGTGTGGCTCGGCCGACCCGGTCCGGCGCCACACCATGCCCCCGCTCCCACCTCCGCCGACGAAGAGGCATACCGTGAGGAGTCGAACGCCTGAGCCGGGAGGAGAGACGGGATGGGCAGCCGTACCGCGCTGGTCGAGGATCTGATGGAGAGGTTCCCGCACGTACCGAGGGAAGCCGTCTTCAAGGAGGACCTGCTCCGGGGCGGTGTCGCCTTCGATCCGTCCGCCCTCAGCGACAACGAGAGTGGCGAGGTCAAGCCGAAGTCGTACTTCATCTTCTCCTTCGACCACGGCACCCTGCCCGAGCTGGGCGAGGCCGCGCTGCGCCGGCCCCCGGAGGAGATCATCCTCACGGGCGGCCCGTACGACCTGCGCCGGACCGTCGTGTCCGTACGTGTGAACCCCACCTCGCCGTACCGGGTGGCCGCGGGCGAGGACGGCCTGCTCGGGCTCTACCTCGACGGGAAGCGGATCGCCGACGTCGGGGTGCCGCCGATGCCGGAGTACTACCGGCACAAGCTCGCCAACGGGAAGTCCGTGATGGAGGTCGCCCCGACCATCCAGTGGGGCTACCTGATCTACCTCACGGTCTTCCGGGTGTGCCAGTACTTCGGCGCCAAGGAGGAGTGCCAGTACTGCGACATCAACCACAACTGGCGACAGCACAAGGCCGCCGGCCGGCCGTACACGGGAGTGAAGGACGTCGACGAGGTCCTGGAGGCCCTGGAGATCATCGACCGGTACGACACGGCGAAGACCTCCACCGCCTACACCCTCACCGGCGGCGCCATCACCTCCAAGCTCCAGGGCCGTGACGAGGCCGACTTCTACGGCATGTACGCCAAGGCCATCGAGGAGCACTTCCCGAACCGCTGGATCGGCAAGGTCGTCGCCCAGGCGCTGCCCAAGGACGACGTCCAGCGCTTCAAGGACTACGGCGTGCAGATCTACCACCCCAACTACGAGGTCTGGGACCGCCGGCTGTTCGAGCTGTACTGCCCCGGCAAGGAGCGTTATGTCGGCCGCGACGAGTGGCACAAGCGGATCCTCGACTCCGCCGAGATCTTCGGCGCGCGCAATGTGATCCCCAACTTCGTGGCCGGCGTGGAGATGGCCGAGCCGTTCGGCTTCACCACGGTCGACGAGGCGATCGAGTCCACCACCGAGGGCCTGCGCTTCTTCATGTCGCACGGCATCACGCCCCGCTTCACCACCTGGTGCCCCGAGCCGACGACCCCGCTCGGCAAGGCCAACCCGCAGGGCGCTCCGCTCGAGTACCACATCCGCCTGCTCCAGGCCTACCGCCAGACGATGGAGGACTTCGGCCTGTCCTCACCCCCCGGCTACGGCCCGCCCGGCCCCGGTAACGCCGTCTTCTCCGTCAGCTCCTTCATGGACAGCCTCCCGGCGGAGGAACCGACGAAGGTGTGACTCCCTTCCGGGTCACCGGACACAGGAGGGCGTCGGGCAGGCCGCCGACGCCCTCCCGGGCATCGATATGCGAGGGATCGAGGGGGACGGTGAGTCGGAACGCGGTTGCGGTCCGTATAGGAGGCCGGAGTTGTGGGCCACGGTGGACACGGACCCCTGAGCACTGCGGTTGACGTGACGCCGGGGACCGGTGGTATGGGTGACACGGAGGATCCGTGGCACGACCACCGGTAACCGGTTTTGAATACGCCGCTTGTCAGTTGTGCAGGAGACGTGAAAAGCTCGGGTCCTGCCGCGAGGTTTCCCCCAACTCCATTGCCGATGTGGTGAGTTGACCTCGCTTTTGATGCAGGAGACCCATGCCCGACCTGCCGATCCCCCAGGACGCCGCCGAGGCAGCGCTGTTCTCCGAATGCTGGGACGCGGTGCTCTCCTACGCCGACCTGTGCACGTCCGGCTCTCTGACGGCCAATCAACTGGCCACCGAGGCCTTCGCACTGGGTATGAGCGAGGTCCGTGACACGGACTTCACCACTGTCCGCAGCGTGGGACGGCGCGCCGCCCGGCTGCCGATGATCCCGCTGCTGCTCACCGCCGTCCGCAACACGGCCGCCGGTTGGGAGGCCCAGGGGCTGGGCCACAAGCTCGACCCGGACCTCAGGCTGTGGCTCAACTCCGAGAAGGCCGCACGCTATACGGGGCTGCCTTTGCAACGACCCGTCGCACTGCGCGGCCTGCGCGACATGCAGGAGGCCGACGCCTCACTGCTGTGGCTGGCCGAGGTGGAGGCGTTGCCGCTGCCCTCGGTGGCGCGCCGGCTCGGCCTCGACCCGGCCGTTGCCGCGCAGGAACTGGAGCAGGTGCGCGGTCTGTTCCGGGACCGCTGCCATCGTGCGCACCTCGACACGCCGATGGCCGCCGAGTGCCGCAGCTACGCCCGGCTCTTGGACGCGGTCACCCGGTCCGCGGCGGCCGACACGCCCGAGGACCTCTCCCGGCACCTCGCCACCTGTGTGCAGTGCGCCGAGGCCGCCGCCTGTCTGCGGCTGCACGGCGGGGGACTGCCCGCGGCGCTCGCCTGCGGGGTCATCGGCTGGGGCGGCCTCGCCTATCTCGAGCGCCGCCGCCGCGCGGCCGAGGTACGGCTCGGCGCGGGCCGCCCGGGCGCCGGCGACAACGACGGCGGCGACCCCAAGGAGGGCAGCGGGCGGGCCAGGGTGCTGCGCCACGGGCTGCTCGGCGCGGCGGTCATGATCTCGCTGGTGGCGCTCGGCGTGTCGATGATGCCGATGGGCAGCGGCTCCGGCGACGACACGGCCTCCGCCTCCCACGACGACCGCCAGCCGGTCGCCGACCCCACTGCCGCGCCCCCGTCGACCGACCCGCCCCCCACCCACACGGCCTCCGCCGCCCCGTCCTCCTCGGCCACCGCGGGCAAGCCGGCCGAAAAGAACCCCGACCCGGAACCCCAGGGCACCTCCACCGCCACGGCGAGCACCAGCCCCCGGGCCACCGGCTCCCCCACCGCATCCACGGCGGCCACCTGCCAGGTCTCCTACGATCTGGTCAACCAGTGGACCGACGGCTTCCAGGCCACCGTCACCGTCACCACCACCCGGGCCCTGGCCGACTGGCGGGTCCAGTGGTCCTTCCGGGACGGCCAGAAGGTCACCCAGATGTGGGACGCGAGCGTCAGCCAGAGCGGCGGCCGGGTCACCGCCGACGCCGCCGACTACAACAAGTCGGTCTCGCCGAACGGCACCCTGTCCTTCGGCTTCCTCGGCACCTGGAACGGCAAGAACTCGTCGCCGTACGCCTTCACGCTGAACGGCGGCTCCTGCTCGCCCAGCTGAGCCGGGCCGCCCGTACGACCGGCGGCCGGGGGACCCAAGGTGGGGCCCGCCCGGCCACTGACTGTCCGTCAGTAATTGAGGTCGAAGACGCCCGTCAGCACTGCGACTTGTAGAAGTACTTGCTGACCGACGCGTCGTTCATGTTGTCCTTCGTGATCGCCACCATGTTGGTGCCGATCGTCTTGCTCACCGACTTGCCCTCGAAGGCGCCGGCGAGCTGGTCCACCGCCTGCCGGCCGATCGCCGCCGGGTCCTGGGCGACCAGCACCTGGAGCGTGCCCGCCTTCAGCGCGGCGACCTCGTCGGGCTCGGCGTCGAACGCGGCCACCTTCACCGTGCCCTGCTTGCCGGCCTGCTTCAGCCCGGTGGCGATGCCCGTACCGGTGTTGGTGTTGCCCGCGAACGCCCCGCCCAGATCCGGGTGGGCGGCGAGCGTCGACTGGATCTGGGAGGCCGCGGTGGCCGGCAGGTCGTTGTCGTAGAGCGTCGGCAGCACCTTGATGTTCGGGTACTTGCCCATCTCCTCGGTGAAGCCCTTGATCCGGGCGTCGGTCGTCGACACGCCGGGCTTGACGCTGATGACGACCACCGAGCCCTTCTCGTTCATCAGCTTGGCCAGCGCATCGGCGGCGACCCGGCCGCCCTTCTCGTTGTCCGACGAGATCCGGGTGATCCCGACGGAGTCGTCGCTCACCGTCGTGTCCACCAGCGCCACCTTGGTGCCCGCCGACTGGATCTGCTTGAGCGACGGGGTCAGCGCGCTGGTGTCCACCGGCGAGATCAGCAGCCCGTCGGGCCGGGCCGCCGCCACCGAGTCGAGAAGCGGGCGCTGCACCGACACGTCCCACTGCGCGGAACCGTCGGCCGTGAAGTCCATCCCCTTGGCCTTGGCCTCCTGCTGCGCGGCACAGGTCATGGTGATGTAGAAGGGGTCGCTCTTGACCCCCGTGATCAGCCGGACCTTCTTGCCCTTGGCGCCGCCCGAACTCCCCGAACCGCCACCGTCGTTCGAGGAACCGCAGGCCGAGGCCGCTCCGAGAGCCAGCACCGTGCCCACCGCGACCAGCAACGCGCGCCTGCTGCGAATGCTTCCCATCACAGAGTTCTCCTTGTCCTGCGTGATCGAGTAGTCCTGTGCGATTCCGTGCCGCGCGATGCGGTCGGGTGTGACCGCGTCATGCGCGTTCCCGGGTCTTCCTGCGCATCTGGTCGACGTAGACGGCCACGACCAGCACCACGCCCACCGCCACGTCCTGCCAGTACTGCTGGACGCCGATCACGATCAGCCCGGTGGTCAGCACCGCCGGAATGAACACACCGATCACCGTGCCCAGCACCGAACCCCGCCCCCCGAACAGGCTGGTACCGCCCAGTACCACCGCGGTGATCACCTTGAGGTTGTCGGTGGAGTGGCCGGCGATCGACGTCGTGCCGTACGAGGCCAGCCACATCACCGCGCCCAGCCCGGCCAGCAGCCCCATCAGGCCGTACACCTTCACCAGATGCCGGCCCACCGGAATGCCCGCCCGCCGTACGGCAGTCGGATTCGACCCGATCGCGAGGGTGTGGTCGCCGAACCGGGTGGCGGCCAGTACCGCGCCGAAGACTGCGGTCACCACGGCGGCCAGGACCACCATCCAGGGGATGCCGAGCAGCTTGCCGAAACCGAGGCTGTTCTGGAGATGCGTGGAGGACGCGCCGGCCGGATCCTGGCCGCCGGTGGCGAGTTCGGCGATCCCCAGCGCCGCGCCGAGCCCGCCCAGCGTCACGATCAGCGGCGGAACCTTCCCACTGGCCACCACCACGCCCTGCAGCGCGCCCCACGCCGTGCCCACGGCCAGCGCGATGACGACACAGAGCGCGACCGTGCCCCAGCCCGACGCCGGCCCGCCGTGATGGATGTTGAACTCACCCGCCGCCACCGCGGCCAGCACCAGCACCGACCCGATCGACAGATCGATGCCCGCCGTGATGATCACGAACGTCATGCCGACACCGAGCACCAGATAGATGGCCGCGTTCACGGCGATCTGGGTGATGTCGTAGGTGGTGAAGAACTTGCCCGGCGCCGCGATGGTGAAGAACACCACCAGCGCCAGGAGGATCACAAAGGTCCACAGTTCGTTGAGAGTCGCCCCCCGCCGGAGCCAGTCCGGCACCCCGGAACGGCTGTCGACGGCCACCGGGGCCTTCTCGCTCTCGGCCGTCATCGTGCACCCTCCGCTTCCTTGCCCCCGTTGGGGCCGTCCAGCGACCCGGTCATCGCCCCGACGAGCTCCTCGATCGTGGTGTCGGCCGCGGTGTACGACGCGACGCGCCGCCCAAGCCGCAGCACCTCCACCCGGTCCGCGACCGACAGCACCTCGGGCATGTTGTGACTGATCAGCACCACGCAGATGCCCCGGTCTGCGACCCTGCGGACGGTCTCCAGGACCCGGGCGCGCTGGACGACCCCGAGGGCGGCGGTCGGCTCGTCCATGAAGATGACCTTGTTGGCGAAGGCGACCGCGCGGGCCACCGCGACGGACTGCCGCTGACCGCCGGACAACGTTGTCACAGCGGCCGTCACATCCTTCAGTTCGACGCCGAGTTCGGCGAACGCCCTGACCGCCTCCCGGCGCATCGCGGGCCGGTCGAGGACACCGATCCGCCCGAGCAGGCCACCCCGCACGATCTCCCGGCCGAGATAGAGATTGGCCGCCGCGTCGAGATCGGGCGCGAGCGACAGATCCTGGTACACCGTCTCCACGCCGTGCCGCTGTGCGTCCATCGGCCCGGAGAACCGCACCGGCGCCCCGTCCAGGCGGACTTCGCCGGCGTCGGGGGCGAGGACGCCCGACAGGACGTTCACCAGGGTGGACTTGCCGGCACCGTTGTCGCCGATGAGGGCGACGACTTCGCCGGGGTATGCCGTGAAATCGGCGCCCTGGAGCGCCTGGACATGGCCGAAACGCTTGACCACGCCATGTGCTGTGAGTAGTGGTTCCCTTGCAGAGGCCATGTTGTGCCTTCTGGTTGGTATCGTTAACAGCTTGGCTGATTCTTGGGGCGCTCACGGCGGGGTGTCAAGGGTGGTGCAGCTGCCGCCGGACCCCGCGGACCGGCTCCTCAACTCCGCCCATTTGCACGCCTGTTGATATGCCGCCGAGTTGGTAACGTTAACGAGTCGACGCTCAAACGTGACACAGGTGGAGGACGTGGCGTGGCAGCCACCCGGCCGACCATGAAGGACGTTGCCGCGGAAGCGGGCGTCAGCGCGATGACGGTGTCCCGGGTCGTCAACGGCGATGCGGCCGTCGCCCCGCGGACCGCCGCACGGGTGGAGGCCGCGGTCCGCAAACTGGGCTACCAACGCGATGACGTGGCACGCCAGTTGCGCCGCACCCACGAACTGAGCCAGACCATAGGGCTGTTGGTCGACGATGTCGCGGACCCCTTCATGGCCGCCGTCGCCTCCGCCGCGGAGGACGTCGCCCGGCAGCGCGGCAGCGTCATGCTCATCGGCTCCAGCCGCGCCGACCTGCGCCGCGAGCGCGAGGTGATCGCCGCGTTCACCGCCCGCCGCGTCGACGGCCTGATCCTCACCCCGGCCGCCGGCAGCCACCGCTTCCTGCGCCCGGCCCAGGCACAGGGCACGAAGATCGTCTGCGTGGACCGGGCGGCACCCGGGCTCAGCGTGGACGCCGTGGTGGTCGACAACTTCGGCGCGGTGCGGGAGGCGGTGGGGCGGCTGGTGGCCCACGGCCACCGCAGGATCGGGTACATCGGCGACACGCCGCGGATCTGGACGTTCGGCGAACGCCGGCGGGGCTATCTGGCGGCGCTGGCGGCGGCCGGGATCGCCGCCGACCTGGCACTGGTCAGGGACGGTCTGCGGCCGGGCCCGGCCGCGGCCAGCGCCGTCACCGAGATGCTGGCACTGCCCGATCCGCCGACCGCCCTCCTGGCCGGCAACGAGATCCTCGCCTTCAGCGCCCTCACCGTCCTTCCGGCCGACCTGGCGTTCATCGCCTTCGACGACTTCGCACTCGCCGACCGGCTCACCCCGCCCGTCACCGTGATCGCCCAGGACCCGGTGGCCCTCGCGACCAGCGCGGCGCACCTGCTGTTCGCCCGGATCCACGGGGACGCCTCACCACCACGCACGGTGGTCATGCCGACCCGGCTGATCCAGCGGGGGTCGGGGGAGCTACCGGGACCGTTCGCCGCGTAGGGAGATGGCCCGGCGTCCGCCAACCGCATCCGGAGACCCGCCGCTCGGCCCGGTGAGCCGCGGGCCCGAACTTCGGGCCGCGAGCCGTGGGCCGTGGGCCGCGAGCCCGAACTTTGGGCCGCGTGCCGCGAACGGTGAACCGCGAGCCGTGGGCCGTCGGCCGTGGGGCCGTCGGCCGTGAACAGTGGGCCGCGAGCTGTGGGGCCGTGGGCCGCGAACAGTGGGCCGCGAGCCGCGAGCCGCGAGCCGCGAGCTGTGGGTCGTGGGCCGCGCGTCGTGAACAGCGAGCCGCGCTCCGGCCGTCTGCGGCGTGAACGCTTAAGTTGCGGGTTCAGCGACCTCTGACATCGACCGATGAACTCACTCAGGCATAAGGCGGCTCGTCTGCAGGCGGGCGGGCATGTTCTCCTCACCGGGGATCCCCAAGACGTACTCCACGCCTTCGACTCGCAGACAGCCGGCACGGCCGGGGCCGTTCGGAAGCGGTCTGGTGGCGTCTCCCGCGCACAGCCCGCACGCTGGACACGGATGTGGACGCGTCGCCGCCAACCAAGTGGCGGCAGGGCTCTGGGAGGACCGTGTGACCGCTTCGTCACCCGCCACCGACGCACCGCCGGCCCGGTACGACGACCTGCGGGCCATGGTGATCAACTGCACTCTGAAACGGTCGCCGGAGCCGAGCAACACCCAGGGGCTGATCGACCGCAGTACCGCCATCATGGAGGCGCAGGGAGTGCAGGTCGATGTCGTACGGGCGGTGGACCACGACATCGCCACCGGCGTGTGGCCCGACATGACGGAACACGGCTGGACCACGGACGCCTGGCCGGATCTGTACCGGCAGGTCCTGGCGGCCGACATCCTCGTGCTGGCCGGCCCCATCTGGCTGGGCGACAACAGTTCCGTGACGAAGCAGGTGATCGAACGCCTCTATGCCTGTTCCAGTCTGCTCAACGAGGCCGGTCAGTACGCGTATTACGGTCGTGTGGGCGGCTGCCTGATCACCGGCAACGAGGACGGCGTCAAGCACTGCGCCATGAACGTCCTCTACAGCCTGCAGCACCTGGGTTACACCATCCCTCCCCAGGCGGACGCCGGATGGATCGGCGAGGCGGGCCCCGGACCCTCGTACCTCGACCCGGGCTCGGGCGGCCCGGAGAACGACTTCACCAACCGCAACACCACCTTCATGACCTGGCCTGCTGCACCTGGCCCGTGCGTTGAAGGATCTCGGAGGCATCCCCGCCTACGGCAACCAGCGCACCGCCTGGGACGCGGGCTGCCGCCGCGACTACGAGAACCCCGAGCACCGGTAGCGGCTCCAACGGCTGGGGAAGCCGAGCCGTTCGGGAACCGGACGGCTTCTTCTCAACGACGGTGCCGTCCGAAGACGACCCGTCGCAGCAGGGTGAAGCGCGCCACGGTCACCAGGGCGAAGCTCGGAACCAGCACCAGGACCTCCGTTGCCGGTGAGGCGGTGGGCCGCCAGTGGCGAAGGAGCAGGACCGCCCCGGAGGTGACCAGGTATGCCAGGACGAACATGACGCCCGCAGCGAGATGCGCCTGGCCGGCACGGACGGGAGAGCCACGGAAGGTCAGCCGCCGGTTCGCTTCGGTGTTGAGGACCGTGACGACGAGCAGCGAGACGAAATTGGCCGGCAGGGGAGGCGCCCAGTGGCGCAGCACCCAGTACAGCAGGGCCTGGGCCGCCGTGGAGACGACGCCGATCGCGGCGAAGCAGCCGACCTGTCTGGTCAGCGTGGTGCGGCCGAGCCGGTCGGAGGAGCCGTGCCGTGCGCTGAGGCGTCGCACCTCTCCATCATGAGGCCGGGCCGGGGGACCCGGGGGAGCACAGAGGCAGCGGTTCGGCCGTTCGGCTGGTGGCAGACACCCGCACGCACCTCAGGCCCGGACAGCCCGCCTGACCTGTGTCAGCCTGTAGATGTCTTGTTTGTCGGCATATCAGGTATGGGTCGCGGTCAGGCATGGGTCGCGGTCGGGCATGCGCTGTCCCGTCGTGAGACGGCTCGGGGACTGGAGGAGAGGGCCGATGGCAAGTGGCGGACGGCCGTCGGGTTCGGCCCCATCCGGTGGATCACGGCGCCGGAAACCGGGCCAGGAGCGTGCGCGGGCGCGCCTCGAACGTCTGCGCGCCACTGTGGCCGGTACGGCAGGGGCGGCCGCCGCTCGTAGCCGGGTGGCAGCGCGGCGCATCGGGCAGATGCCTCCGCCCCCGGGCCCGTTCCGTCCGGGGTTCTGGCGCAGCCCGATCCGCGGCCCCTGGCTGACGTCCGTGTTCGGCGTGGTGCTGCTGATCGGCATCCCGCTGCTGTTCGTCACCGGTCTGCTCTCCTACGCCTCCTACAACCCCGGGCTGAGCCCTCGCAACGACGAGACTCCCGACAAAGGCGTGCTGGGGTTCTACCTCTTCTCCTGGCCCACCCACCCGTACTGGCTGTACCGGCTGACTCAGGGCGTGCACGTCACGCTCGGTGTGATCCTCGTACCGGTCCTGCTCGCCAAACTGTGGTCGGTGATCCCGAAGCTGTTCGAGTGGCTGCCGGTGCGCTCCGTCGCGCACGCACTGGAGCGGGTGTCCCTGCTGATGCTGGTCGGCGGAGCCATCTTCGAATTCGTCACCGGCATCTTGAACATCCAGCTGTACTACGTCTTCCCGGGCTCGTTCTACCGCCTGCACTTCTACGGCGCCTGGGTGTTCGTCGCCGCCTTCGTCGTCCACGTATGCCTCAGACTCGGCCGGATGACACGGGCCCTGCGCTCACGCAGCCTGGGCGCCGAACTGCGCACCGACCTCGCCCACACCCGGCCCGAGCCACCCGACCCCGACGGCCTGGTGGCGGACGCCCCCGCTCCGCCGACGATGACCCGACGCGGTGCGGTGGGCATGGTGGGAGCGGGATCGCTGCTCCTCCTCGTCGTGACCGCCGGGCAGAGCATCGGCGGATGGCTGCGCGGCACCGCGCTGCTCGCACCGCACAACCGTGACCCGGGCAGCGGCCCCAACAGCTTCCAGATCAACAAGACGGCGGCGGCCGTCGGCGTCACCCCCGCACTCGTCGGCCCCGACTGGCGGCTGGAGGTCCACGGCCACGGACCAGCACTGGTCTTCACCCGTGAGCAGCTCCTGGCGATGCCGCAGCATGCCGCCGCGCTGCCGATCGCCTGCGTGGAAGGGTGGTCCACCGACGACCAGCACTGGAGCGGCCTTCGTCTGGCCGACCTCGCGGCCATGGCCGGCGTGCCCGGCGCCGGAAGCGTCCTGGTCGAATCCATCCAACCCCCCGGCCCGTTCACCAAGGTGATGCTGCGGGGCAACCAGATCCACGACACCCGAGCACTGCTCGCCCTCCGCGTCAACGGTGCGGACATCTCCCTCGACCACGGCTACCCGGCCCGCGTCATCGTCCCGGCCAACCCCGGTGTGAACAACACCAAATGGGTCCACCGGCTCACCTTCAGGGCATGACCATGGCACGATTCATCCGCTGGTACGGCTCCGGCCCCCTGCACCTTCTCGTTCTGATCGCCTCGTTCGCCCTCACCGGCTACGCCATGGTGCGCCTGTTCGCCATCCAGCCCTGGCAGGTGGCGGTCTGGTTCGTCGGCGCGGCGATCCTCCACGACATCATCCTGCTGCCGCTGTACTCGCTGGCCGACCTGTCGGCCCTCTCCGTGCTACGGCATCGCACGAACCGGGGACCCACGGTGCCGAGGATCAACTACCTTCGCGTCCCCGCCTTTCTCTCCGGTCTCCTGTTGCTGGTCTGGTTCCCGCTCATCCTCGGTCTGGCCGTCCCCTACGCCGGTGACACCGGGCTGCCCGAGAGCGTCTATCTCGGCCGATGGCTCGCGATCACCGGCGTACTCTTCGCCGCTTCCGCGCTGGCCTTCGCGCTCAGACTCCGCCGCGTCCGACGGGCCGACGGTGCCGACGGGGACCGGCCCGCTCCTCCAAGGCATGGCGCCACACCGTGACGACCGGCGAAGACAAGCTCTACGGCGACGAAGGCGACGAAGGCGACGAAGAGGACCCCTACGCGCTGGCCCTGCGACCCGGCCACGGACCGGTCTATCTGCGGTTGGCGGACGGGCGCCGTATCCGGATGCCGGTGCACCGCTGGTACGCGCCGCCCAGCGCCGCCGACACAACCGTGCTGGAACGCTGCGTCGGCCCCGTACTCGATGTCGGCTGCGGCCCAGGCCGTTTGTGCAGAGCGCTCCTGAGCCGGGGAGTCTTCGCTCTCGGGGTCGACATCGCGCCGCGCGCGGTCGCCCTGACCACCGGCCTGGGCGGGATCGCGCTGTGCCGCTCGGTGTTCGAGCGACTGCCGGCCGAGGGAGGCTGGCAGACGGTTCTGCTCACCGACGGCAACATCGGTATCGGAGGCGACCCCCGCGGCCTGCTGCGCCGCTGCGGCGGGCTCATCACCCCGACGGGGCTGCTCGTCGTGGAGGTCGACCCCCACGATGTCGAGGAGCTCTGCGCTGCCCGGTTCGAGGACTTCCGCGGCCGCGGCGGCCCGCTCTTTCCCTGGGCGCGCCTGGGAGAACGAGCGCTCCACAGGGCCGCCGAGGACCTTGCCCTCCGCGTCACCGACCAGTGGACGAGCGGCCACCGGCGTTTTGTCGCCCTGGGCCACTGACGCGGGCCCAGGGGTTGCTTGTGGGCGCCATCGGATCGCCGTAATTCGATGGCGTCACGGCCTGGACTCCTCTACTCTTGGTGCCGTTCGAGCGGCGACCGGAGGTCGCCGCGGGTGACCTGGTCGGGGAGGTGTGACCGATGGCTGTCTCTGTGATGGGCGCTGCCCGCAACCAGAAGTTCATCCACTCCACCTCCGTGGTCCCCGGCTGATCCTTCCTGCTTTCTCGCGCCTTGAGTGCGCGCGGCCGGGGCCGCCCTGTGAAGGGTTCCCCTTGAATCTCTCTTTCTCTTCGGCTTCCTCGGCCTCTTCCGCTTCGTCGCACCCTCTGTCCCCGTACGGCTGGGACGCGGGCTGGGAAGCCGAGTTCACCTCCCATGCCGAGCAGGGCCTCCTGCCCGGTCGTGTCGTACGTGTCGACCGCGGGCAGTGCGACATCGTCACCGCCGACGGGCTGCTGCGCGCCGACACCGCGTTCGTCACCCCGAACGATCCGCTGCGCGTCGTGTGCACCGGCGACTGGGTCGCCGTGGAACCCGGCGGCACCCCCCGTTACGTACGCGCGTATCTGCCGCGCCGTACCGCCTTCGTACGCTCCACCTCCTCCAAGCGGTCCGAGGGGCAGATCCTCGCGGCCAACGTCGACCACGCGATCGTCGCGGTGTCCCTCGCCGTCGAGGTCGACCTCGGCCGCATCGAACGGTTCCTGGCGCTGGCCTGGGAGTCCGGGGCGCAGCCGGTCGTGGTGCTCACCAAGGCCGACCTCGTCCCGGACCCGGTGACGCTCGCGCATCTCGTGCAGGACGTCGAGACGAGCGCACCCGGCGTGCCGGTCCTCACCGTCAGCGCGACGGCGGGGGAGGGCCTGGACGTCCTTGTCGCCCTCGTCTGCTCCGGTACGTCCGTACTGCTCGGGCAGTCCGGCGCGGGCAAGTCCACCCTCGCCAACGCGCTGGTGGGCGAGGAAGTGATGGACGTCCAGGCCGCCCGGGACGTCGACGGCAAGGGGCGGCACACCACGACCACCCGCAACCTGCTGGCGCTGCCGGGAGGGGGAGTACTGATCGACACGCCCGGGCTGCGCGGCGTGGGCCTGTTCGACGCCGAGACCGGGGTCGGGCAGGTGTTCTCCGAGATCGAGGAGCTGGCCGAGGGATGCCGGTTCTCCGACTGCGGGCACGAGAGCGAGCCGGGCTGCGCGGTCCGGCTCGCGGTGGAGACCGGGGAGCTGCCCGTGCGCCGGCTGGAGAGCTACCGCAAGCTGATGCGGGAGAACCAGTGGATCGTCGCCAAGACGGACGCGCGGCTCCGGGCCGATATCAAGAAGGACTGGAAGAAGAAGGGCGCGGAGGGGAAGGCGGCGATGGAGGCGAAGAGGGGGCGGTGGGGGTAGTCGGCTGCCCGGCAGCACCACGTCCGATTTCCGCCGGACCCACCCCTCCCCATCGCCCACACTTGAAGGGTGATGGACGAAGACACCAGGTATGAGGCGGTGCGCAGCCGGGACGGGCGGTTCGACGGCGCGTTCTTCTTCGCCGTGCGGACCACCGGCATCTACTGCCGTCCCAGCTGCCCCGCCGTCACCCCGAAGCGGCACAACGTCCGCTTCTTCCGCACCGCCGCCGCCGCGCAGGGTTCCGGCTTCCGGGCCTGCCGGCGGTGCCGACCGGACGCCGTACCCGGATCCGCCGAGTGGAACGCCCGCGCCGACGTCGTCGGCCGGGCCATGCGGCTGATCGGCGACGGCGTCGTGGACCGGGAGGGCGTCGGCGGACTCGCCGACCGGCTCGGCTACAGCGCCCGCCAGGTGCAGCGGCAGCTCACCGCGGAGCTCGGCGCCGGCCCGGTCGCCCTCGCCCGGGCCCAGCGCGCCCACACCGCGCGTGTGCTGCTCCAGACCACCGAGCTGCCGATCACGGAGATCGCGTTCGCGAGCGGATTCGCCAGCGTGCGGCAGTTCAACGACACGGTCCGCGCCGTGTACGCCACGACCCCGAGCCGGCTGCGCGAGGCAGCGCCCGGCGGCCGGGTCGCCCGGCGCGGCTCGCCGGCCGCCGGGATCCCGCTGCGGCTCGCCCATCGCGGCCCGTACCAGGCCACCCCCGTCTTCGACCTGCTGCAAGGCGAGGCAGTACCCGGCGTGGAGGAGGTCACCGGTGCCCCCGGCGCGCGCACCTACCGCCGCACCCTGCGGCTGCCGTACGGCCATGCCGTCGTCGCCGTCGAGGAGCGGACCGGCGCCACGACCGGCGCGGGCGGCGGCGCCCATCCCGGCGGCTGGCTCGACGCCCGGCTGCGCCTCACCGACCCACGTGACCTGACCACCGCCGTACAGCGGCTGCGCCGGCTGTTCGACCTCGATGCCGATCCGTACGCCGTCGACGAGCGGCTCGCCGAGGACCCACGGCTCGCTCCGCTGGTCGCCGCGCGGCCGGGGCTGCGCTCACCGGGCGCCGCGGATCCGGCCGAGGCCGCCGTGCGGGCCCTGGTCGGCACCGCCGCCGCCGAGCGGCTGGTCCAGCGGTACGGCAAGGCGCTGGACGCGCCCTCCGGCAGCCTCACCCACCTCTTCCCGGAGGCTGCTGTCCTCGCCGAGGCCGAGCCGGACGGCAGCCTCGGCGCGCTCGCCG
This sequence comes from Streptomyces sp. NPDC096040, assembly GCF_040303265.1. Classification (NCBI taxonomy): domain Bacteria; kingdom Bacillati; phylum Actinomycetota; class Actinomycetes; order Kitasatosporales; family Streptomycetaceae; genus Streptomyces; species Streptomyces sp. NPDC096040. Next base: position 66,269 of record NZ_JBEOTA010000018.1, read on the forward strand.
CCGCGCTCGCGGACGGCACGGTACGGCTGGACCCGGGCGCCGACCGCGACGACGCGGAGGCGGCCCTGCGCGCCCTGCCCGGACTGGACCCGGTGGTCGTCGCCGCGATCCGCGTGCGCGCGCTCGGCGATCCCGACGTGGCCGCACCCGGCCTGGACATTCCGGACGACTGGCGGCCCTGGCGGTCGTACGCCGTCCGGCACCTGCTCGTGGAAGGAGAGCTGAGGAACTGATGGGTGTCACGTACTGGACACGGATCGTCTCGCCGGTCGGGGAGTTGCTGCTGACCGCCGACACGCACGGGGCGTTGACGTCCCTGTCCGTCCCCGGGCAGAAGGGCGGCCGGAGCGTCGAGGCGGGGTGGCTCGCGGACACGGGCCCCTTCCGGTCGGCCGAGGAACAGCTCGCCGCGTACTTCGCCGGTGAACTGAAAGAGTTCCGGCTGGAGTTGAGCACGCACGGGACGGAGTTCCGGGAGCGGGTGTGGGGCGCGCTGGACAGTGTTCCGTACGGGGGGACGACGACGTACGGGGAGATCGCCGCGCGGATCGGGGCGTCCAGGATGGCGGTTCGGGCGGTCGGCGGGGCGATCGGGGCCAACCCGTTGCTGATCGTGCGGCCTTGTCACCGGGTGATCGGGGCGGACGGGTCGATGACCGGGTATGCGGGGGGACTTGAGCGGAAGGTGCGGCTGCTGGCGCTGGAGGACGGGCGCGGCGGAGACGCCCCGTAAGGGGCGGGGGGAACTGCGCGGGCAACCACACACCACCCGCGGTCGGGACGCGGCCGGCGGATCTACGGCGCTGCTCCGCAAGGCACGCGCTCCGCCACCCGAGTGGTCCCCCGGTCAAGTTGCCGCCCCGCTCACCGTCCGTATGCCACCTTCCCCTCCAGTGGGCCTTTGGAAGGGCGGGTGTGGATGGGCAAGGTCGGGCGGGTTCTCGGCGCCGCGCTGCTGATCGCGATGGGTACGACCGGGCGGGCCGGTGCCGATTCCGCCCCCCCGCTCTGGGCGGGGAGCTGGGAGGCCGCGCCCTCCGGTACCGCCCCCGCGGTGCCCGGCGCCGTCTTTCGCAACGTCGTTCACCTGTCCGTCGGAGGCAGTGCCGTCCGGGTCCGGATCAGCAACCGGCTCGGCGGCGCACCGCTGCGGCTCGGCGCGGTCACCGTCGCCCTGCGCCAGGGCACGGGCGCGGACGCCGTGCCCGGGTCGATGCGCGGGGTCACCTTCGGCGGCGCCGGTACCGCGGTCGTACCCGTCGGGCAGGACCTGGTCAGTGATCCGGTGCCGCTCGCCGTTCCGGCCGCCGCCGATCTGCTGGTCAGCGTGGAGACGCCAGGTGACTCGGGGCCGGCCACCTATCACCGCGTCGCACTCCAGACCAGCTACCTCGCCGAGCACGGCGCCGGCCGGGCGGCCGACGAGGCCGGGGCGGCGTACACCCGGACCACCGGCAACTGGTACTACGTCGCCGGTGTCGACGTGCGGGGTACGGCCCGCGGCAGTGTGGTCGCCTTCGGCGACTCCCTCACCGACGGCAACGGCTCCAGCTTCGGCACCAACCACCGCTGGCCCGACCGCCTGGCGGAACGGCTGCGCTCCTACCGGATCGGCGTCCTCAACGCCGGGATCTCCGGCAACCGGCTGCTGCTCGACAGCACAGGAGGACCCGGCGCCCTGAACCGGCTGGACGCCGACGGGCTCACCCGGGCGGGAGTCCGGACCCTGGTCGTCCTCGAAGGCATCAACGACATCAAGGGCACCCCGGAGGCCACCGACCCCGGTGACTTCGTGCGTGCCTACCGGACCATCGTGGCCCGCGCCCATACGCACGGGATCCGGGTCGTCGGCGCCACACTCACGCCGTATGCCGGGTTCAGCGGATACACCGACGCCCGGGAGGCCGTACGGCAGCGGGTCAACGCACTGATCCGGACCGGGCAGGTCTTCGACGCGTACGTCGACTTCGACGCCGTCGTCCGCGACCCCGAGCAGCCGGCGCGGATCCGGCCCGCCTACGACCCCGGCGACCACCTGCACTTCAACGACGCCGGGATGCGCGCCCTGGCCGCCGCCGTCCGGCTCGTCGACCTGCTCTGAGCCCTCAGCCGTACCAGACGGAGGCGTTCGTGCAGGTGGATCCCGGCCAGGAAACCGGGAATCGCGCCGAACACGGGGACCACCTGGGTCAGCAGCACGACCGAGGCGCCGACCAGGACCGCCCACGCCACCCGGCACACCGGGCACCAGCACAGAGTGCCGCGCGGGTCAGTCCCGGGCCACCCAGCCCCGCTCGTAGGCGTGCCAGCCCAGTTGCAGCCGGGTCGTCACCCCGGCCAGCTCCATCAGCCGCTTCACCCGGCGCTGTACGGTCCTGAGGCCCAGGTCGAGCTGTTTGGCCACGCTCACGTCGGTCAGCCCGGCCAGCAGCAGCGACAGCACCTCCAGATCGGTGGCGTCGGGGGCGTCCGGCTGCTCCTCGGTCACCCCGGACGCGCCGAGGCGGAGTGGCAGCGCCGTACGCCACACCGACTCGAACAGTTCGGACAGCAGCTCCAGCAGGCCGCTGGCGTGCACCACCACCGCGGCGGGCTCCGAGGTGTGCGAGGTGAGCGGGACCATCGCGAGGGCGCGGTCCGCCACGACCAGTTTGGTCGGGACCCGCTCCACCACCCGCACCTGCTCGTTCCGGCCCAGCGCCGCCGTCAACTCCGTGATCCCGTACGGCAGATCGAGCACCGCACGCTCCACCACCACCCGGTAGCGCACACCCCGGCCGGCCGCCTGCTCCTCCGCCTCGTTCTCCATCCCGGACACCACCATCGGGTTGCCGGTGACCAGCGCGCACACCTCGTCGCCTGCGCCCAGCTGGAGCTGGAGGAACCGCTGGGCGACGGCCGGGGCGCCGGTCACCACCTCCACCAGGTCGTGCACCGCCGGCTCGGCGGCCGCCGCCCGGTACTCCTCGGCCAGCAGCGCCACTGCCAGCTCCGCCTTCTCCAGCTCGTGCCGCTGCTGGGTGAGCAGCGCGCCCAGCGCCACCCCGGGTGGCGCCGCCACCCAGCGGCCCGGCCGCCCCGAGGACTGGGCCGCGAGGCCGTGCCGCTCCAGCCGGCGCAGCGCGCGCTCGGTGTCCGGCTCGGCCAGCATCAGGCGCCGCGCCAGATCGGGCACATCGGCGGCACCCACGGAGACCAGCGTCCGGTACGCCGACTCGTCCCTCTCGTCCAGACCGAGCGCTGCCAGCATCGACCCGCGTTCCTCCTTCGCAGTCGGGTGCCATGGCGGGAACCGGCCACGGCGCAAACCCGCCGCAGCACATCATCGCCGTACCGCCGGTCACTCTGCCAAGATCACGTCACCGCAGCACCTTCACACGGGATCCGGACTCGCGATTCACAGCTGGTCATAAGGAACACCCGTCACAATCTGGCCCCCGGCCGGCGCCACGGCGTCCGGCCGTGCGAACGGTGGCCCGGGCCAAGACGCGCGCACGCGTAGGGGATCTGGGGCCGGGTCACTCAGGTGTCGCCGGGTGGTTCTCCCGTGGGGGGTGGGACCACCCGGCGACTCACATGGGTCATCCGTGTCATCCGTGTCATCCGTCTCCTGTATCTCCCGCGTGTCCTCGACTCTCTTTCCTCGCACGGGTGTTCAGTACGTCCCTCGCGACGCCGTTCGACACCGGGTCGTGTGCGGGATTTTCCCGATGCCCCGTTTTCATCCGGCCCGTGCGGTGGACAATTAGGGGCATGAGCCAGCCAGGGGGTAGGCCCGCCCGTCATGAGGACGACTGGTGGGGGCAGTTGTACGACGACTCCACCGAGGACACCGGCCCCACGGCCGCACCCGATTCGCTGGACGACCGCTTCGCCTCGGCGAAGAACACGGTGGGGGGACGGGCACGGCGGGGCGTCGCCGAGGAACCGGACGCCGAGCCGGTCTCGTCGGCCGAGCCGGTGCCGTCGTCCGAGCCGGTCCCGTGGACCGCTTCGGCCCCGTCGGCCGAGCCGGTCTCGTCGCCCGCGCCGGTGCCGTCGGCCGCTTCGGTCCCGTCGTCCGAGCCGGTCTCGTCGCCCGTGCCGGTGCCGTCGGCCGAGCCGGTCCCGTGGACCGCTTCGGTCCCGCCGACCGTGCCGGTGCAGCGCGCGGCCGCCGCCGCTGCCACCGAGACGCCGGGCGAGGACACCACCGCCACCCGGAAGCCATGGCCGTGGGACGAGGAGTACCAGGAGGACGAGGAGGACGAGGAGTTCCCGGAGGCGGACGACGAAGCCTGGGCGGACTGCCACCCCGCCACCCGGTCCGACCTGGCCGCACTCCCGCTGCCCTCCGTCCCGGCCTCCTCCGTGGAGTACGTCGGCTCCGGCCCGCCCACCTACGACGCCGAACCCACCGCCCTGCCCGCCGCCGACCCCGACGAACTGGACGACCTGGTCGCCGACACCGTGCTGGACGGCGCCCGTTACGGCACCTGCACCCTGCGGGCCGTCTCCCAGCGCGGCGACTCCGCCCGGTACCGGGGCGAGCCGCGCCGCGACGCCCTGCTCACCGCCCGGTTCGGGGCCGGCGACCAGGCGCTGCTCCTGGTCGCGATGGCCACCGGCGCCCGGGCCACCCCCGGCGCCCACCGGGCCGCCGCCGAGCTGTGCGAGTGGATCGCCCGGGCCGTGGGCCGCAGCCACCAGCGGCTCACCGAGGACATCCAGGCCGCCCGGCGCGGCGACCTCAAGTCCGGGCTGCACCGGCTCACCGACCGCAGCCTCGGCAAACTCCGGGCCAGCGCCGCCGAACAGGGCGTCGCCGCCGAGGAGTACGCGGCCAGCCTGCGCTGCCTGCTCATCCCCGCCCACCCCCAGTGCCGTACCCGGGTCTTCTTCGGGGTCGGGGAGGGCGGGCTGTTCCGGCTCCGGGACGGCGAGTGGCAGGACATCGAACCGCAGGTCGACACCGACGCCGTCGGCGAGGCCGTGGTCGGCTACGGTTCGCCGCCCGCCGAGACCCCGGAGGGCGACCGGCTCACCATGGACCTCGGCATCCCGACCCCGCCGAGCCCCTACGAACCGGCCCCCGAGCCGCCCCGCGACCCCTTCCTCTTCCGGGCCTCGGTAGCCCGCCCGGGTGATGCCCTCGTGATGTGCAGCGGCGGGCTCGCCGACCCGCTGCGCGGCGAGCCCGCCCTCTGTGCCTACCTGGCCCGACGCTGGTCCGGCCGTACTCCGCCGGGCCTCGCCGCGTTCCTCGCGGACGCCCAGGTGCGGGTGAAGGGCTACGCCGACGACCGTACGGCGGCGGCCGTCTGGGAGGCGTGACGGCGGTCCCTGTGCGTGGATGGGAGGTATCCGCCCACAGGGAAGGGGCACCTGTCCGCCATGGCCAAGCAGAACGTCGCCGAGCAGTTCGTCGACATCCTCGTCCGCGCCGGAGTGCGCCGTCTCTACGGCGTCGTCGGTGACAGCCTCAACCCGGTCGTCGACGCCGTCCGCCGCAACTCCGCCATCGACTGGATCCACGTCCGCCACGAGGAGACCGCCGCCTTCGCGGCCGGCGCGGAGGCCCAGGTCACCGGGAAACTGGCGGCCTGCGCCGGCTCCTGCGGCCCGGGCAACCTGCACCTCATCAACGGCCTGTACGACGCCCACCGTTCGATGGCCCCGGTGCTTGCCCTGGCCTCCCAGATCCCGTCCAGCGAGATCGGCCTGGGCTACTTCCAGGAGACCCACCCCGACCGGCTCTTCCAGGAGTGCAGCCACTACAGCGAGTTGATCTCCAGCCCCAAGCAGATGCCCCGGCTGTTGCAGAGCGCCATCCAGCACGCGGTCGGCCGCAGCGGAGTCAGCGTGGTGAGCATGCCGGGCGACATCGCCGACGAGCCCGCCCCGGACCATCCCGTCGAGAGCGCGATCGTCACCTCCCGGCCCACCGTCCGCCCCGGGGACGAGGAACTCGACAAGCTGGTCGCGATGATCGACGCGGCGGACAAGGTGACGCTGTTCTGCGGCAGCGGCACGGCCGGCGCGCACGCGGAGGTCATGGAACTCGCCGGGAAGATCAAGTCCCCGGTGGGCCACGCCCTGCGCGGCAAGGAGCACATCCAGTACGACAACCCGTACGACGTCGGTATGAGCGGACTGCTCGGCTACGGCGCCGCCTACGAGGCCACCCACGAGTGCGACCTGCTGATCCTGCTCGGCACCGACTTCCCGTACAACGCCTTCCTCCCCGACGACGTGCAGATCGTCCAGGTCGACGTGCGCCCGGAGGTGCTGGGCCGCCGGTCCCGTCTCGACCTCGCCGTGTGGGGCGATGTGCGCGAGACGCTGCGCTGTCTGGTGCCGCGGGTGCGGACCAAGGAGAACCGGCGGTTCCTCGACCGGATGCTCAAGAAGCACGCGGACGCGCTGGAGGGGGTGGTGAAGGCGTACACCCGGAAGGTGGAGAAGCACATCCCGATCCACCCCGAGTACGTGGCCTCCGTGCTCGACGAACTCGCCGACGAGGACGCGGTGTTCACGGTCGACACCGGCATGTGCAACGTCTGGGCGGCCCGTTACATCTCGCCCAACGGCCGCCGCCGGGTGATCGGTTCCTTCTCGCACGGCTCGATGGCCAACGCGCTGCCGATGGCGATCGGCGCCCAGTTCACCGACCGGCGGCGGCAGGTCGTCTCGATGTCCGGGGACGGCGGCTTCGCCATGCTGATGGGCGACTTCCTGACCCTTGTGCAGTACGACCTGCCGGTGAAGGTCGTACTGTTCAACAACTCGGCCCTCAGCATGGTCGAGTTGGAGATGATGGTCGCGGGCCTGCCCTCGTACGGCACCACCAACGTCAACCCGGACTTCGCCGCCGTCGCCCAGGCCTGTGGCGCCTACGGGGTGCGGGTCGAGAAGCCCAAGCAGCTCGCAGGTGCGCTGAAGGACGCCTTCAAGCACAAGGGGCCGGCCCTGATCGACATCGTCACCGACCCCAACGCGCTGTCCATCCCGCCGAAGATCAAGGCCGAGATGGTCACCGGCTTCGCGCTCTCCGCGTCCAAGATGGTCCTCGACGGAGGCGTGGGCCGGATGCTCCAGATGGCCCGCTCCAATCTGCGCAGCGTGCCGAGGCCGTAGCTCAGCCCTCGACCGGCACCCACTGGCGGACGCCGTTCACGAAGCCGTACCAGTAGTGCGGCAGGCCCTTGATGGAGCTGGTGCGGAACGGCCGGCCGTGGTCGTCGATGCGGACCGTGCCGGAGCGGCCCTTTGACGACCAGTCCAGTTCGAGGTACCAGCGGCAGTCGCAGCCCTCGGTGTGCGCCTTGACGCGTAGGACCTCCGGGTCCGTGGAGGAGACGCGGTAGGGCAGACGCATGGTCGAGACGGTCTGCCCGTCCGGGCCTTCGCCGGGCACCGGGCGGGCGATGGGGCGGTCCTTGTCCAGGTCGACGTCGAAGTAGCGCGGGGTGAGACCGCCGCCGCAGCCGTCGGCCATGGAGTAGGCGGTGCCGGGCGCGGGCGCGGTACGGCCGACGACACGCACCCGCAGGTCCTCCAGGACGACGGCCGTGGACGAGCGGCCCTGCACGGAGATCTGGACGATCGTGTCGTGGCCGTGCACCGCGTTCTGGGTGGCGGCCCAGGTGCCGGCGTCCTGTGGGACGGGCGGCGGCGGGACCTGCGCCGGCTGCTTGTCGATGACGTAGTCGTGGTCGCAGCCCAGTTCCCACACCTGGGAGTTGGCGGTCCAGGCGAGGGGGACGGCGGTCGGGGCGGGGGCGGTGGACTTGCTCGGGGCGGAGGAGGCGGCCGCGCGCTTGGTGCCGTCCGGCGAAGCGGATGCGGATGGGGAGCGACGGCTGGGTGAGTCGGAGCCAGGTGCCGGGTTGGTGGGCGTGGCGTCCTGGCCCCGGGCGTCGCCGACGGCGGTCGTGGGGGAGGAGCCGGGGGATTGGGCCGCGGTGCCGGTGGGCGGCCGGTCGTCGGAGAGGGCGGACAGACTGCCCAGCGTCACCAGGAGGACGGTGGCCGCGGCCGAGGCGACCACGGTGCGGCGACGGCGGTACCAGGGGCGCGGCGGGGGCTGCGGCGCCGACTCCGCTGCCGCCTCCGCCTCCGCCTCCGCCTCCGCCTCCGCCTCGGCTTCGGTGGCCGCCGATTCCGCTTCAGCCGGTTCGGGCTCCTGCGCCCCGGGGTCCTCCGTCGTCCGCGGTCGCTGCCGTGCCGCCACCGCCCGTAACCAGCGCTCGTGGAGTTCGAGACGTTCCTCCGGGGTCGCGCCGCAGAACGCGGCCAGGCGCTCGACCGGAGCGAAGTCCAGCGGCACGGCCTCGCCCGCGCAGTAGCGGTGCAGGGTGGAGGTGTTCATGTTCAGGCGGCGGGCCAGGGAGCCGTAGCTCCGGTCCGTACGGTCCTTCAACTGCCGCAGCAGCGCCGCGAACTCCTCGACGTCCTCGCGCACAGGTACCTTCCCCCGGTCGTCCGTATCCCAGGCACTCATATACCTGCACGTCAGCAGGGCTGGGATGGTTCCAGGGCGGCGGAACGGGTGGTGGCCGTTGCGGTTGCCGCGGGTGACCGCCGATGCTTCTGGTGTCGCACCGACCAGGGCCGGACCGACCAGCCGGCGCCGTCCGCGGCATCCCACACCCATGCACCGATCCAACGGGGGACCATCCATGCCCAAGCGCACCCGAGCAGGCGCGCTCACCGTACTCGCCGGCGCCGCACTGGCCGTCGGCACCGCGCTCGCCGCTCCGGCGGCGGCCGCCGCGAAGGCGCCCGGCTTCCTCGCGGCGGCCGATCTGCCGCCGCACCCGAGCTCGTCCTGGACGGCCGGCAAGGTCACCGCGGGTGTGCGGGACGCGGTCAGACGGGACACCTGCCTGGGCATCGCGCTCGGCGGCGGTCAGAACACCTGGTACCGGGAGTTCCGCACCGATCTCGACACCAGTGCCCGCCAGGTCGGCGTCGAACTGCCCGGCGTCAGCGCGGCGAAGGGCCGGGTCGCGAAGCTGGACGAGGACATCGTGTCCTGCGCGGACCGGATCGAGATGGAGGACCCGGAGACCCGGGCCGCCTTCCAGGACCACGGCGAGCTGTCCGTCGGGGACGGCGCCCATGTCTACGCCCTGCACACCGAGACCTCCTGGGGCGCCAGTGACATCCGGCTGCTGTCGCTAGGCCGGGACGGGAGCACCGTGACGGTCGTGGACTGGGGGCAGCTGGGCGGCTTCCGGGACGCGCCGGTGAAGGCGTTCAAGAAGACGGCCGCCACGGCCGTGAACAAGCTCCACTGAGGACGGGGGCCGTCCTCCCGCTCGGGGGAGGGGAGGACGGCCCCGACAGGCACCACGTACCGACCAGGCACACAAATCCAAGTACAGAAAACCAAGTACCGAAACGGGGAAACAGACATGAGCACCAAGACCCGCACCGTCCTCACCGCCGGCGTCCTCGCCGTGGCCCTCGGGCTCGGCGTCACCGCCCAGGCCTCGGCCGGCGCGCCGCGCAGCGTCAGCGGCGACCCGTCGGACAACCTCACCCGGATCGCCGACTTCTACGGCGCCTACATCGACGCCGAGAGCGACCTGGACGGAAGCGGCGGCCTGCCCACCGCACTGCGTTCCTACTACATCGACCCGACCTACCTGAAGAAGGTGGAGGCATGGGAGGACCGGGAGCACGCCGACGGGGTGCTGCAGGCCCAGAACACCCCGCTCAAGTGGAAGGTCACCGACAACGGCACGGCGAAGAACCACACCGAGGCCGTCGTCACCCTCACCTGGAGCCGCGACACGACCACGAAACTGTTCGTCGACATGAACCGCGGCTCCCACAAGATCATCCACATCGGCACCAAGGGCCTCGGGGGTAAGTAGGCGGAAGGGTAGGTTTCGGCCAGGTTCGTCGGTGCCGTGGACCGCGTGAATCAGCTCGGGGGTTTGTGCGAGGGGCTGTTTCACGCCGGGTCTGCGGCACCGTTGGCGCGTACGGGACGGTCCGGGAGGCGACGTACGCGCCGGGGCCGGTCCGGGACATGGCCGAACACCCCGGCGTCAACGGCGTGACATGACTGGCCCGTGCCCGAGCGGGCATGGATCCCCGTGAACGTGTTCGATCAGGAGGGGATCCGGCAACAGCGTGCGGGCGGGGGTCATGAACAGTCAGGCACGAGGGAGCGGTCCCGTGGCCATCGGGGCCTCCTCGGCGAGAACGGCGGGGGAAGAGACCGACACGAGGGAACGGGGACATCCGTCACAGCTCAGGCGCCGGCTGGGGCGGTCGGATCTGCGGGCGGTGCCCGAGGCGCGCAGGGAGTTGCGGGAGCTGCTGCGGCACTGGGGGAAACCGGGCCGCTCGGAGATCGCGGAACTGCTCACCAGCGAACTCGTCACCAACGCCCTCCTCCACACCGACCGCGAGGCCGTGCTGACGGCCGTCGTGGGACCGAGCCAACTGCGGGTGGAGGTGCGGGACTTCGTGGGCCGTCGGCCGCGCGTGTGCGCTCCGGACACCGGGGACGGCACCCACGGCCGGGGCCTGGTGCTGGTCGACTCCCTCGCGGACGCCTGGGGCGTCCAGGCGCACGAGGTCGGCAAGTCGGTGTGGTTCGAACTGGACGCGGAGGCCGCCTGAGGCCGCCTTCTCACAACGGGACGGGGGCGTGACCCTGAAGGTCACGCCCCCGTCCCGAGGTGCCGTACGGCAGAGGTGATCAACCGAACTGCTGCTCAAGGTCCTTGAGCTTGCGCTCCAGGGAGTCGAGGCGCGGCAGGGCCATCGTGTCGTCCTCCGCGGTCAGGTCGACGGTGATCGGGTCAGACCCTTTGCGGACGGGCTGGAGGGAGGGACGCTGGCGTACGGGCAGCTGCTCCGGCGCCGATATGGCAGGCTCCGCAGTGGGCTGGGAGGGAGCGCGTTCGACCTGGTGCACCTCGTCCTGCCGGCCGGCGCGTCCGACGAAGCCCCGGTGACCCCGGCTGATGGCCTTGAGCTGGGCCCGCTCCAGACGGTCGTGCTCGCGGCGGCGCAACCGGTTCGCCTCCTTCTGCCGCTTGTCCTCGCGCACCTCGTCGACGGCCTCGTCGAGGCTGCGCACGCCCTCAAGGAGCATCAGCGACCAGGCCCTGTAGGTCTCGAGGGGAGCACGCAGCCAGCGCACGATACGGATCTGCGGCAGTGGGCGCGGAACCAGGCCCTGCTCGCGAAGGGCGGCCCGGCGGGTCTGCTTCAGCGCGCGGTCGAAGAGAACGGCCGCCGAGAGCGACATGCCGGAGAAGAACTGCGGTGCACCGTCGTGGCCGCCGCCCCTGGGTGCGTGCACCCAGTTGAACCAGGCGGACGCGCCCGCGAAAGTCCACACCAGTATCCGGGAGCCGAGCGCCGCGTCACCGTGGCTGGCCTCGCGCACCGCGAGGACGGAGCAGAACATCGCCGCACCGTCCAGACCGAAGGGCACCAGGTATTCCCAGCCGCCGGACAGATTGAGGTTCTGCTGGCCGAAGCCGACCAGCCCGTGGAAGGAGAGCGCGGCGGCGACCGCCGCACAGCAGAACAGAAGCACATAGGAGGCGGTGGCGTATATGGCTTCCTTGCGCCTGCGCCGTTCCTCGCTGCGCTCCCACGAGTCGTCCTTCGCGTGCTCCCCGCCGGACCGCTTGGATCGCGTCAGCACCGCCACCGCGACCAGTATGCCCAGGAGCAGTACGGCGCCCGGAAGCAGCCAGTTCAGCGATATGTCGGTCAGTCTCATCTAGGGGTCCCTTGCATTGGGATAGGGCGTATCGCCCGCCATAGTGGCCCAATCCCACTGGCCCTCAGGGGGTTTCGGGGCAAGAGGCCGCCAAGGAAGTGCAAGGGGATGCCCCAGGGCGGCATTCTGCTCGAACTGCCGCGTGAGGGGCGGGAGTTGAGTTCGAGTAAGAGTACCCGTACGGGTGGTTCCTCGGAAAGTTCCTGCGGCAAGTGAGGAAGTTGTGAATTCCCTGTCGGCGCAAGGGTGATCTCACCCTCGGTGATCTTAGCGGATCCCGGGGAGTGCTCGGTACCGAGGGGCGGCCTGAGGGTGGCTCAGGCCGCGGCGGCCGCCGTGAGTTTGGCGATCCGCTCGTCGTCGCAGGTGCGCGGGCAGGTGGCGCAGGTGTCCTCGGGGCGCAGTGTGTAGTACATGCAGCAGCTCGCCCGGTCCCGGGTCGGCAGCGGCTCGCCCGCCGGGCCGGTCAGCACCCGGAAGGCGGCCGAGCCGACGTACGGCCTGGTGGCACCCGGCAGAAGCCGGTCGAGTTCGCGCACGGCCCGCTCCTCGTCCCCGAGCAGGTGTGCGACATACCAGAGCCCCTCGACGATCTCGTCGGTCGCCATGCCCCACAGCGCGCGCCCGCGCCGCCGCATCCGCGGCCCGAAGGCGCCGAGGACCGGTTCCAGGTGCTCGGCGACGGCCGTCCGCACCTCGGCCCGCAGCGCCTCCTCGCCGGCGACGACGACCGCGCCGGGCAGCGCCGCCGCCGGGTCGCCCGGCAGGCAGGCGAAGGAGGCGACGCGTACGGCCATGCGGCCGGCGGTGCGGTCGTACGAGACATGCGTCACCGGCAGGCGCGGGACCCGGCGGTCCAGGAACCAGGGGAGAGTGACCAGGAGGCAGGCGGCCCAGCCGTAGCGGTGCAGGCCGAAGCTCGCCACCACGTCCGGGCGGCCCGGCTGTCCGTAGTCCCGCCGGATCTGCTCCTCGTCCCAGGCGAGGAAGGTGTCCAGACCGGCCTCGCCCGCCGCGAGCTCGGCGGCGCCGACCCAGCCGCCGCCCCGCGGTGCCGGCTCGTCCGGGCCCAGCTCCGTGACCACCAGGTCCGGGCAGACCTCGGTGAGGCGGGCGTAGGCGGCGGAGACGGGGGAGGTCATGGGCTACCACCGATCGGCTGCGGACCGACTACCAGATAAGTAAGCCTTACCTTACCCAGACATTCGGAAATTTGAACTATCGACCGGTGCGCCTAAGGTGCTTGACGGACAAGTGACAACCCGCCGTTAATGGCCCAAGTCCCGACGAGTCGGAGGAGGACCCGTGAACCATCGCGCGCACCCGGCTCCCGCCGAGACGGCCAGGGTGCCGGCGCAGACGCGGTCCGGGGAGACGGCCGGGGAGGCGACCGGACATCCCGCCGGCACGCCGGCCGCGCGCGGCGAGCACACGCACGGCGAGCGGCCGATGCCGCAGCCCAGGCCCGCCGTGCAGCGGGCGTCCGTGCGGGGGCAGATCCTGGACGCGTTGCGTACGGCGCTGGCGAGCGGGGAGCTGGCGCCCGGTGAGGTGTACTCGGCGCCGGCGCTGGGGGAGCGGTTCGGGGTCTCCGCGACGCCCGTGCGCGAGGCGATGCAGCAGCTGGCCCTGGAGGGCGCGGTCGAGGTCGTGCCCAACCGCGGGTTCCGGGTGGTGGAGCGGGGCGCGCGCGAACTCGCCGAACTGGCCGAGGTACGGGCGCTGATCGAGGTGCCGGTGATGATGCGGCTGGCGCGCAGCGTGCCGGCCGAGCGGTGGGCCATGTTGCGGCCGCTGGCCGAGGAGTCGGTGCGGGTGGCGGCTTCGGGGTGCAGGGCGACCTACGCGGAGGCCGACCGGGCGTTCCACCGGGCGGTGCTGGCCCTTGCGGGCAATGAGCAGCTGGTACAGATCGCGGAGGACCTGCAGCGGCGCGCCCTGCCCCGGTTGCGCGGGACGCGGGGCGAGTTGATGGCGGACGCGGCGGAGCACGCCGCGTTGCTGGAGGCGTTGATCGCGGGGGAGCTGGATGCGGTTCGGGCGTTGGTGGCGGGGCATTTCGCCGCCGTGAGGTGACGGGCGGGGGATGTTCGCGTGGCGACCGGTTGCGGGGGTGACGGACCGGGAGGCCGGGTGGAAGCGGCGCGGTGGGTGTCGGGCGATCGCCGTAGAGGTGTGGGTTGTGGGCCGTGTGCGGCTGGTCGCGCCCACGCGGAGGAGCCGCACATCGATACAGCCCCGCTCCCCTTACGGGGCGCGGGGACGATGGGGAGGCACTCCACAAGCGCCGGTAAGTGCCCCCCTCGCCGGTGCCGGCCCTGCCTCAGCCGCCCTGCGCCGTCTTGTCGTACGCGTCGTGCCAGGCGGCCTTCGCGCCGGAGTCGCCTATGCGGTAGACGTCGACGACCGCACCGGCCGCCACGGCCACCGACAGCACGCCCACGACGATCCGCACCGGAAGGGCCGACAGGCGTCCGGCCCCGCTGCGGTCCGTCTGCGGCCCGCCGCTCCGCGTCGCCCACCACACGACCGTGGCCAGCACGAACAGACCCACCGCCCACGGCAGCAGTCCGTCACCCAGCTCGGTGTGCCGGCGGACCAGGGCGTCGTCGGTCACGTGCCGCTCCAGCCACTCGCCGGCCTGGGTCGTCAGCGGCACGCTGACCAGGGCCACCAGCGCGAGCGCGGGCAGCACCACGCCCAGCCGCCGGGCGGCACGCGGCCACAACGCGGCCGCCACCAGGGCGAGTGCGGTCAGCGGAACAAGGATGACGACGATGTGGACCAGCAGGACATGGGCCGGCAGGCCGTTGACAGTGCTCATGGCAAAGCGCTCCTGAGAGGGGTCGGGGCGCGTCACACTGGCACAGCCATCTCTCAGTTTCCTCTGAGCCCGCTCTTATGCGGTCGCCGCTCCCGGCTCGGGTGGTGTCAGCTGCCGCGCCAACCACGTGGGCACGCCTCCCAGCAACCGGAACAACCTCCCCGCCTCCTCCCGCAACCGCGACGCCTCCGGTTCCGACTCCGTGTCGGCCAGGGACGCGAGTGCCGGTGCCGTGCCCACCAGGTAGCCCAGTTCCTCCCTGATCCGCAGGGACTCCGCGAAGCCGTGCCGTGCCTCCGCCAACTCGCCGTCGCGCAGGGCCAGTCCGGCCAGGTGGCGCCAGGTGAAGGACAGCAGCAGCGGGTCGGTGTGCGCGGTGGCGGCGGCATGCGCGCGGCGGTAGGCCGCCCTCGCCGCCTGCGGGGAGCCGGTCAGGTTCTCCGCCAGCAGGCCCCGGCGGAAGTCGAGAAGGGCCCGCCCCGGCGCCCCCGGAGGGATCAGCGCCGCCGCTCTGCCGAGCGCGGCCCGCGCCTCGTCGGCCCGGTCCCGCACCCCGTGCAGCGTGGCCGCGTACGCGAGTTGGCCGCGCTCGCACGCGGCAGCGCCCCGCTCCTCGTCGGTGCGGGCCACCGCCTCCGCCGTCCGCAGCGCGTCCTCCGCCTCCTCCCAGCCGCCCTCGGTGTAGAGACACCGTTCGACCATCAGCCCCGCCCGCTGCAGGGAGTACGTCGGCGTGTCCGTCGGCAGCAGTGCCGCCGCGTCGGCCCAGCAGGCCCGCGAGCGCAGCCGCCATACCGCGGTCTGGAGCGGATCGTCACCGGCGGTCGTTCCGTTCCCAGACACGGCGGAATACGCCACGTTGCCCTCCCCGGGGTCCTGCCCTTCGGCTCAGCCCGGGGTCGCGGGGCGTGGCACGCCCCACTCATCGGCATCGAAAGGCGAGGTGCCCCGACACCGACCTGATCCGAAGGGCAGGCCCAGCGCGCCGTCGAGCTGTGAAGTGGTGGCCGCATTCCAGCACCGATCGCCGCGCGAGGCCAAGAGGGTGGGTGAATAATTTCACAAAGTCGTGGGACGGCGGGGGTACTCGGCGCGATCCGGTCGTACGCCCGCGTGACCTCAGCTCATCCGCAATGCCAAGAAGAAATCGAGCTTGTCCTCCAGTCGCGAGAGGTCCCGGCCCGTCAACTGCTCGATCCTGCCCACGCGATAGCGCAGTGTGTTGACGTGCAGGTGGAGCCGGGTGGCGCAGCGGGTCCAGGAGCCGTCGCAGTCGAGGAACGCCTCGAGGGTCGGGATCAGCTCCGCTCGGTGCCGGCGGTCGTAGTCGCGCAGGGGGTCCAGCAGCCGGGCGGTGAAGGCGCGGCGGACGTCGTCGGGGACGAAGGGGAGCAGCAGGACGTGCGAGGCCAGTTCCTGGTGGCCCGCCGCGCAGACCCGGCCGGGGCGGGCGGCGGCCACCCGGCGGGCGTGCCGGGCCTCCTCCAGGGCCCCGCGCAGCCCCTCCGCCGAGTGCACGGCCGCACTGACGCCGAGGGTGACCCGGCCGTCGTCGTCCAGGCCCGCCGACAGCGGGTCCGCCACCGACTTCAGGAGGGCGTCGGCGTGGATACCGGACTCGGAGCCGTCGTGCTCGGTGGCGACGGCGGGGAGCGGGACCAGGGCGATCGCCTCGTCGCCGGTGTGGGCCACCGCTATCCGGTCGGACGGCTCCGGGCCGGTGGCCAGCGGGTCGACCAGGATCTCTTCGAGGAGTGACTGCGCGACCGGGCCGCCCTCGACCTCCCCGCCGTCCCACTCGACGCGGGCGACCACCACCTGCCAGTGCGGGGCCGCGCCCAGACCCGGCAGCAGGACGGGCGCGGCCACCCGCAGGCGCGCGGCGATCTCCGCCGGGGCCGCGCCCGTCTGGACCAGCTCCAGCACCTCCTGGGCGAGCCGGCGCCGTACCGTACGGGCCGCGTCGCGGCGGTCGCGCTCCACGGCGATCAGCTGGGTGACGCCCTGGAGCAGGTCGAGGCGCTCGTCCTGCCAGTCGCCGGCGTCCGCCTCGACGGCCAGCAGCCAGTCCGAGAGCACGGTCTCGCGCACATCCCGCGCCCCCTGCGGGGAGCGGCCTCCCCCAGCTACCGCTGGGCGGTGCCCCCAGGACCGGATCGGAAAGAGCGAGAACGTCGTACCGCCGAGGAGGACGCGGTGCGGGCCCCGGCGGCCGGTGCGGGTCGCGGCCAGGTGCTCGGCGGCCAGCTGGGCGCAGGCCTCGGCGGGCAGCGCGGGCCCCGACGCCTTGGAGCCGGCGATCAGTCGGCCGGTCGGGGAGAGCACCCACGCCCGCAGGTCGAGGTCCGAGCCGAGCAGGTCCAGGACCACGTCCGGGCCGCCGCCCGCCGGGCCCGAGGTCATCATCCGGCGGTGCCGGTCGACGACGGCCGCCAGGTCCCCGGCCCGCTCGCCGCTGACCTGCCGTACGACATGCTCGGTGATCGTCGCGAACGCCACCGACTCGTGCACCGCGAACAGCGGGAGGCGGTGCCGGGCGCAGGCCACGACCAGGTCGTCCGGGATGTCCCCCAGCTCGGCCTCACCGGCCGCCAGCGCGGCCACCCCGGCCTGCGCCAGGAGTCGTACGAACGGCTCGGAGTCCGCGGCGTCCCGGCGCCAGGCCAGGCCCGTCAGCACCAGCTCACCGCCCGAGAGGTAGCGGCTGGGGTCACGCAGGTCCGTGGTCATCACCCCGCGCACCGTGCGGTCCAGCTCGTCCTCGCCGCCGAGCAGCCGCAGGCCCAGCGCATCGGTGTCCAGCAGTGCGCGCAGCCGCATCTCGTCGCCGCCGTTCTGTGTCTCGAAATCTACGATGAATCTTGCAGTGTCATGGATGAGGCGCCCGGCGTGCGGGGTCCCGGGCCGAGATCGCGGGGTACCTGGGCGTTTCCTGCGTTTCCACAGGAAATCCAAGGGGTTACTGATGACCTCCGTTCATACGAATCTACAAGATGCCCGTGCTGGCCAGCCAACTCCTTCATGGTTTCGGTGACTGACCCCGGTGGAGTACGGGGCGGTGTACTGGCCTCATTCCGCGTTAACAGGACATGAACGAGCCGGGCCCGCCGCACACGGATTGGCTCAAATCCGCACGACTCACGAGACTCACGAGACGGAGAAGAGAGCCGGTCATGGACTTCCTTCGCCCCGCCAGCTGGGATGAGGCGCTCGCCGCGAAGGCCGAGCATCCCACCGCAGTGCCGATCGCGGGTGGCACCGATGTGATGGTCGAGATCAACTTCGACCACCGCCGGCCCGAGTACCTCCTCGACCTCAACCGCATCGGCGATCTCTACGAATGGGAGGTCGGCGAGGAGAGCGTACGGCTGGGCGCCTCCGTGCCGTACACCCGGATCATGGAGAACCTGCGCACCGAGCTGCCGGGTCTCGCCCTCGCCTCGCACACCGTCGCCTCCCCGCAGATCCGCAACCGCGGCGGCGTCGGCGGCAACCTCGGCACCGCCTCCCCGGCCGGTGACGCCCACCCGGCGCTGCTCGCGGCCGGTGCCGAGGTCGAGGCCGAGTCCGTGCGCGGCACCCGGCTCATCCCCATCGACGACTTCTACACCGGCGTGAAGCGCAACGCCCTCGCGCCGGACGAGCTGATCCGCGCCGTGCACGTGAAGAAGGCCGACGGACCCCAGCAGTACTCCAAGGTCGGCACCCGCAACGCCATGGTCATCGCCGTGTGCGCCTTCGGGCTCGCCCTGCACCCCGGCACGCGGACCGTGCGTACCGGTATCGGCTCGGCCGCTCCCACGCCGGTGCGCGCGAAGACCGCCGAGGACTTCCTGAACGCGGCGCTCGACGAAGGCGGCTTCTGGGACAACGGAAAGATCATCACCCCGTCGGTCGCCAAGCAGTTCGCGGACCTGTGCGCCGCCGCCTGCAACCCGATCGACGACGTCCGGGGGACCGCCGCCTACCGCCGTCACGCGGTCGGCGTGATGGCCCGCCGGACGCTCACCTGGACCTGGGAGTCGTACCGCGGCGCCCGCCGCATCACGGAGGGAGCCGCGTAATGCGCGTCAACTTCACTGTCAACGGACGCCCGCAGGAAGCCGACGACGTCTGGGAGGGCGAGAGCCTTCTCTACGTGCTGCGCGAGCGGCTCGGTCTCCCCGGCTCCAAGAACGCCTGCGAGCAGGGCGAGTGCGGGTCGTGCACGGTACGGCTGGACGGGGTCCCGGTGTGTTCGTGCCTGGTCGCCGCCGGTCAGGTCGAGGGCCGTGAGGTCGTCACCGTCGAGGGCCTCGCGGACTACGCCAAGGACCGCTCCTGCGGTACGACGCTCGACGAGGCCAAGCGCTGGGAAGCCAAGCCCTCGGACTCCCAGACCGGCGAGGGCACCGAGCTCTCCCCCATCCAGCAGGCGTTCATCGACGCCGGCGCCGTGCAGTGCGGCTTCTGCACCCCGGGTCTGCTGGTCGCCGCCGACGAGATGCTGGAGCACAACCCGACCCCGACCGACGCGGACATCCGCGAGGCACTGTCGGGCAACCTGTGCCGCTGCACGGGCTACGAGAAGATCATGGACGCGGTCCGCCTCGCGGCCGCCCGGCAGGGAGAGGCGGTCTGAGCGAATGCCCACCATCGGCACTCCCACCAAGATCACCCAGGGCTCCCAGACCAAGGGCGGTATCGGCGAGTCCACGCTCCGCCCGGACGGCACCCTCAAGGTCACCGGCGAGTTCGCGTACTCCTCCGACATGTGGCACGAGGACATGCTCTGGGGCCAGATCCTCCGCTCGACGGTCGCGCACGCCGAGATCGTGTCGATCGACACCAGCGAGGCCCTCGCGCAGCCCGGCGTCTACGCGGTCATGACCTACGACGACCTGCCGACCGAGGTGAAGAACTACGGCCTGGAGATCCAGGACACCCCGGTTCTCGCGCACGGCAAGGTCCGCCACCACGGCGAACCGGTCGCGATCGTCGCCGCCGACCACCCGGAGACCGCCCGCCGCGCGGCCGCCAAGATCAAGGTCGAGTACCGCGAGCTGCCCGTCATCACCGACGAGGCCTCCGCGACCGCCCCGGACGCGATCCACATCCACGAGAACCGCGACGACCACCACATCGGCCACGTCCCGCACCCCAACATCGTGCACCGGCAGCCGATCGTCCGCGGCGACGCCGACGAGGCCGCCAGGCGCGCCGACGTCATCGTCAAGGGCGAGTACTACTTCGGCATGCAGGACCAGGCCTTCCTCGGCCCCGAGTCCGGTCTCGCGGTGCCCGAGGAGGACGGCGGCGTCCACCTGTACATCGCCACCCAGTGGCTCCACTCCGACCTGCGCCAGATCGCCCCGGTCCTCGGCCTGCCCGAGGACAAGGTGCGGATGACTCTGGCCGGCGTCGGCGGCGCGTTCGGCGGCCGCGAGGACCTGTCGATGCAGATCCACGCCTGTCTGCTGGCCCTGCGCACCGGCAAGCCGGTCAAGATCGTCTACAACCGGTTCGAGTCCTTCTTCGGGCACGTCCACCGCCACCCCGCGCGGCTCTACTACGAGCACGGGGCCACCCGCGAGGGCAAGCTGACCCACGTCAAGTGCCGGATCGTGCTGGACGGCGGCGCGTACGCCTCCGCCTCCCCGGCCGTCGTCGGCAACGCCTCCTCGCTCGGCGTCGGGCCGTACGTCGTCGACAACGTCGAGGTCGAGGCCATCGCCCTCTACACCAACAACCCGCCCTGCGGCGCGATGCGCGGCTTCGGCGCGGTCCAGGCCTGCTTCGCCTACGAGGCGCAGATGGACAAGGTGGCCAAGCAACTCGGCATGGACCCCGTGGAGTTCAGGAAGCTGAACGCCATGGAGCAGGGCACCCTGCTGCCCACCGGCCAGCCGGTCGACTCACCGGCCCCGGTGGCCGAACTCCTGCGCCGGGTCAAGGCGATGCCCATGCCGCCCGAGCAGCAGTGGCTCTCGGCCGGCGAGGAGGCAGACGTACGCCAGCTGCCCGGCGGTCTCTCCAACACCACCCACGGCGAAGGCGTCGTACGCGGCGTCGGCTACGCGGTCGGCATCAAGAACGTCGGATTCTCCGAGGGCTTCGACGACTACTCCACCGCCAAGGTGCGCATGGAGGTCGTGGCCGGCGAGCCGGTCGCCACCGTGCACACCGCGATGGCGGAGGTCGGCCAGGGCGGTGTCACCGTCCACGCGCAGATCGCCCGCACCGAGCTGGGCGTCACCCAGGTGACCATCCACCCGGCCGACACCCAGGTGGGCTCGGCGGGTTCGACCTCGGCCTCCCGGCAGACGTACGTCACCGGCGGCGCCGTGAAGAACTCCTGCGAGCTGGTCCGCGAGAAGGTCCTGGAGCTGGGCCGTCGCAAGTACGGCACCTACCACCCCGCCTGGGCCACCGCGGAACTGCTCCTGGAGGCCGGCAAGGTCGTCACCGACGGCGGCGAGGTGCTCGCCGACCTGGTGGACGTGCTCGGTGACGACGTGGTCGAGATCGAGGCGGAGTGGCGGCACCGGGCGACCGAGGCCTTCGACCTGCGCACCGGCCAGGGCAACGGCCATGTCCAGTACAGCTTCGCCGCCCACCGCGCGGTCGTCGAGGTCGACACCGAACTGGGCCTGGTCAAGGTGATCGAGCTGGCCTGCGCCCAGGACGTCGGCAAGGCACTCAACCCGCTCTCCGTCGTCGGCCAGATCCAGGGCGGTACGACCCAGGGCCTGGGGGTCGCGGTGATGGAGGAGATCATCGTCGACCCGAAGACGGCGAAGGTCAGGAACCCCTCCTTCACCGACTATCTGATCCCGACCATCCTCGACACGCCGACCATCCCGGTCGACGTCCTCGAACTCGCCGACGACCACGCCCCGTACGGGCTCCGTGGCATCGGCGAAGCCCCGACCCTGTCGTCGACCCCGGCCGTCCTCGCGGCGATCCGGAACGCGACGGGCCTGGAGCTGAACCGCACGCCCGTCCGCCCGGAACACCTCACCGGCACGGGACCCTCCGGGGGTTGAACCGGTAAGTCGTCCTGGGGGACCCCGTCCCCCAGGACACCCCTGAATGTTCGCCTCGGGCCGTCCCCCGGGTCGGGCACCTCCCCAAATCCCGCCAGACGCCGAAGGCAAGTCGCGGGTGCCCCTTTGAACCTTGGGAGCAGGCCCATATGACCCAGCAGTCACTCGAGCCGAAGACCGTCGCAGAAGACGCGGGAGAAGGCACCCGCGTCACGGCCGGCCGGTCCTGGCTCGACCGGTACTTTCACATATCCGGGAGAGGATCCACGGTCGCTCGTGAGGTCCGCGGCGGCGTCACCACCTTCATGGCGATGGCGTACATCCTCCTGCTCAACCCCCTGATCCTGTCCGGCAAGGACGCGGCCGGGGACACCCTCGGCCAGAAGGCCCTCATCACCGCGACCGCGTTCGCGGCGGCCTTCACCACGCTGCTGATGGGCTTCGCCGGCAAGGTGCCGCTCGCGCTCGCCGCCGGCCTCTCCGTCTCCGGCGTGCTGTCCTCACAGGTCGCCCCGCAGATGACCTGGCCGCAGGCGATGGGCATGTGCGTGATGTACGGCGTCGTCATCATGCTCCTGGTCGTCACCGGCCTCCGCGAGATGATCATGAACGCGATCCCGCTCGCGCTCAAGCACGGCATCACCATGGGCATCGGCCTGTTCATCGCCCTCATCGGTCTCTACAAGTCCGGCTTCGTGCACCAGGGCAAGGCCACCCCGCTCACCCTCGGCCCCGCGGGCCAACTCACCGGCTGGCCGGTGCTGCTCTTCGCCGGCACGCTGCTGCTGATCTTCATGCTCCAGGCCCGGAACGTCTCCGGTGCCATCCTGATCGGCATCATCAGCGGCACGGTCGTGGCGGCCGTACTCAACGGTCTCGGGGTCATCGACCCCAAGCAGTGGGCGGCCGGCGCCGCTCCCGCACTGCACGGCTCCGCCGTCTCCATGCCGGACTTCTCGCTCTTCGGGCACGTCGAGTTCGGCGGCTGGGGCAAGGTCGGCGCGATGACCGTGGCGATGATCGTCTTCACCCTGGTGCTCGCCGGGTTCTTCGACGCGATGGCCACCATCATCGGCGTCGGCACGGAGGCCGAGCTCGCCGACGACAAGGGCCGGATGCCGGGCCTGTCCAAGGCGCTGTTCATCGACGGCGCGGGCGGCGCGATCGGAGGGGTGGCCGGCGGCTCCGGGCAGACCGTGTTCATCGAGTCGGCGACCGGCGTCGGCGAGGGTGCCCGTACCGGACTCGCCTCGGTGGTCACCGGCCTGTTCTTCGCGGCCTGTCTCTTCTTCACCCCGCTCACCGCGATCGTCCCGCAGGAGGTCGCCTCGGCCGCCCTGGTGGTCATCGGCGCGATGATGCTGATGAACGCCCGGCACGTCGACTGGGCCGACCGGGCCACCGCCATCCCGGTGTTCCTGACGGTCGTCCTGATGCCCTTCACCTACATGATCACCACGGGTGTGGCCGCCGGCGTCATCTCCTACACCGCCATCAAGGCAGCTCAGGGCAAGGCACGGGAAGTCGGGGCATTCATGTGGGGCCTGACAGCCATCTTCCTGGTCTATTTCGCCCTCAATCCCATCGAGAGCTGGCTCGGCGTCCACTAGACGCTCCACCGGCGAAGCCGTGATGGGCCGGCGGTCGTCCGCCGGCCCGTCGTGGCTGGTCGCGCCCACGCGGCGGGGCCGCACATGTACACAGCCCCGCCCCCCTTCGGGGCGCCTTTCCTCCAAAGGAGACCGAGAGATGCTGGACATCGCCGAGGAGCTGAACCGGTGGGTCGCGGACGGACGTGACTTCGCCGTGGCCACGGTGGTGGCGGTCGGCGGCAGCGCCCCGCGTCAGCCCGGCGCCGCCCTCGCGGTGGACGCCGACGGCACCGCCGTGGGCTCGGTCTCCGGCGGGTGTGTGGAGGGCGCCGTGTACGAGCTGTGCCGACAGGCGCTGGAGGACGGCGAAACCGTCCTGGAGCGCTTCGGGTACAGCGACGAGGATGCCTTCGCCGTGGGCCTGACCTGTGGCGGCGTCATCGACATCCTCGTCACCCCGGTACGGGCGGACGACCCCGCCCGGCCGGTGGTCGCGGCCGCGCTGGCCGCCGCCGCGCGTGGGGAGGCGGCGGCGGTCGCGCGGATCGTCACCGGGCCGGCCGAACTCCTCGGCCGCGCCCTGCTGGTGGACGCCGACGGCTCCTGTGAGGGCGGCTTCGGCGCCCACCCCGAGCTGGACCGCACGGTGGCCGCCGAGGCAGGAGCCTTCCTGGACGCGGGCCGCACCGGCACCCTGGAGATCGGAGAGCAGGGCTCCCGCTGCGGAGCACCGCTCACGGTGCTGGTCGAGTCCTCGGTCCCGGCACCCCGGATGATCGTCTTCGGGGCGATCGACTTCGCGTCCGCGCTGGTCCGCGTCGGCAAGTTCCTCGACTACCACGTGACGGTGTGCGACGCGCGGCCCGTGTTCGCCACGAAGTCCCGCTTCCCGGAGGCCGACGAGATCGTCGTCGAGTGGCCGCACACCTACCTGGAGCGTACGCAGGTGGACGGCCGTACCGTCCTTTGCGTCCTCACCCACGACGCCAAGTTCGACATCCCGCTGCTCCGGCTCGCCCTGCGCCTGCCGGTGGCGTACGTCGGCGCGATGGGCTCCCGCCGCACCCACCTGGACCGCAACCAGCGGCTGCGCGAGGTCGGCGTCACCGAGCTGGAGCTGGCCCGCCTCAGGTCCCCCATCGGCCTGGACCTGGGCGCCCGTACGCCCGAGGAGACCGCCCTGTCGATCGCGGCCGAGATCGTCGCCAACCGCCGCGGCGGCGGCGGCCTCTCCCTCACCGGCGCCCACACCCCGATCCACCACGACACGACATCGACATCGACGCCCGCGCGGCGGATCGGGTCGGTGGCCTAGCCCCCCGGCCCAGGCCACCCCTCAGGGAGCGGAGCGCTCGGTCTGTTCCCCCGATCGCCCTACCGGTCCGGGCGCCAGGGGACGATGGAAGCGCCTTCATGGGCGTCGTACAGCGTCAAATGACGCGTTCGGCGGGGGGAGTTCCGTTCCGATGCGTTCGCGGTGCAACTCCTCTGCCCTCGCGGCGCGAGCGGACCGGGTCCCCTCGCCGCCCAGCGCCGTAACCCCGCCAGGTCGAGTACGACGGTGCGGCCCCGGCGGGTGGCCACCGGGCCCTCCTGCTGCATCGCCCGCCAACAGCGCACCACCGACTCCCTGGACGCCCCGGTGGCGGCGGCCAGTTCACGCTGGTTGAAGACCGTGACGGCACCCGGCAGGTCTCCGGCGCGGCCGAGCCGTACTGCACGGCGAGCTTCACCAGCAGCCCGGCGACCCGGGCCCGGGTGGTGCGGGCGCCCTGTTCGGCGCGCAGCCCGTCGGAGTCCCGTACCGGCCCACGACACCGCGCAGCACCGCCAGGCACAGCGCCGGGTCCCGCTCCAGCAGCCGCAGGAAGGCGTCCGCGGCGACTACCACGCCCTCCGAGCGGCGCATCGCGGTGACCGTCGCGGCCCGCCGGCCGCCGTCGACACAGGCGAGTTCGCCGAGGAGTTCACCGGGGCCGCGCAGGGCGAGCAGACTGGTGCAGCCGTTGGCCGAGTCGACCGTCGCCTTCACCAGACCGGCCGTCAGCAGGACGACGGAGTCGGCCGCCTCGCCCTCCCGCATCAGCACCTCGCCGCGGACCCATCCGCGCGGGTGCCCGGCCTCCCGCAACAGCTTCACTTCCCCGGGCGCGAAGAACGCCACCTCCGTGCCTCCCGGCCGCATCGACCCACGGTGACCGTTCGGCACCGGAGGGCCACTGCCCATCGTGCGGCCGGGATCTGCCAAGGGGAGGCGGCCAGGGCGGCGGCTACGGTTTCCTGAGCAGCGCGTTGACCGCCCGCCCGAACACCGCCCGGGCGGCCCGGTCCAGCAGTGGGTCGAAGGCCGACGGCATCCCCCGCACCCGTAGTTCCTCGTGCCAGATCACCCGGGTACGGCCGCCGGGCCCGGGACGCACCTGCAGTTCGGCCCAGCCGAGCACCACCCGGCCATGCTTGACCAGGCGGCACCGGCCGGAGCCGCCGTCCTCCGGGGGCTCCCAGACGGTCACCTCCATGGGGTCCTCGAAGGACAGCGGCCCGAGCCCGGAACGGGCCACAAAGACCGTGCCCTCATGGGTCGGGGGATCGGTGAGCACGCTGATCCGGGTCAGCGGGACCGCATCGGCGTGCGCGGACCACTCCGTGAGCCGGCGCCACGCCTCGTCGATGGGCAGCGGAGCCGTGCGTTGGAGAAGGAAGGTGACCACGGAACGATCGTAGGGAATCGGCCAGGCTCCGCGGGGCGCACACCATCTGTTCACAGGACCGACAGAAACGTCCAGGACGGACCGGAACCCGCCCCGGGCCCGTACGATCCCCGCCATGGGCGGGCAAACCGCCTGCCTTCACGGGGAGTTGGCCGACATGCCGTTGAAGACCTATGGCGTACTGATCACCCGGGCCGTCGACATCCGGCGGGAGGGCGCCGGCGACAGCCCGCACTACCAGATCCATCTCACCGACGACACAGGCGTCCACTACCGGGCCGCGGTCAACGTGCTCTCGCAGCAGAAGCCCGCCGAACTGCTCTATCTCGTCGACGACGACTTCAAGCACCCCCTCACCGTCCGCCTGGAGGGCCTGACGAGCGGCTGGAACACCCTGCCGCCCGGGCCCGGCGGGCCCAACCTCGACTTCGTGCGCGGCAACCTCTTCGACCCGGCGCGGATGCGCGTCCTGCCGGCCGACCGCTCAGGCCCCGACAACGACCTGGCCGACCTGCTCGACCACTACGTACGCCGTGCCGTCGACGACCCCAGTGCCCGGCTGTACCTGTTCGGCGAGCGCTGGGGGCCCGAGACCGCCGTCAAGGACAAGGTCTTCGGCTTCCTCCCCGGCAACGGCGTCCACGACATCCACATGAACCAGGGCAACAGCGGCCGCTTCCGCAGCGACGACGGGGTGTGGCAGGACGGCGGGCTGCTCATCCGCCTCCCCGGAGACGGTCAGGTCCAGGAACGCTGGGTCGGGATCTTCCTCGCCTTCCAGAACCAGGCCTGGCACACCGACGACGTCACCGGCCACGCCCTCGACGGCGTCGACACCTCCCGTCCCGCCCCGGGCGACCAGCCGGTCCGGATCGTCGCCGCGCTGGTCAACCCGCCTGGCCCCGCGCCCGAAGGGGAGACCGTCACCCTCCTCAACGCCTCACCCACCCCGGTCGACCTCACCGGCTGGCGCCTGCTCGACCGCGTCGGGCAGGCCTCCCCGGTCCCGCCCGGCCCGCCGGCCGCCGGTGCCACCCTCGCCGTGCCGCTGTCCGGCGGCGCCCAACTCGGCGACCAAGGCGGCGAGATCACCGTCCTCGGCACCGCCGGCCTCAAGGCGGACGGGGTGTCGTACACGGCCGAACAGGCGGCCCGAGAAGGATGGTGGGTCGTCTTCTGACCGGGCCCTTGAGCACGGCCTATAGAACGTGTGCGCGAATTCTTTGGGGTTGGACTCGGTCTTCGACGCCTTCGGGTGTGAGCATGGAAGAAGGGGACCGACCCCGGCCCGAGAGGACGAACCGTGCGCTACCGGGACCGCGCCCAGGCCGGTCGCGAACTCGCGGCCGTGCTGGGGAAGTTGCGCGACGAGGGTGGTCTGCCTGACCCCATCGTGCTGGCGCTGCCGCGGGGCGGGGCGGCCGTCGCCGCGGAGGTCGCGCGGGAGCTCTCGGCCCCGCTCGACGTGCTCGTCGTACGCAAGATCGGAGCCCCGTACCACGAGGAGTTCGGTGTCGGCGCGATCGCCGGGGACGACCCGCCGCTCCTCGACCACGCGACCCTGGCCCACCTGCGCATGAGCGAGGACTCCCTGGCCCCGGTGGTGGAACGCGAGCGGCGGGAACTGCGCCGCCGCGAGCGCCGGTACCGGCAGGGGCGGCCGGCGCCCGAGCTGCGCGGCCGTACCGTGATCGTCGTCGACGACGGCCTGGCCACCGGCTCCACCGCCCGCGCCGCCCTGCGCCACGTACGGCGCCGGGGCCCGGCCCGGACCGTGCTGGCCGTCCCCGTCGGCGCGCCGGACTCCCTGGACGCGCTCGCCGGCGAGGCCGACCTCGTCGTCTGCCCGTGCCGGCCGGCCCTGTTCAGCGCGGTCGGCCAGTGGTACGACGACTTCGGGCAACTGACGGACGCCGACGTACTGGACGCCCTGCGTGGCGCCTGAGGGAGAGGGAGCGCCATGCCGGAACTGGGCGAGGGTGAGGCTCGGCGGCGGTTCGCCGATGCACGCGTGGCACGGCTCGCCACCGTCGACGAGACCGGCCGCCCGCATCTGGTGCCGGTCGTCTTCGCACGGCACGGGGCCGACGGGATCGTCACCGCCGTGGACCACAAGCCCAAGACCACGCCCCGCCTCAAACGGCTGCGCAACATCGCCGCACAGCCGTCCGTGAGCCTGCTCGTGGACGCATACGACGAGAACTGGGACCACTTGTGGTGGGTCCGGGCGGACGGTGACGCGCGAGTGATCCCTGCCGACGCGGCGGTCATCGAGCCACTGCGCGAGAAATACCCGCAGTACCGGGAGCGTCCCCCCCACGGCGCGGTCATTTTCGTGACGGTGTCGCGCTGGACGGGCTGGCAGGCGGCCGCCTTTTAGGCGGCGAGTTCCCGCCCGCCGCCCCAGGCGCGCGGCGCCGCACCGATGGTTACGATTTGATCAGGTTTGACACGTTACGGGGTGAACATGTGATGGCGACGCGCATCGCGGGGTACGAGGTCGAGGGTGAGATCGGGCGGGGCGGGATGGCCGTCGTCTACCGTGCGACGGACCTGCGCCTGGACCGCACCGTCGCCCTGAAGCTGCTCGCCCCGGAGATGGCCCGCAACGACACCTTCCGTCGCCGCTTCACCCACGAGTCGCGTGTGGCGGCCGCCCTCGACCACCCCCACATCGTGCCGATCTTCGAGGCCGGCGAGACGGACGGCGTGCTCTACATCGCGATGCGCTATGTGTCGGGCCCGGATCTGCGTGTGCTGCTGGACAGGGAGGGTGTGCTGCCGGTGGAGGCGGCGCTGCGGATCGCCGCGCAGATCGCCTCGGCCCTCGACGCGGCACATGAGCACGATCTGGTGCACCGGGATGTGAAGCCCGGCAACGTGCTGGTGGCGCGGGGCACGGACAGCGACCACCCGGAGCACGTGTACCTCACGGATTTCGGGCTCACCAAGAAGTCGCTGTCGCTGACGGGGTTCACGACGGTCGGCGAGTTCGTCGGCACGCTGGACTATGTGGCGCCGGAGCAGATCTCGGGCCGTCCGGTGGACGGCCGGTGCGATCTCTACAGTCTCGCCTGCGTGGTCTTCGAGATGCTCGCCGGCGGTCCGCCCTTCGTCCGGGACGAGGACATCGCGCTGCTGTGGGCGCACCAGTACGACCGCCCGCCCGCGCTGAGCGAGGTGCGGTCCGGGTTGCCGCCGGGGTTGGACGCGGTGTTCGCCAAGGCGCTGGCCAAGGTTCCCGGGGACCGTTACGAATCCTGCCTGGAGTTCGTGGGGGCGCTGCGGCTCGCCGCGTTCGGCGTCGTACCGGGGGAGCCGGCCCCGCCGGACCGGCCCGCGCGAAGGACCCCCACCGTCCGCCGGAACACCGGACCCGCCGAGCCCCCGCCCACCTGGGCCCGCCCGGTGTTCGGTCCCTGAGACCTGTTCGCCGGAAACTCACTCCTCCCTGAGGAACTGCTCCGCCCAGACGGTCTTGCCGGTGCTGGCGTGCCGGGTGCCCCCAGCGCTGGCTGAGCTGGCCGACGAGGAGCAGGCCGCGGCCGCCCTCGTCGTAGGTGTGGGCCCGTCGCATGTGCGGGCCCGTGTTGCTGGAGTCGAAGACCTCGCAGGTGAGGCTGTGGTCGTCGTGGATGAGCCGGAGGCGGACGGGCGGACGGCCGTACCGGAACGCGTTGGTGACGAGTTCGCTTCCAGGGTTTTGTAAACGGACAAACCGCCATTATCGGTCAATCCGGCAAGGGATCCTCATGAGCTTCTCCGTTGTCACCCAGCACACCGGGACCGCCGCCGTCGCGCTGGCCCCGCGTGAGCGCGAGACGCTGAAGCACATCGCCGCGGGCTGCAGATACCTGCAGGCGGCACGGCACATGGGGCTCTCCCGGCACACCGTCGACGCCTACCTCCGCCGGTATCCGCGCCAAGCTCGACATCAACACCACGGCCGAGCTCACCCGGCTGGCCACCTCCCTTGGCCTGTGAGATCCGCCCGGCCGTGACAGCGTGGGAGCAACGGCGGAGCACGGGTGTCCTGGAGGCGGAGATGACGGTGAACGGGCTCGGACTTGTGGTGCACGGGGGCCGCGCGGAGGCGGTGGAAGCCGCCCGTGCCGTGCGGGCGTGGGCGGCGGAGCACGATGTGCGGTGCACGGACATCGACGTGTGGAACGACGGCGGACGGCACCACTCCGTGGAGGAGGTCGCGGCCGCGGGCGACCCCGACCTGATCGTCACCCTCGGCGGCGACGGCACCTTCCTGCGCGGCGCCCGGCTCGCCGCCCGCAACGACGCTCTGGTCCTCGGCGTCGACCTGGGCCGGGTCGGCTTCCTGACCGAGGTGGCGGCCTCCTCGGTGCGGGAGGCGCTGGACGCGGTCCGCGAGGACCGGTTCACCGTCGACAGCCGGATGCTGCTCACCATGCGCGCCTCCCGCCGTCTGGAGATGCCCTCCGACATGGAGGAGCTGATGCGCTACGGCCGCGGGCCGCTGCTGCCGCCGCCCCAGGTGCGCACGGACTGCGAGGAGGACGCGGAGTGGGGCGTGCCCCTGCACGTCACCGCGGTCAACGACGTCGTACTGGAGAAGCTCTCCCGGGACCGTCAGGTGTCCATCGGCGTGTATGTCTCCGGGCGGCTGCTCGCCTCCTACTCCGCCGACGCGCTGCTGGTGGCGACCCCGACCGGCTCGACCGCCTACAGCTTCGCCGCCGGCGGTCCCGTCGTCTCGCCGTGCGCCGACGCGCTCGTCTTCACGCCGGTCGCCCCGCACATGGCGTTCAACCGCTCGGTCGTCACGGCCCCGAACGAGGCCGTCGGACTGCGCATCCTGGAACACTCGGGGCAGGTCGCGGTCAGCGTCGACGGACAGGTGCGGGGCGTCCTGGGGCCGGGGGACTGGATCGGCGTGTACGCCGCACCGGTCCGGCTGCGCGTGATCCGGCTCGCGCCGATGGACTTCTACGGCCGGCTGCGCGAGCGCATGAACCTCACCGACGCCCCGGCCGCGGTCGCCGACGGCGCCGCCGCGCCTCTGTGGTCGCTGCGGAAACCCCCGCCCGACGACCTCTCCCATCTCTCCCTGCTGCCCCCCAGCACGCTGAACGCCGAACCGGAAGAGCCGTGCGCCGAGGATGCCGAGGACGATGTCGCCCCGGCACCCGGCCGCGGTTGATCGTCGAAGGTGCTCTCGGAGAGCTGCTCGCGCTTCTCGTGCGACGTGGTGGTCAACTGCCGGACGATCCGGCCCGGTCCACGGTCCGCGCCCGGCATCCGCGGCTCGCCGGCCGCGAACGGGCTGCGCGCGGCGACGTCCGCGCCGGACATGATGAAGGCGATCGACAGGAAGTCCGCGTCATGCGCGAACCGCATCGGACGGTCGATGTCGCACAGCACCATGCTGCCGGGCCGCTACAGCTTCGCCGCCCGCTCGCCGCACGAGGGACTGCGGCCTCTGCGTGACCCGGCAACCGTCCACCTCGACGAGGACGACGACTCGGTGTAGCAGCTGGCCGGATGGCTCCTTCGCCCTTCCGTCCGACACCCCCGAACGTCGGTGGGCACCGTGGCTCAGGACCGGGACGAGGAGGTGCCGGCGCGGGAGCGGTTCGCGCGGATCTCGTCGTGGTGGTCGGAGGCCCAGCCGATCAACTGCATGACGATCTCGTGCAGGCCGCGGCCGAGCGGGGTTAGGGCGTACTCCACGCGCGGCGGCACCTCGGCGTAGGCGGTCCGCGTGACCAGGCCGTCCTCCTGGAGCTGGCGCAGTGTGTGAGTGAGCATGCGCTGGGAGATGCCGGGGATCTGGCGCTGCAGGTCGGTGTAGCGCAGGGGGCCGTCCTCCAGGACGGCGATGATCAGCATGCTCCACTTGTCGCCGACCCGGTCGAGCACCTGCCGGATGAAGGCCATCTGGTCGGCGGGGATGCTCGCGCATGGCCCGATCGCGGCCGCCATCTCCATACCAGTGCTGTCCTGCATGGCGCCCATTCCTCTCCGTCGCGCACACCGATGTGCCTTTTGTAACGACTTCCATACTGGCGCATCATGGCGTTACGAACAAATTGTAGGAATTGGAGGTCAGGCCGTGAAGGTAGAGATCTGGGCCGAGGTGACCCGCCCCTGGTGCGGGCTCGGCAGCCACCGTGTGGACCGGGCCGTGGAGCGGTTCGAGCACGGCGACGAGGTCGAGGTGATCCACCACTCCTTCCCGCTGGGCAACGGCTTCCCCGCCGACCGCACGGTCAGCGTCCGCGATGCACTGTTGAGCAAGCACGGCATCAGCGGCGCGCAGGCGGAGGCCGCGACCGGGCAGACCGAGTCGCTGGCCGCTGCCGAGGGCCTGAGCCCGTACCGAGTGCTGGATAACGTCGTCGGCAACACCGAGCTCGTCCACGAGTTCCTGGCCCACGCCTCCGCTCAGGGCAAGAACCGCGAAGCCTGGTACACCATCTTCCGCACCTACTTCGGCAAGGCCGAATCCGTCTTCGCCCTGGACGACCTGCTCCGGCTCGCCGATGAACTGGGCCTGGACCGCGACGAGGCGCGTCAGGTGCTGACCGAGCGCCGCCACCGCATCCAGGTGCAGGACGACGCCCGCCGCGCGCAGCGCCTGGGCGCGACCGGTGCGCCGTTCACCGTCGTCGACGGCCGCTACGGCGTTCACGGCGCGCAGGACAGCGACACGTTGCTCGGCCTGCTGCGGCGTTCATCAAGGGATCCAAGGCCGGTTTCACCGACCATGACGGAGTCGACCAGACCGTCCGTGCCTCCAGCGCCGACTGGACCCTGGCCCGTGCCGTCGCCCTCAGCGACAAACCGGCAGGCGGCCCGGTGAAGGCCGCCGAACGCGGCACCGACAAACCAGCCATGCGGATCAGCCGCACGGACTTCGCCGGCTTCATGATCGATGCCGTCGAACAGGGCGCGTGGATCCGCGAGGCGCCGCTGGTGTGGAACGCCAAGGGCTGATCCAGACCTCCTCGCCGTCATCATTCACCGTCACTGCCGCAGTAGTTGGAGGAGCACCCCATGTCCAAAGTGATCGCTGTCTTCGGCGCCGGCCAGGGTCTCGGCACCTCGATCGCCCGACGCTTCGCCGCCGAGGGCTTCCGTGTTGCCCTGGTGGCGCGTCGCAAGGACCGCCTCGATGCCCTGGTCGACCAGCTCAGTACCGAGGGTATCGAGGCGGCCGGCTTCACTGCCGACCTCTCCGCGCCGGAGGATATCCCCGCCCTGATCGAGGCCATCCGCGAGCGGTTGGGCCAGATCGACGTGATCGAGTACGGCCCGATCCCCAGCGGCCGGTTCACCCCGGCCGCCCAGCTGGAACCGGACGCCCTGGCTCAGGACATCCCGCTGCTCCTGCTCTCGCCGTTGGCAATCGTCCAGGCCGTGCTTGCGGAATGGAAGGAGCGCGGTGACGGCGCATTCCTGATGACTACCGGCGCCACCGCCGTCCACCCCATGCCCCACGCGAGCGGCGTCGGCCCGCTGATGGCCGCCGCCCGCAACTGGCTGTACTCCCTGAACGGCGAACTCGCCGCCTCCGGCGTCTACGCCGGCACCCTGTCCATCGCCGCCTTCATCACCGGCAGCGAGGCCGCGGAGGCGGCTGCCGCCGACCCCGAGGCGGCTTCCCTGGCGGCTTCCTTGCCGGTTGTCGATCCGGCTGACCTGGCCGGGCTCTATTGGGACATGTACTCCAAGCGCGACCGCGTCGAGGAGGTCCACCCCGACCTCAAGACCAGCTGACAGGCGAGCCCCTCGGCGGTGTGGACTGCGATCCTCCGGTAAGTAAGTGGGGAGGATGCCAGGTACGGTGACCGGCCTGGGGGGGAGTACCCCATGAACGGACAAGGACCCGCGCGTCCCGTGCGCGCCCACGCCCGCCGCAACCGGGAGAAGCTCGTGGCGGCGGCCCTGGAGGAGTTCACGCGCACCGGCAAGGACGCGCCGCTGGACGGCATCGCCGGGGCGGCCGGGGTCGGCATCGGCACCCTCTACCGGCACTTTCCGACCCGGGAGTCCCTCGTCCTCGCCGCCCACGAGCACGAGGTGGACCAGCTGTGCGCCGTAGGGGACGAGCTTTTCGCGGCGCTGCCGCCGGACCGGGCGCTGCGCGAGTTCATGGGCCGCCTGGCCGGCCTGTTCGTCACCAGACAGCACATGTCCGAGGCGCTGCGCAGCGTGGGACCCGCCGGCGAGACATCGGCCTCGGAGTCGTACACGAAGGTCTACGACGCCATCGACGCCCTCTACAGCGCGGCCGTCGCGCCCGGCACGGTCCGGTCCGACCTGGAGACCGGTGACGTGGTCCGGGCCATGGGGGGACTGCTGCGGCTGGACGCGGCCGGGGACTGGAAGGGGCAGGCCGACCGGCAGATCCGGCTCCTCGTGGACGGCCTGCAGACAGGTGCTCCGGCCCGCGCCGAAGGGCGCCGGCCGGAGCGGTGAGGGGTGGTGGGGCCGGTCAGTCCGCGGCGCGTACCGCCGGCATGGTGAGCGCGACCGGCCCGCTCTTGCAGGAGTCGTGGCAGTCCTTCTCCAGGCTGCAGCACAGCGAGCAGACCGCCCCCGCGTGGAAGGGGCAGTTGGCCACGTCCGGCCGCTCGAACTCGGTCGTGCACACCGTGCAGGTCAGCACGGCCGCCGAGGGCAGCCCGTCCGCGCCAAGGAGCGGTTCCGCCAGGTCGTCGACGCGGGCGATGTAGTACTTCCCCTTGGTCAGCACCGCGAACAGCGGCGAGAGCACCATGGCCAGGAACAGCGCGATGAACGGCGAGTACGCCTTGCCGTAGTCCCCGAAGGCGTTGAAGTAGGCGGCGATCGAGACCGCCGACGCGATCAGCATCGAACCGAAGCCCACCGGGTTGAAGTTGTGCAGATGGGCGCGCTTGAACTCGATGTACGACGGGCTCAGCTTGAGCGGCTTGTTGATCACCAGGTCGGCGACGACCGCGCCGATCCAGGCGATCGCCACGTTGGAGTAGAAACCGAGGACGGTGTTGAGGAAGCCGAAGACACCGCCCTCCATCAGGGCCAGCGCGATGCCGACGTTGAGGAAGATGTAGACGACACGGCCGGGGTGACGATGGGTCAGCCGGGAGAAGAAGTTCGACCAGGACAGCGAACCGGAGTACGCGTTCGTCGAGTTGATCTTTATCTGGGAGAGGATCACGAAGAACGTGGCCAGGCCCAGGGCGACGGGCGCGGCGAAGGTCCTGAAGCCGTGCACGTACTGCTGGATCGGCTCGTTGGCCTTGGCCAGGCCCACGCTGCCGGCGATGTAGAAGGCGAGGAAGGCGCCGCCGATCTGCTTGGCCGCGCCGAGCACCACCCAGCCCGGACCGGCGGAGAGCACCGCACCCCACCACTTCCTGCCGTTCTCCGGAGTCTTGTCCGGCATGAACCGCAGATAGTCCACCTGCTCACCGATCTGGGCGATCAGCGACAGCGCCACACCGGCGCCCGCGCCCACCCCGAGCATGCTGATGCCGGACCCGGTGGGGGAGTTGCCCGCGAAGTGCGTGAACTCCGAGAACCTGCCCGGCTCCTGGATGGCGATGGACACGAACGGCGCGACCATCAGCACCAGCCAGACGGGCTGCGTCCACACCTGCATCTTCGACAGCGCGGTCATGCCGTAGACGACGAGCGGCAGGATGATGACCGAGCAGATCAGATAGCCGACCGCGAGCGGGATGTGCAGGCCCAGTTCCAGGGCCTGCGCCATGATCGAGCCTTCGAGGGCGAAGAAGATGAAGGTGAAGCTGGCGTAGATGACCGAGGTGAGCGTCGAGCCGAGATAGCCGAAGCCGGCGCCTCGGGTCAACAGGTCCATGTCGATGGAGTACTTGGCCGAGTAGTACGAGATCGGGATGCCGGTGAGGAAGATGACCACCGCCGCGGTCAGGATCGCCACCATCGCGCTGGAGAAGCCGTTGGAGATGGCGATCGAGCCGCCGATGGCGAAATCCGCGAGATAGGCGATACCGCCGAGCGCCGTGGTGGCCACCACATAGGGGGTCCAGCGGCGAAAGGACTTCGGAGCGTAGCGCAGCGAGTAGTCCTCCAGCGTGTCGTTCTTCGCCCAGTCGTTGTACGTCCGCTTCCCGTCCGTCCCGCCGTCCGGCACGGCCGGCGGCGCTTCTTTGCCGACGATCTCCGTCACGACTCTGCCCTCTCTCGTCCCCGGTCGTTTGCACGGAAGAGTCGCGGCGCGCCGTTTCCCGAACGTTTCACCTGCTTTAAAAAGACAGAGCTTGATACTTCCCGTGGGAAGGAGCTGGGTGTGGAGGGGCGATCCGGGGCAGCAGCGCCTGCCGTACCGCCGAGGTGTGCGCCGTCAGTGGTCGGCCAGAGACCGGGGGGAGTCACCAGCCGGTGAACAGCAGATGGTTCAGCAGCAGCGCGAGCAGCGCCTGTGCGGTGAGCCAGGCGCGCGGCCGGGGCAGGAACGCACAGGCCGGGAGCAGCCACATCGCGAAGGGCAGCCAGATGCGCTCCGTCTCCGCCTTGCTCATGCCGGACACGTCGGCGACCAGCAGCGCGAGCAGCGCGACCGTCACCAGGAAGGCGAGGCGGGTCGGTGCGGAGCCCGCCGTACGGCGGTGGATCAGCGTGGCACCTGCCCGCCGCAGCCCCGCCGCCGTAGCCGGCCCGGTGATGATCACCGTGCAGGCCAGGTTGGCCCACACCCAGTAGCCGTACGGGCGGGTGCCGCCGATGCCCTGGTAGTAACGGGTGACCAGCAGCCGGTACCCCTCCCACCAGTCGAACCCGGCGAGCGTGAACGCGACCGGGACCACCGCCGTCCCCGCCACCAGCAGGGCGAGGATGACCGGCCGGGCCCGGACCCGGCGCCGGCCGAGCACCAGTACCGCCGCCCCGATCAGCGCGAAGAGCGTCAGGCCGTACGACAGATAGCAGGTCAGGCCGTACAGCAGTCCCGCACCCGCCGCCCACCCCGCGGACCGTCCGGTCACCGCCAGCGCCAGCAGCGCCACCGCCCAGGCGGCGACCGCCGCGAAGTACCCGTCGGCCGAGGCGCCCACCCACACCGCTGCCGGCGCCAGCACCAGGAAGGGCGCGGCACGCCGGGCGAGCCGCTCGTCGGCCAGCGCCCGCACCGCGACCAGCACGGCGACACAGGCCGTCGACCCGACGGTGATGCACCAGGCGCCCGCCCAGCCGCCGCCGTGCAGCCCGATCCGGTCAAGGAGGACGAAGGTGAGGGTGGCCGCCGGCGGGTGGCCGGCGATATGGGTAGGCCAGGGCGCGGGGGTGCCGCTGACGATGTGGTGGGTGAAGTCGCGCAGGGTCGCCGGGATGTCGTGGAAGCGGCCGATGCCTGTGAGGTACTCGTTCGGGTTGGTGAGCCGGCCCGCCACGCCCCGCTGCCAGCTGTCGACCAGCGCCAGCGACCAGGTCCAGGCCAGACAGGCGCCCCAGGCCGCGGCGAGCAGCCCGCGCCACGGCAGCCGCACCGCCAGGTTCGGCCCGTACGCCACCACGGCGACCGCGACCAGCACGGCGGCCGGGGTGCCCGGGCCCACATGCGGGTCCCAGTCGGCGAACAGCGGCGGCCAGTGCACGAACAGGGTGCGGTAGGCGTCCTGGATGTGCCGGCCGACCAGGACGGCGACGAGCACCAGCAGGGCCGCGGCGAGGACGGCGTACAGATCGGCGTGCCGATCACGGTGGGGAGCGCGGGTCACACCGGAACGTTAGGCGGGCGACCGTCCGAAAGAGCGGATCAGGCCGCTGACGTCAGACTTTCGTCATGGGTTGCGCACCCGTTCACGGGGTTCTCCCGGCCTACCGTCGGACCATGCGACACGACGACCCGCGGCTTCCCTCCTCACCCGGCTTCTGGCGCAGCCCGCTGCGCGGCACCTGGTTCACCTCGGTGCTGGGCCTCGTGCTGCTCGTCGGCATCACCGTGCTGTTCGTGACCGGACTGGTGTCGTACGCCGCGTACAACCCGAACCTGGCCCCGGTGAACGACCAGACGCCGGACAAGGGCATCCTCGGCTTCTACCTGTTCTCGTGGCCGACGAACCCGTACTGGCTCTACCGGCTCACCCAGGGCCTGCACGTCACCCTCGGCGTCACCCTGATCCCGGTGCTGCTCGCCAAGCTGTGGTCGGTGGTGCCGAAGCTGTTCACGCTGCCCCCGGCCCGCTCGCTCGCCCACGCCCTGGAGCGGATCTCGCTGCTGTTGCTGGTCGGCGGCGGTCTCTTCGAGTTCACGACCGGTGTCCTCAACGTCCAGCTCGACTACGTCTTCCCCGGTTCCTTCTACCCCCTGCACTTCTACGGCGCCTGGGTGTTCTTCGCCGCGTTCGTGGCGCACGCGGCGCTCAAGGTGCCGGCGGCGCTCCGGGCGGTCCGGCAACGGCGGGGGCACGAAGGCGAGTTGGCGTCCACCCGGCCGGACGCGCCGACGGTGTCCCGGCGCGGGGCGCTGTGGTTCGTCGGGGGCGCGTCCCTGCTGCTGCTCGTCACCACGGCCGGGCAGAGCGTCGGGGGCGCGCTGCGGCGCACCGCCCTGCTCGCACCGCACGGCGGAGCCGACCCCGGCAGCGGGCCGAACGGCTTCCAGATCAACAAGACGGCCGCGTACGCCGGGATCGACGCCAAGGAGACCGGCGGCGAGGCCTGGCGGCTGGTCGTCACCGGACGCGACGGCCGGACGGTCCGCCTCAGCCGCACCGAGCTGCTCCAGCTGCCCCTGCACAGCGCCGCGTTGCCCATCGCCTGCGTCGAGGGCTGGTCGACCGCCGACCAGTGGTGGCGCGGGGTACGGCTGCGCGACCTCGCGGCGCTCGTCGGCTACGACGGCGACCCACCGGACGTGCTCGTCGAGTCGATCCAGCTCCACGGCGCCTTCCGCCGTGCGGCCCTGCGCGCCAACCAGGTCGCCGACCCGCGTTCCCTGCTCGCCCTCCAGGTGAACGGCGAGGACCTGTCCCCCGACCACGGCTACCCGGCGCGCGTGATCGTGCCCGCCGCACCCGGTGTGCTCAACACCAAGTGGGTGGCCCGGATGACCTTCGGAGACCTGTGATGCGCTCGCCCCTGCCCGTCGGCGTCCTGCTGGGGCGGCTGCGCCTCCCGCTCGGCAGCCCCCTGCAGATCCTCCTGCTGGCCTGCTCGTTCGCGCTCGCCGCCTATGCCGGCGTACGACTGCTGTCCGGCGACTGGCTCGGCGTGGCACTGTGGGTGGTGGGGGCGGCCCTGCTGCACGACCTCGTACTGCTGCCGCTGTACTCGCTGGCCGACCGGGCGGCGGTACGCGGGCTGGGCGCCGCCGGGCGCCGGGGGTGGTCGATGTACGTCCGGGTCCCGGCCGCGCTCTCCGCGCTGCTCCTGCTGGTGTGGTTCCCGCTGATCAGCGGGATGGTGGCCGGGCATTACCAGTCGGCCACCGGCCTGTCCGCGGACGGTTACCTCGCCCGCTGGCTGCTGATCACCGCTTTGCTCTTCGGCGGCTCGGCACTGCTGCTGGCGCGCCGGCTGCGCAGCGCGACGAAGCGGCGGCCACCGGCCGCCCACTGACCGGCCCGCTCCCATCCCCACGCGTACCGCAGCAGGGCCGCGGTGCCGAGCCGTGCCCAGAGGAAGGGGGCACCGACCGCCTCATGGGCGTCGGTGAGGTGGACATGGGCGCGTTCGTCGACGTCCACCGGAGCGGTCTCGGCGATCAACAGACCACCCGGGGCGAGGAGTTGGCCGACCCGGTCCAGCAGGTCGCGCGGGTCGCCGCCGATACCGACGTTGCCGTCCATGAGCAGGACGGTGCCCCAGCGGCCCTCGCCGGGCAGCGGCTCGAAGACCGAGCGGCGCAGCGCCTGGCCGCCGAGGTGCACGGTGTGGTCGACGGCGGCCGCACTGACGTCGATACCGAGGACGGTACGGCCCCGGGCGGCGAGTTCGGCGACGAGCCGCCCGGGGCCACAGCCGACATCGAGGACGGCACCCTCGCAGCGGTCCAGGACCTCCCGGTCGACCGGGTCGGCCCGCGCGCACCAGCGCTCGACGTCCAGGGGAAGCAGCCACCCGTCGGTGCGGCGCAGGAACAGCGGGCCGCGGCCGGCGCGCAGCGCGGCGGCGTAGGGGTCGGCGCCGGTCCAGGCGACAGGCGGCGAGGTGGTCATCGGCGGCCCGTCCCGCTGTGCGCCGTGCACCGGGCCAGGCGGGCGGCGAACCGGCCGCGCGGTGCGAGGGCGGCGACGGCGGTCGCGTCCGCCGCGGTGTCCACGTCCCGCAGCCTCGGCAGGTCTGTGACCCGCAGCCCGGCGGCGACGAGCCGCTGCCGCTGGACCGCGCCGGTCTCCGGCGTGGACATCGGCACCCCGCGCAGCAGCGAGGGGTCCGGGTCGGCCAGCCCCAGCGCCCAGAACCCGCCGTCCTCGGCGGGACCGAAGTAGGCGTCGCAGTCCGCGAAGTCCACGGTGAGCAGGGCCGGGGTGACCTGCGGGGTGTCCATGCCGATGAGGAGAGTGGGACCGGTGCAGCCGGCGAACGCGTGCGCGAGCCGCTCGTCCAGCCCGCCGGCACACTGCGGTACGACGTCGAAGCCGGCCGGCAGCCACG
The DNA here is from genome assembly GCF_040303265.1 of Streptomyces sp. NPDC096040. Taxonomy (NCBI): domain Bacteria; kingdom Bacillati; phylum Actinomycetota; class Actinomycetes; order Kitasatosporales; family Streptomycetaceae; genus Streptomyces; species Streptomyces sp. NPDC096040. The sequence continues at coordinate 106,756 of NZ_JBEOTA010000018.1, forward strand.
GGCCGGGGCTGCCGTCGAGGGCGAGGACGCGGCGCGTGGCGGGGGTGTCGGCGACCGTCCGCAGGGTGTCGGCGAGGGACGCCTCGGCGAGGGCGGCGGCCTGCTCGGGGGAGAACGGCGGGGTGAGCCGCGTCTTGACCCGACCGGGCCTGGGCTCCTTGGCGATGACGAGGAGGGTGGTCATGTGGGGGTTCCTTGAGTGGTGACGCGGGGTGGGGAGGACGTACGACTGCCCGCAGCCAGGCAGCCGGCGTGAGCGCAGCGCCCCTCTGGGGGCGCGGGGAACCGCGCGCTCAACCCCCACCGGCCCGCACCCGAGGCGGTTCCTTCAGTACCCGGCTCATGTCCCGCACCGCCTGCCAGGTGCCGCGCCAGGTGCCGGTGACCTTCGAGACACCGGTGCGCGGCCGGTACGGCACCTCGTGCTCCACGACCCGCCAGCCCGCGTCGGCCGCCCGCACCACCATCTGGAGCGGATAGCCGCTGCGCCGGTCGTCGAGCGACAGCGCGAGCAGCGGTTCGCGGCGCGCCGCCCGCAGCGGGCCGAGGTCGTGCAGCCGCAGCCCGGTACGGCGCCGTAGCATCCGTGCCAGCGCCAAATTCCCGGCACGGGCATGCGCCGGCCAGGCCCCGCGGCCCTGCGGCCGCCGTCGGCCCAGCACCAAGTCCGCCTCCCCGGCGAGGACTTCTCGCACGAACGGCACGAGGAGCCCCGGATCCAGGGAGGCGTCGCAGTCGCAGAAGCAGACGATGTCGGCGGTCGCGGCGGTCAGCCCCGCATGGCACGCCGCGCCGAAGCCGCGCCGCGGCTCGTGGACGACGGTCGCGCCGAGCGCCCGGGCGATGTCCGCCGAGCCGTCCGTGGAGCCGTTGTCCACCACGAGGGGCCGCCAGCCCGCAGGGATCCGGCCCAGCACCCAGGGCAGCGCCTCGGCCTCGTTCAGGCAGGGGAGGACGACGTCCACGTCCGTCGTCGGGGAGGATGGTGAGATGGTCACGGTTGTCACCCTACGAACGTGAACCGGACATAACGGGCGTCGGCTCCTTACGAAACGCGGACGTCGCGCCCCGTGCCCACCCTCGGGCGCGACACCCGCGACGGCCCGGTGCGAGGGTGGAGGCATGCAGCAGCCGTACGAGCTCACCGAGGACCGGGCCACCACCGGTGCCGCCCGGGTCCTGGTCGTCGACGACGATCCGACCGTCGCCGAGGTCGTCACCGGGTATCTCGACCGCGCCGGGTACCTGGTCGACCACGCCGACGACGGCCCCACCGCGCTGACCCGCGCCGCCGCCCACTGGCCGGACCTGGTGGTGCTCGACCTGATGCTGCCCGGCATGGACGGCCTGGAGGTCTGCCGGCGGCTGCGCGGCCGCGCCCCCGTCCCGGTCATCATGCTCACCGCGCGTGGCGACGAGGACGACCGGATCATGGGCCTGGAGGTCGGCGCCGACGACTACGTCACCAAGCCCTTCAGTCCCCGTGAACTGGTCCTGCGGGTGGAGTCGGTGCTGCGCCGCGCCCGTCCCGCGCCCGCCGCGCACTCCTTCTCCACCGCCGGCCTCACCCTCGACCCGAGCGCCCGTCGCGCCACCAGGAACGGCACCGAACTCGCCCTCACCCTGCGCGAGTTCGACCTCCTCGCCTTCTTCCTGCGGCACCCCGGGCGGGCGTTCAGCAGGGAGGACCTGATGCGCGAGGTGTGGGGCTGGGATTTCGGTGACCTGTCCACCGTCACCGTCCATGTCCGCCGGCTGCGCGCCAAGGTCGAGGACGACCCGGCCCGGCCGCGCCTGATCCAGACGGTGTGGGGCGTCGGCTACCGCTTCGACCCCGAGGCCGACGAGCAGGGGATGGACTGACATGCGCGACACCCTGCTGATCGCTCTCTACGCCCTGGCGGGCGCCGCCCTCACCGGGCTCGCCGGAGCGGCCGCGCTGCGCCTGCTCCGGCGCCGCTCGCTCACCCTGTCCATCGCCGTGGTCGCCGCCGTCGGCGTGGTCGCGATGCTCGCCGGCACCCTGGCCGTCGCCTGGGCGATGTTCCTCTCCTCGCACGACCTGTCGGTGGTGACCACGGTGGTCGCGATGGCGGCCGCGGTGTCCCTTGCCAGCGCGCTGATACTGGGCCGCTGGGTCGGCGCCCGCAGCCGCGAACTCGCCCTCGCCGCACGCTCGTTCGGTGAGGAGGGCGACTTCGCCGCACCCGCGGCCCCGGCCACCGCCGAACTGGCCGCGGTAAGCCGCGAGTTGGCGGCCACCAGCGCAAGGCTCGCCGAATCCCGGGAGCGGGAGCGCGCATTGGAGACCTCGCGCCGGGAACTGGTCGCCTGGATCTCGCACGACCTGCGCACCCCGCTCGCCGGTCTGCGCGCCATGTCGGAGGCGCTGGAGGACGGCGTCGCCACCGACCCGGACCGCTACCTGAAGCAGATCCGCACCGAGGTCGAACGCCTCAACGACATGGTCGGCGACCTCTTCGAACTCTCCCGCATCCACGCCGGGACCCTCGCGCTGAGCCCGAGCCGGATGTCGCTGTACGACCTCGTCGGCGACGCGCTCGCGGGCGCCGACCCGCTGGCGCGTGAGCACGGCGTACGGCTGGTCGGCGACCGGGTGGAGCCGGTGCCGGTCGAGGTGGACGGCAAGGAGATGAGCCGGGTGCTGGGCAATCTGCTGGTGAACGCCATCCGCCGGACGCCGCCCGACGGCACGGTCGCGGTCGCCGCCGAGCGGGGTCCCGAGGGGGTCGTCCTGTCCGTCACGGACGGCTGCGGCGGTATCCCCGAGGAGGACCTGCCCCGCGTCTTCGACACCGGCTGGCGCGGCAGTCACGCGCGGACGCCCCCTGCCGGAGCAGGACTCGGCCTTGCCATCGTGCGCGGGATCGTGGAGGCCCACCAGGGGCGGGCCACCGTACACAACATCCCGGGCGGCTGCCGCTTCGAGGTCACGCTGCCGACGGCGCCGTAGCTCACCGCACCCGCGCGAACTCCCGCATCCCCTCGGCGAAGCCGACCTCGGCCTTCCAGCCCAGCTCGGCCCGCAGCCGCGAGGAGTCGGCCGTGATGTGCCGTACGTCCCCGAGCCGGAACTCCCCGGTGACCACCGGCAGCGGCCCGCCGTGGGCGTCGGCCAGCGCGCGGGCCATCTCGCCGACGGTGTGCGGCTCGCCGCTGCCGGTGTTGTACGCGGTCAGCGCACCCGGCTCCGGCCGCGCCTCCAGGGCCACCGCGTTGGCGGCGGCCACGTCCCGGACGTGCACGAAGTCCCGGCGCTGCCGCCCGTCCTCGAACACCCGGGGGGCCTCACCCCGGGCGAGCGCCGAACGGAAGAAGGAGGCCACGCCGGCGTAGGGGGTGTCACGGGGCATCCGGGGGCCGTACACGTTGTGGTAGCGCAGGGACACCGCCGAACCGCCCGTCGACCGGGCCCAGGCGGCGGCCAGATGCTCCTGGGCCAGCTTGGTCGTGGCGTACACATTGCGTGGATCGACCGGCGCGTCCTCGGCGACCAGCCCCGGTGCCAGCTCGGCGCCGCACACGGGACAGTTCGGCTCGAACCGCCCGGCCTCCAGGTCGGCGACCGCGCGCGGCCCCGGTCGTACGACACCGTGGCGCGGACACTCGTACCGGCCCTCCCCGTACACGACCATCGACCCGGCCAGCACGAGCTGCCGTACCCCCGCCTCGGCCATCGCGGAGAGCAGCACGGCCGTACCGAGGTCATTGCGGGAGACGTACTCCGCCGCGTCCCCGAAGCCCACCCCAAGACCGACCATCGCGGCCTGATGGCAGACCGCGTCCACGCCCGCGAGCGCCCGCCCGACCGCCGCCGGATTGCGCACGTCGGCGCCCGGATCGTCGCGCACGTCGAACACGACCGCCTCGTGCCCGCGCGCCGTCAGCGCCTCGACGACATGGGACCCGATGAACCCGGCACCGCCGGTGACCAGTACACGCATACCGCCACGCTAGGCCCGCACGGGCGCCGGACCACGCGAGCGCGCCCGTACGTCACGACTCCGTAAGAGGTCCCGCCGAAGCCGACGGCGGCGGTCGGCCACCCGCCGTCCGGGACGGCGGTATCAGCCGCCGTATCGCGGGCACTCGGCCGCTGACACCGCCCCGGGAGGTGCCGTCATCGTGGCCGAAGCTGCGGAACCCTCGAAGGACGTTCGGCTCTCGCCGCACGAACGTCTCGTCCTGTCGCGGATCGAGGCGGAGCTGCGAGCCGACCGCCGCTTCATGCGCCGGATGCGCGCTCGGCGCGGCCTGGTCCGGCTGCGGCCGGCTGTCGCCCTGCTGACGGCGGCCTCGCTGTTCCTGGCCGTCATGGGGATACGCCCCTCGGCCCCCGTGGTGCTGTGGTGCTTCGCCGTGGTGTGGCCGCTGACGCTGGTCCAGGGCATACGGCTGCTGTGCCGCGAGGGCCGCCTCGGCCGATGAGCCCGAGCTGAGCCGCGCGGCTACGGACCGCCGGGCCCACGGGTTCTGGCGACGGCGGCCGTGAGCTGCTTCTGCACGGTATCCCGCAGCGGCGCACCCCGTACCGCCGTCACCACGTCCTGGGCCAGGCGGTGCAGCTTGGTGTTGGTGTGCTGGGAGGCCGAGACCAGCACCTCCCACGCCTGGTCGGCCTTCAGACCGAAGGACGCCATGAGGATTCCGCGGGCCATGTCGATGTCCGGCCGGGTCCGCAGCGCACGCCGGAGCTGGACGACCTCGGTCTGGAGCAGCCGGTCGCCGGTGTCCGTGCACGGACCGGTGTGATCGCCCGGATCGGGGTCCTCGCGCCGATCGGTGTGGTCGTGCGCCGACGAGAAGAGTTCGTATGTGTCCGTGAGGGTGAGCAGGCGTTCCACGGCGGTGCCGGCGGCGGTGACGACCACGGTCTTGCCCGCCGCGACGGCCTGACTCCGAAGCGCCAGCAGGACGTTGAGCGCGGCGCAGTCCGCGAACACCAGTCCGCCGAGGTCCAGGTCCACGCCGTGGACCGACCTGGTGAGGGCGTTGCGCAGGGCACGCCGTAGGTGCTCGCTCTCGTCGAGAGAGCACTCCCCGCTCACGGTGACCGTCACCCGTCCGCCGTCCGGTCCCGTCCACACCCGCAGAGCGCCGGCGGACGATGACGGGCTGAGGGCACAGCACGGGCTCGTCGACGGCCCTTCAAAGGGCGTTTCCGGCATGGTCGCCTCCTCCCCAACTCTTCCTCCAGGGTCGTGCGTTCCCCGTGACACGTCAAGACATACGCGAATTTCCTTTCGTGTTTTTGGATGTGTGAACGTGTAGCCGTACGATTTGGCCATGACGGGAGACGACGGAGTTCCTGAGCCGCATACGGGGTGGACGTTCGTGACCAATCACGCACGGGTCCTGGCCAGCATCGCCGACAACCACAACGTGCGGATCCGTGACATCGCCGCGCGCTGCCGGCTCACCGAACGCGCCGTCCAGAAGATCATCTCGGATCTGGAGCAGGACGGTTACCTCTCCCACACCCGCAACGGCCGCACCAACCACTACCGGATCGACCCGGGCAAGGTCCTGCGCCACCCGGCCGAGGCGGGCCTGACCGTGGCCGCGCTGCTGTCGATGCTGGTCCAGGACGAGGCCGAGCGCCACGGCGCGGCCGAACAGCGCCGGGTCGACTCCTGACGGGAGCCGGCCCGCCGGGCGGGAGGGTCTCTCAGCAGCCGCCGGGTCGGTCTCAGTAGCCGCTGAGGAGGGCGCGCACCCTGCCCAGGGTGTCCGGTCCCGCGGAGCTGTACCAGCGCGAGGGGTCGGCGGGGCGACGGCCCCACAGCAGCAGGACGCGTACGGCCGCGTCGCTCTCGATCGTCGCGGGGCCCTCGGGCGCGGCGAGCCGGATGCCGGCGCCGTCCGTGTCGGCGGTCACCACGACGTCGTCCATGCCCGGCGTGCGCAGCCGGCCCTCGACCCGTCCCCCGGGCCCGAGATCCAGACCGGCGCGGCCCCGTTCCAGCAGTGGCCGGCCGACCTGCACCACGCTGTGCTCCGTCATCCACGGCTCGCTGAGCGCCCGCACCGCGGTCCGGTCGTCGCCGGTCAGGTCCCAGCGGTGCAGGATCAGTTCCTCCCGCATGTGCTCCGCGAAGAACGGGACCTTCACCGACCGCCCGGTCCACCGCACCTCCGTGTCGGGGGACAGGTCCTGTGCGGCGGCCGCGGCGACCTCGGTGAGCTTCTCGCAACGGCTCAGGAACGCCGCCCAGAGTTCGGCGTCGGACATCCGACGATAGGGGGCCTCCCGCTCGAAGCCCCTGGTCTCCACCGGCGACCGGTCGAGGAACGCCTGGAGCACCCGGGCGAGTTCCTCGGCGTTGCCCGTCTGGTGGGCCAGGACGTCCCGCACCGTCCACGCCTCGCACCACGTACCGTCGTCGGGCCGCCGCCCCTGCACCGCGTGGACGAACGGGGCCAGCTCCGGCAGGGTCTCGTCGACCCGGGAGGGAATCATGCGCCATGGGTAGCCGGGCGGGTCACCGGCCAAACGCCCCCACCACCTGATCGCCACCATCGACGGTGTCAGATGACGAAGGTGGGCTGTTCGGCGATGCCCAGCAGGCTGCGGCCGTAGATCTCCCGGCCCAGGTCGGGGTTGACGACGCCGTGGCGGGAGGCGGTACCGAGGTCGCGCCGGATCCGCTGCAGCGGATTGGCCAGGGCGAAGGTGCTCGCGCCGGACACGGTAGACCAGACGGTCCACCGCCTCGCGGCTGCGGATCGCGGCGACGGCCGTGTCCATCCGGACCCGGGCCCGCTCCTCCACCGTGAGCTGCCCGGCCTCGGCGGCGGCGCGGTCGAGGTCGTCGGCGGCCCGCTAGGCGTGCAGTTGGGCGGTGTCGACGAGGGAAGCGGCGTCGGCCACGGCGAGCTGGACGCTCGGCGAGTCGGCGAGGCGCTCGTAGACGGTCAGGGACATCGGCTTGCGAGCCGCGGTGGCCAGGGTCAGGTCCAGGGCCGCCCGGGCCATGCCGAGCATGGGCGCGACGACCGCGAGGCCGACCATCGAGGCGACCGCGACGGCGTCGCGCGGCTCGCCCTCGTGGCCCACGCGGCCGGCGCGGCGTCGGCCGTGCTGCTGACCGGGGTCATCCGGACCCACGCGTCCTTCGCGGTGCCGCCACGGTCCCTGCGCGCCGCGGCCACGGCATACGCCGACGGCGGACTGCGGGACCCGGACCTGACCCCGGCCGACATCGCCCGGGCGCTGAACGTCTCCGTCCGCACCCTGCACCGTGCCTTCGCCGACGGCGAGTCCCTCATGGCCTACGTGCGCCGCCGCCGTCTCGAAGGCGCCCGCCGCGAACTCGGCCGCCCCGGCAGCCCGTACACCGTCGCCGAGGTCGCGGCCCGCCGGCAGTTCGCCGACCCCGGCCACTTCCGCCGCGTCCACCGCGAGACATACGGACAGTCCCCGCGGCGACCGGAGGACCGCAGCACCTGACACGGCCCCGGCCACCGCCCTCAGGACCGCCGGACCGGCTGCGGGGAATTCCTCGCCCGGTCTCCGGACTCCGGCGACCCGGTCAGCACGCGCCCTTGCCGTGCGTCGACCGCACCCGGAACAGGCGCGGCCGCACGCCGGTCACGATCGGATGCCCCTACTCCCTGGGAGGCTTGACGGCGATGTCGAGGTAGAAGGCGTCGATGCTGCGGACGGCCGTCTCGAACTCCTCCAGGTTGACGGGCTTGGTGACATAGGCGTTGGCGTGGTGCTGGTACGCGCCGTTGACGTCGTCGGGAGCCACGGACGTGGTCAGTACGACGACCGGGATGGTCCGCAGATCCGCGTCCTCCTTGACCACGGCGAGGAACTCGCGCCCGTTCATCCGGGGCATGTTGAGGTCGAGCACGATGAGGTCCGGGCGCTCGTTGGCCGGGTCGCGCAGGAAGTCCAGGGCCTCGATACCGTCGGAGACCTGGGTGAGGTTGCGCGTACCGCGCTCGGCGAGGGCGTCCTGGATCAGCATCGCGTCGGCGACGTCGTCCTCGACCAGCAGCACGTCGTACGGGCGGGTTGCGGCGGCAGCCATGATTCACGAACTCCGGTGTGTGGGGCGGCGGGTCGAGTGGTCTGTGCTGTTCGTGATCAGCCCGGGCCAGCGGCGCCGAGCTCCTTGGCGGCTCATACTGACGGCCCGGCCGATCTCCGGGTAGCCGGCGCCGCTCGCGGCGGCGGCGTGGGCGGCCTGGTCCTCCAGGTGTCTGACGGCCTCCTTGACGCCGGTGAGTACCCGCAACCGCAGCAGAGCATGCCGGCGGGCCTCGCCCGCCGTGTCGACGGGCTCCGCCGGAGGGTGGGCGGTCTCCTGCGTGAGGAGCCGGGTCAGTTCGTCCACCACCTGGGTCACCAGCACGTCCGCATCCCCACTCGGCGGACGGGGAGGGGGAGGGAGAGCAGGCATGCCATCACCCTAGGGCGTTGATCCAGGAGGGGACAACATGCGTTGTCGGGCCGCTAGTACAGTGTGCTTGCCGCGCGCCGAGGTGCGGCCCGGAACAGCTGGCCGAGGGAGCAGCCCACCGCGATGAGAAGGAAGCCGTCAGGCGCCGTGGGCGCGTTCGCGGGCTGGACGACCCGGCGCTGGCTGCGGGTGGGTGTGGCCGCCACCCTGGTCGTCCTCGCGGTGCTGGGGTCGCTGGGCGGCTGGGCCATGTGGCGGACCTCGCAGATCACGACCTCGCTGGTGGACCGGCGTTCGCCCGCCCTGATCGAGTCGATGCGGGTCGAGGCGGCTCTGGTCAACCAGGAGACCGGCGTCCGCGGCTACGGCCTGTCCGGACAACGGGACTTCCTGCAGCCCTACGCGCAGGGTGTGGCCGGCGAGCAGGCGGCGCTCAAGCGGCTGCGGCCCCTGCTCGGCGACGACGGCCGGGCCCGTGCGGACCTGGCCGAGGTGGAGAGACTCGCCGGGACCTGGCAGGAGCGCATCGCCCACCCCGTGGCGACGGCCTCCCCCGAGGAGGCCGCGACCGTCGCCGCGGCACGGGCCGACGAGGGCAAGACCTCGTTCGACTCCCTGCGCCGCGCGATGGCACGTCAGCAGGCCCACCTGGACCAGGAGCGGACGACGGCCACCCGTCAGCTGCGGCAGGCGGTGACCCTGCGGAACTGGATGTTCGCCGTCATCGCCGTCGTCATCGTGCTGGTGGCCGGGCTCGTCTTCGAGGGGCTGCGACGTGGTGTCACCGGCCCCCTCGGCATGCTCGGCTCGGCCGCCCGTGAAGTGGCGCAGGGCCGTTTCGACCGTTCCCTCGACGGCACCGGCCCCGCGGACCTGCGACGGCTCGCCTCCGACCTGGAGTCGATGCGCCTGCGCCTGGTGGCGGAGCTGCGGTTCAGCGAGGAGGCCCGCGGGCTGCTGGACGAGCAGGCCGAGGACCTGAAGCGGTCCAACACGGAACTGGAGCAGTTCGCCTACGTCGCCTCGCACGACCTGCAGGAACCGCTGCGCAAGGTGTCCAGCTTCACCCAGCTCCTGCAACGGCGTTACGGGGGGCAGCTGGACGAGAAGGCCGACCAGTACATCGCCTTCGCCGTCGACGGCGCCAACCGTATGCAGAACCTCATCAACGACCTGCTGGCCTTCTCCCGGGTCGGCCGCGTCCACAACGAGCAACGGACCGTGGACCTGGAGGAGGTGCTGAGCACGACCGTGGACGACCTCAGCGTGAGCGTCGAGGAGACCGGCGCCGAGATCACCCACGACGCTCTGCCCACCGTGCTCGGCGACGCGACCCAGCTGGGCATGCTGCTGCGGAACCTGCTGTCCAACGCGATCAAGTTCCGGCACCCCGACCGGCCGCCGCGGATCCACATCGGCGCGACCGGGACCGACGGGACCTGGGAGTTCGTGGTCAGCGACAACGGGATCGGTATCGAGCCCGAGTTCCAGGAGAAGGTCTTCGTCATCTTCCAGCGGCTGCACACCAGGGAGGCCTATCCGGGCACCGGCATCGGTCTGGCGATGTGCAAGAAGGTCGTGGAGTTCCACGGCGGCACGATCGGCATCGACCCCGACCACCGGCCCGGCACCCGCGTCGTCTTCACCCTTCCCGCCCTTTCCGCCCTCACGGCCGCGACGGCCGTCCCGGACAGAGAGACACAGTCGTGACCGGTCCATCCGCAGGCCGTGGCGAGCAGTACGCCGAGCAGTACGACGTCCTGCTGGTGGAGGACGACGACGGAGACGCCCTGCTGGTCGAGGAACTGCTCCACGACACCGATCTGCCGTACACCCTGACGCGGTGCCACACCGCCGCCGAAGCACACCGCGCACTCGCGGCCCGGCCAGTCGACTGCGTCCTGCTCGACCTGCACCTGCCCGACGCCTCCGGGGTGGAGACGATCCGGACCATCCAGGCGGACACCCGCGCCGCGATCATCGTCCTGACCGGCCTGGACGAACCCCGCGCCGGAGTGGACTCGCTGGCCGTCGGCGCCCAGGACTATCTCGTCAAGGGCAAGGTCGAACCCGACCTGATGCAGCGCGCCGTCCGCTACGCCGTCCAGCGAAAGCAGGCCGAACTCGCCAACGCCGCCCTCCAGATCGGGCGCCTGCGCGCCGCGGAGAACGCCCGCCTGGAACGCGGCCTGCTGCCCGAACCACTGCTGTCCACCACGGCCGTCACCGCCTCCAGCCGCTACTACCCCGGACGGGCCCAGGCCCTGCTGGGCGGTGACTTCCTCGATGTCGTGCAGACCGACGACGGCCAGGTCCACGCGATCATCGGAGACGTCAGCGGTCACGGCCCCGACGCCGCCGCGCTCGGGGTGTGCCTGCGCATCGCCTGGCGCGCTCTCACCCTCGGCGGCCACCGCGCCCAGCGCCTGCTGCACCTGCTGGAACAGATACACATCGCCGAACGCGCGGGCAGCGACCTGTTCACCACCTGCGCCCTGATCACCCTGGACCCGCAGGCCGCCACCCTTACCCTGCACCTGGCCGGCCACCACGAACCCCTGCTCGTCACCCCCGAGGGCACCCGGCAGGTCAGCGCCGCCCACGGAATCGCGCTGGGCATCGCACCCGGACTGGGCCACTGGCCCGCCACCACGCTGGCCCTGCCCGCCGACGGAGCGCTCATCGCCTACACCGACGGGCTCATCGAGGGCTTCGCGGACGGTACGGGCGCCCGGCTCGGAGTGGACGGCCTGCTGCGCCTCATCGACACGCTGCACACGCCCGATCCCGGCACCCATCTGGACCGGCTCATCGCCCGCACCCGCGCCCTCAACGCGGACCGCCACACCGACGACCTGGCCGTCCTGCGCCTGGACTGGAACACGGACGCGTCCTGAGGTGCGGCTCACTCTCGCTGAGCGGTCTTCGCCAGTTCCGCGTTGAACTGGGCGCCGATCAGCAGAGCCAGGTTGGACAGCCACAGCCAGATCAGGAAGACCACGACGCCTCCCAGCGAACCGTAGAGGCGGTTGTAGCTGCCGACATGGGAGGTGTAGACGGTGCAGCCCAGCGAGACGGCCAACAGAAGGACCACCGCCAGCACACCGCCCGGTGCCATCTTTCCGACACGGCGGGAGGGCTCGGGGCCCGAGTGGTACAGGACGAGCACCATGACGACGGCGACCACGACCACGAGTGGCCACCGGAGCGTGTCCCAGACCGCCTGTGGCCCGCCACCGAGTTCCAGCGCCCGGCCCAGGAACGCGGCCAGGCTGCCGGTGAGGAACAACGCCAGAACGGACGTGAGAAGCAGCACGATCAGGACGAGGGCCGTGATGATGATGCGTGGCGCGGTCCGCCAGAGCGGCCGTTGCGCGCTGACCCGGTACATGGCGTGCAACGCCCGCCGGAAGACGCTCAGATAGCTGGATCCCGACCACAGCGCTCCGGCCCCGCCCAGGACGATCAGTGTCCACGCCGCCGACGACTGCCCGGCCATCTGCCGCAGGGTCCCGCGCAGCAGGGAACGGGACGCGGCCGGAGCCGCCTGCGCGATGCGGTCGATGACCTCCGGCCTGGCCGTGGGGATGGTCAGCCCCAGGACCGAGAGGATCACCAGCAGTACGGGGAAGAGGGCCAGGACCGCGTAATAGGTCAGCGCGGCGGCCCAGTCCGTGATGTCGTCGTTCCAGACGGCCACCGGCGTGCGGCGCAGCGCCGCCCACCATCGAGCCGCGCGACCGCCCGCATCATTCATGAGACGGATGCTCTCACCCCTCGGTGCCCGGGACGGGCAGGAGGCGGGCTCAGCGTCGGCGGGTGGCCCGGACATGGAGATGGTTGAGGGCGTCGACCACCACGGTGCTGTGGTGCCAGAGCAGCCAGCGGCCCACCTGTCCGCCGAGCTGTTCCAGAGCCGACAGCTGGGCCGGCGCGAGCTCGTGCAGGGGACGTTCGTGGTGGCTGGAGATCATGCCGACCACGTTCCCTTTCGGGCCGACCAGGGGGACGCTGTGGCAGGCGCGGCTGCCGGCCTGCAGGATCGTCTGCCGGGAGCGTTCGTCGAAGGTGTCGCAGGAGCCGACGTCCTTCACGGTGACCTGCCGGACTTCCTCGGCCGCCTGCGCGCACGAGGTGGACCCGTTGTCGACGAAGGTGAAGTAGTCGGTGAAGCGCCGGTTCAGCCCGGTGTGCCGCACCATGCGCAGCAGCCGGTTCTCCACCAGCTGCACATTTCCCATACCGGTCCCGGTGATGTCCAGGGTGCGCTGCAGCGCGGCGTCCAGGACCGCCCCGTGGCCCTCCGGACGCGTTCCGTTCCGGTGCAGGAGGGGCAGCGGGGGAGGGCCCGCGTGCGGGCGTCCCGCAAGCCATCGCGGAGCCGTCGCCTCGGGGACGGGAAGACGGACGACAGCCGCGGCCAGGGTGTGCAGTTTGAGGTTGAACCGCTGGGACGTGTCGCGCAGCAGCTCGAACGACTCCTCGCGCGACGAGAGCCGGTAGTACGTCAGCAACAGCTCTTCGGCACGGGTCACACCGGCACGCGCCAGCCGCCTGTTGCGTTCGTCCAGGGCCCGCTGCTCCTCGGTCTCCGCGGCCTCCTCGGCGGGCGGTGGTGCAGGGGTGTTCGGATGCTCGACCATAGGCAGACCTCCTCTTCCGGTACGGGAACGCGAGGCCGGCCGGCAGCCCGTGCCGGAACACCGTGCCAGGATGTCCGCAGCTCGAAGCGCGCCGATCGGCCTTTCGCTGTACGCATGCCCGCTACGGGCTCCGGCAGACCTCTGTTCCCGCCAGGTCGCGGAGCCCGCGCAGCTCAGCGATGAGTTTCGGCCGGGCCGGGAGTCTGTTCCGGTGACCGTCGTAGGAGTCGGTCGTACGACGCTGCCCGGTACCGGACACCACGGAGGACACCATGACCACCACGCCGGACGAATCCGCGACCTCGTTGCCCGGGCGCCCGCCCGTCGTCGACCTGGCCACCTGGCAGGCCGCCCGGGACGAGCTGCTGGTCCGCGAGAAGGCGCACACCCGTGAGGGCGACGCACTCGCCGCGGCCCGCCGCCGGCTGCCGATGGTGGAGTTCGACGGGACGGTCGAGGTCGTCGGACCCGCCGGCCCGATCCCGTTCCTGGACCTCTTCGAGGGCCGCGACGAGCTCGTGGTCTACAAGCACATGTGGCACGACGCCGCACCGCACCAGGGGCAGTGCGAGGGCTGCACCACCACGGCCTGGCACCTCAAGGACGCCGTCTACCTCAACGCCCGCAGCGTCTCGTTCGCCGTCCTGACGACGGGCCGGTGGGACGAGGTGGCCCCCTACCTCGAGTTCATGGGCTACACCCAGCCCTGGTACTCGGTGCGCGACGTGAAGGGGCCGGCCGGCGGCCCCATGGGTTACCTCACCAGCTACCTGCGTGACGGCGACCGCGTGTTCCTCACCTACTCCACGACGGGCCGTGGCAACGAGCGGGTCAACGGGTCCCTCGGCCTGCTCGACATGACGCCGTACGGCCGCGGCGAGGCCTGGGAGGACAAGCCCGAGGGCTGGCCCAAGGGGGACAACCCGTGCTGGTCCTGGCGCTCGGACGCGGACGGGAACGCCACCTGGGGCCCGACCAGCCGCCCCGTGCCGCAGTGGACCCGCCCCGGCGCGACACCCGTGGAGACCCTCGGCCGACACGGTCACCATCACTGACACCGACCCTGATCAGGGGCGCCCCTGCCGGCCTGCGGCGTTCACGTCAGGCGGGCTGCCACAGTTCGATCCGGTTGCCCTCCGGGTCGGTGACCCAGCCGAAGCGGCCGACACCGTCCATGTCCTGCGTCTCTTCGGCCACGTCCGCTCCCGTGGCGCGGAGTTGCGCCAGCATGGCGTCCAGGTCGCGGACGCGGAAGTTGAGCATGGTCTGCTGGGTGCGGGATCCGAAGTAGTCGGTCTCGGACTCGAAGGCCGCGAAGACCGTGGGCCCGGCCTGCTGACGCCACAGGCCGTGGTCGTCGGCATCCAGGCCCAGGCAGTCGCGGTACCACGCGGTCAGGGCCGCCGGGTCGGTGGCCCGCAGGAAGTATCCACCGATTCCAAGTACACGTTCCATGCCGTCATCCTGCCAGCACGGCGCTGTGCAGGGACGGGATCGGGTGCGGTCAGGCGCGCGCTGTCGTTCTCCACGGCCGGGGCGAGGGGGGCGGAGCGAGTCCGGCCAGCAGGCCGAGAGCCGGCGGTGCGGGTCGGCGAGCCCGGTGGTCTCCTTCTTCCGCTCCCTCGGCGGCACATCGGATGAAAAAGGGCATGATCATCGTGCCCGAGAGCCGGTCGGCGGCGGCATTCTGAGCACAGGCCGGTATCCGGGGAAGAAGCACCCTTCCACGCCATCCCCAAGGAGAGTCGCCCCGTGCGTTCCATCCTCGCTCTCGCGCTCGGCTGTGTCGTCGGAGCACTGGAGAAGACCCCGGGTCCTGCCGGGGTCGCCCTGCATCGCGCTCCCGGCCCCGGACGCGCCCAACTGGCCGACACCACATACGAGTTCATCAGCACCGTGCCCTCCGGAGTACGGCTGGAGATGCTCACGGACGCCACCGGGATCGAGCTGGACGCCCAGATCACCCAGGTCGTGATGACGGGAACCGAGCCGTCCGACGCGGTCTTCGACCTGGTCGTCGACGGCGAACTGCGGGCTCCCGTCACCAGCTCCGGCCAGACCGTCATCCATGTCGACCCCGCCACCACGGCCCTGGACGAGCACCCGGCGCCACCTGCCACCCTCCGGTTCACCCTCGGGTCCGAGCCCCGGGAGCGCCGCGTCGAGATCTGGCTGTCCAACTCACGGGCGACCCAACTCGTCGACGTGCGCGTACCGGAGGAGGCGTCGGTGCGGCCGGCTCCGGCAAGCGGCCCGATGTGGGTGCACCACGGCAGCTCGATCAGCCAGTGCTCGGAGGCGGACCGCCCGACCGGCACCTGGCCGGCGATCGTCGCCCGGCGCGCGGGCCGCTCGCTCGTCAACCTCGGCCTCGGCGGCGAATGCCACCTCGATCCCTTCATGGCCCGGGCCATCCGCGATCTGCCCGCCGACGCGATCAGCCTCGAACTGGGCATCAACATCGTGAACGGCGACACCATGCGGGAACGCGCCTTCGTCCCGGCGTTCCACGGCTTCCTCGACACGATCCGCGACGGGCACCCGGACACACCGATCCTCATCGTCAGCCCCATCGTCTGCCCGGCCGTCGAAACCCGGCCCGGCCCCACGCTGCCGGGTGCCGACGGCAGGGTCCGCACCCTCGACCGCCCCGCTGAACTCACGCTGGGCTCAATGACGTTGACGCGCGTCCGCGAGCTGCTGACCGAGCACGTCGAGCGCAGGCGGAAGGCCGGTGACCACCGTCTCCACCTCATCGACGGCACCGCGCTCTTCGGCCGCGAGGACATCGCCGACCTCCCCGACGGCCTGCACCCGAACGCTGCCGGCTACGCCCGCATGGCCGAACGCTTCCTGCCCCGCTCGTTCGGCCCGGCGGGGCTGTTGCGCTAGATCCTGGTGGACCCGCAGATTTAACCGCACACCCCTTGTCGCGTCATTTCTACGCGCGTAACCTCAGCCGGTCGCATGGATCCCACCGGTCGAAAGCACGTCATGTGCCCCAACTCCGGCGGACGTTGAAGGAGTCACCCTCGTGCAGATTCACAGACCCAGCGCATCGCGTGTAGCCGGCGCCGCGTTCGTGGCCGCGGCGGCCACGGCGGCCGTCATCGTGGCACCGCTGCCCGCCGCGTTCGCCACCCCGTCGGCGAACGCGGTCATCTCGGAGGCGTACGGCGGCGGAGGCAACTCCGGGGCGACGCTCACCAACGACTTCGTGGAGCTGGCCAACCGCTCCACGGCGGCCTACTCCCTGGACGGCTACAGCGTCCAGTACCTCCCGGCCTCCGCCTCCGCGAGCTCGCCGTGGCAGGTCACCCCGCTCACCGGCTCGCTCCCCGCCGGCGGCAACTACCTGGTCGCCGAGGGCGCGGGCGCCGGCGGCACCACCGCACTGCCGACCGCCGACGCGACCGGCGGCATCGCGATGTCCGCCACCAGCGGCACCCTGGCCCTGGTCAAGGGCACCACGGCACTGACCTGCAAGACGGTCGCCGACTGCACCGGCGACGCCGATGTGGTGGACCTCCTCGGCTACGGCACCGCCGTCGTCCGCGAGGGCACCGCCGCGCCGACGGCGAGCAACACCACCTCCGTGTCCCGCGCCGCCTCGCTCGCCGACACCGACGACAACTCGGCCGACTTCACGACCGGCACGCCCACCCCGACCAACAGCGCGGGCGACACCGCGAGCGGCGGCACCGGCGGCGGCACCGGCGGCCCGACCGCGCCCGGCGCCTTCCGCATCCACGACATCCAGGGCACCACCCGTATCTCGCCCCTCAAGGGCCAGAGCGTCGTCGGCGTCCCCGGCATCGTCACCGCGGTCCGCACCACCGGCAGCAAGGGCTACTGGATCCAGGACCCGACCCCGGACGCCAACCCCGCCACCAGCGAAGGCCTGTTCGTGTACACCGGCTCCGCCACGCCCACCGTCTCGGTCGGCGACTCGGTCCTGGTGAGCGGCAAGGTCTCGGAGTACTACCCGGCCTCCGCCGCCCAGTCGGTCACCGAGCTGGGCAGCCCGGTCTCCACCACGCTCTCCACCGGCAACCCCCTCCCGGACGCGGTCGCGCTCAACGCCTCCACCATCCCGGACCAGTACACGCCCACGGCGGGTGGCGGCAGCATCGAGAACCTGACCCTCCAGCCGACCGTGTACTCGCAGGACTTCTACGAGTCCATCGAGGGCATGCGCGCCTCGGTCTCCGACGCCCGCGTGGTCGGCGCGACCAACACCTACGGCGAGATGTTCGTCACCGCCAAGCCGGACGAGAACCCCACCAAGCGCGGCGGCACCCTCTACGGCGGCTACGACCAGCAGAACACCGGCCGTATAGAGATCGTCTCCGCCGACGGTACGACCCCCGTCCTCAACGTCGGTGACGAACTGTCCGGCGCCACCACAGGACCGGTCGACTACTCCTCCTTCGGCGGCTACCTGCTCGCCCCCTCCTCCGCCACCACCGGCACGGCCGTCGACAACGGTCTCCAGCAGGAGGTGACGCGCAAGCAGAAGCACCGCGAGCTGGCGCTCGCCACCTACAACGTCGAGAACCTCGACCCGACCGACAGTGACGACAAGTTCGCCCGGCTCGCCGAGGGCGTCGTCAAGAACCTCTCCTCGCCCGACATCGTCACCCTGGAGGAGATCCAGGACGACAACGGCGCCACCGACGACGGCACCGTCTCCGCCGAGGCGACCCTGAAGAAGTTCACCGACGCGATCGTCGCGGCCGGCGGCCCGAAGTACTCCTGGCGGTACGTCAACCCGGTCAACGACGAGGACGGCGGCGAGCCCGGCGGCAACATCCGCCAGGTCTTCCTCTTCAACACCAAGCGGGTCTCCTTCGTGGACCGCGCCGCCACCGGCGATGCCTCCACGACCGCCGTTTCGGTGGTCAAGGACCGCATGGGCCAGGCCCATCTGTCCGCCTCCCCGGGCCGTATCGACCCGACCAGCGCCGCCTGGACGGACAGCCGCAAGCCGCTCGTCGGCGAGTTCGTGTTCCGGGGCCAGACGGTCTTCGTCATCGCCAACCACTTCATCTCCAAGGGCGGCGACGACCCGATCCACGGCCGCTACCAGGAGCCGACCCGCTCCTCGGAGACGCAGCGGGGGCTCCAGGCCGAGGAGGAGAACACCTTCGTCGAGTCGCTGCTCGCCGCCGACCCCAGGGCCCAGATCGTGGCCGCCGGCGACCTCAACGACTTCGAGTTCTCCGACGCGGTCAAGACCCTCACCGGCGACGGCAACGACCTCACCGACCTCATCAACACCCTCCCGGCGGACCAGCGTTACAGCTACGTCTACGACGGCAACAGCCAGACCCTGGACCACATCCTGACCAGCCCCTCCATCACCCACTACGACTACGACGTCGTCCACATCAACTCCGAGTTCGCCGACCAGGCGAGCGACCACGACCCCCAGGTCGTCCGGATCGACGTGAAGAAGAACGGCAAGAAGGCCCACCAGCCGAAGCCGCCCAAGAAGTAACGGCAACGGGCGCACGCCGTCGCCCGCGCTGACACGGCCTGAGTGCCGTGTCAGCGCGGGCGGCTCTGTTCAGGCCTCATGCACTCGCATTCCTTCTGAGACGCACTCGCGCAGACAACCGGTCCCTCTTGTCACACGTTTGCCACGGAACTCGAGCCCCGTCCGCTCCGACTACTGAGGCGGTACGGCTCGATCCGAGCGACGCCGTACGAAGCGATCTGGAGACCCGGTGATGGACGAGTCCCTGCCTTCCTCCGCCGGCGCGGGCGCGACGGCGCCGCGCAAGCCGGTGCCGCCGCCCGCGCTCTGCGGCTTCCTTCTCCTGCTGGCCCTGATCTTCACGGTGTCGTACGCCGTCGGAGCCGCCGCCGGACCCGTCGCACCCGGCATACACGGCACGAGCACCGACGTCGGCACCGGCACCGGCACCAGCACCGGTGGCGGGGCGGATGATATGGGCGATATGGGTGACATGGGGAACGGGCACGGGGGAGGTAACTGATGGGTGCCAAACCGGTGGGGGTCCTGGTGACCACCGATTTGACCGTCGGCGGCATGACCTGCGCGGCCTGTGTGATCCGCGTCGAGAAGAAGCTCGGCAGGCTGGACGGGGTCACGGCGACCGTCAATCCGGCCACCGGGCGAGCCCGGGTGAGTCATCCCCCCGAGATCGGCCCCGGCGAACTCGTCGCCGCGGTCGAGGAGGCCGGGTACACGGCCGTCCTGCCCGAGCCGCCGAAGAGGAAGGAGCAGCAGCGCGGGGAAGCGGCGGACGAGGAGTCCGAGGGCGCCCGGCAGGAACGTGAGCGGCTGCTGGTCACCGCGCTGCTCGCGCTGCCCGTTCTCGTGCTGTCGATGGTGCCCGCGCTGCAGTTCCGCAACTGGCAGTGGCTGTGCTTCGTGCTCGCCGCGCCGGTCGCCGTGTGGGGTGCCCGGCCGTTCCACACCAGGGCCGTACGGGGCCTCAGGCACTCCGCGGCCACCATGGACACGCTGGTCTCGCTGGGCGTGGTGGCGTCCTTCTCCTGGTCGGCGTACGCGCTCCTCCTCGGCGGCGCCGGTGACCCCGGGATGCGGATGCCGTTCAGCCTGGTGCCCTCGGCATCGGACGGCGTGGCACACATCTACCTCGAAGCGGCCGTCGGCGTACCGCTGTTCGTGCTCGCCGGGCGGTTCCTGGAGGGGCGGGCCCGGCGCGGCACCGGGGCGGCGCTGCGCTCGCTGGCCCGGCTCGCGGCCAAGGAGGTCGCCATACGGGACGGGGACGATGAACGGCTCGTCCCCGTCGAGGAGTTGAGGACCGGGCAGGTCTTCGTCGTACGGCCCGGCGAGCGGATCGCCACCGACGGCGAGGTGACCCAGGGAAGTTCGGCCGTGGACCTGTCCCTGGTCACCGGGGAGACCGAACCCGTCGAGGTCGGGCCCGGCTCGGCCGTGGTCGGTGGGGCGGTCAACTCCGGTGGTCTGCTGCTCGTACGGGCCACCGCAGTGGGCGCGGACACCCAACTCGCCCGGATCACCCGGCTGGTGACCGAGGCACAGACCGGCAAGGCGAAGGCGCAGCGGCTCGCCGACTCGGTCGCCGGGGTTTTCGTGCCCGTCGTCCTTGCGCTGGCCGTCACCGTGCTCGGGTTCTGGCTGGGCGCCGGGGCCGATCCGCAGGCGGCGATCACCGCGTGTGTCGCCGTCCTGGTCGTGGCCTGCCCGTGCGCGCTGGGCCTCGCCACCCCGACCGCGCTGATGGCCGCCACCGGGCGCGGTGCCCAGCTGGGCGTCCTCGTCACCGGCCCGCAGGCCCTGGAGGGACTCCAGCATCTCGACGCCGTCGTCCTGGACAAGACCGGCACCCTCACCACGGGACATATGGGCGTCGCCCGGCTCACCGCCGTACCGGGCGGACTCGGCAGGGAAGCGGCACTGCGGCTGGCCGGAGCCGTCGAGCAGGGTTCGGAGCACCCACTGGGCCGGGCCGTCGCCGCGTACGCCCGGCGGGAACTGGGCGAACCGCTCCCCGAGGTGGACGGGTTCCGCGCGCTGCCGGGGCGCGGTGTGCGCGGCCGGGTCGAGCAGCGGCTGGTCGAAGTCCTCGCCCCGGACGACGAGTTGCCCGCCGGTCTGACGGTGGACGAAGCCGCCGCGCACACGCCGGTACTGGTGTACGTGGACGGTGTGGCCGAGGCTCTGATCGAGGTCGGGGACGTCGTACGGCCCGGCAGCTACCGGGCCGTCGACCGGCTGCGGCGGCTCGGTGTACGGCCCGTGCTCGCCACCGGCGACCGGGAGGCACCGGCCCGGGCCGTCGCGAAGGCCCTCGCCATCGACGAGGTGCGCGCCCGCTGCACCCCGGAGGACAAGGCCGGCCTCGTACGGGACCTCCAGGAGCAGGGTCACCGGGTCGCGGTCATCGGCGACGGTGTGAACGACGCCGCCGCACTGGCCTGTGCCGACCTCGGCATCGCCATGGGCACCGGCACCGACGTGGCCATCGGGGCCGCCGACGTGACCCTCGTCCGCGGTGACATCGAGGCCCTGGCGGACGCGGTACGGCTGGCCCGACGCACCCTGAGCACGATCCGCGCCAACCTCGTCTGGGCCTTCGGCTACAACCTCGTCACCGTGCCGCTCGCCATGGTCGGCCTGCTCAACCCGATGGTGGCCGCCGCCGCGATGTCGGTCAGTTCGGTGCTGGTCGTCACCAACAGCCTGCGGCTGCGCGGCCGGCAGCCCTCGCCCGTCGTCGCCAGGAGGCGTGCCCGATGACCACACCGTCCCTCTGGCGGCCGACCCGGCGCCGCCTCACCGACACCCTTTCGGCCGCCGTCGCGCCGATCGCCGCGTTCAGTCTCGCCCTCGGCGGCCTGTCGGCGTGGGTCACGGCCGGGAAGGCGGGCAGCCCGCCCAGGATCGCCATCTCGAACGGGCGGGTCTTCCTGCCGTACGGCAACAACACGGAGACCGCCGCGTTCTTCGACGTCAGCAACGGCGGCGGAGCGGACGACCGGCTGGTGAAGGTGACCTCCTCCTCCTCGAGCGAGGGGCTCGCCCTCAGCCGCCACCGCATGCTCGGCGGAGGGGCCGCTTCCAGGAGCGACGTGAACTCGGTGACCGTCCCCGCGGGCGGCGCACTGTCCATGTCGCCCGGCGGCCTGGACGTCACGCTGACGGCCAAGTCCCGCCTGCGGTCCGGCGATCTCGTCCCGTTCACGCTGCACTTCGAGCACAGCGGGGCGGTCGGAACCCTCGCGGAGGTGGTCCGGCCGACGTCATGAGCGGCCGGTTCCGGGCGTTCGGCGTGGTCCAGATCACACTTCGTGGATTGAGTGGGGTCCCCGTCGGATATCCGTACCCCCGCATGACGACCAATGGCCGGATGCGAGGATGAGGCGCCATGACAGCAGGGTGGTGTTCTCGCACGCTACGGGCCGCGGTGTTCGCGGCCGTGTGTGTGCTGCTCGCCGCTCTGGGCCACGTTCTGATGTCCGGCAGCCAGGTGCCCTCCTGGGCGCTGGCCGCCGGCCTGGCCGGGACGAGTGCCGCCGGCTGGTGTCTGGCGGGCCGGGAACGCGGACTGCCGCTGATCGTGACGGTCGTGGTCGCCGCCCAGGCAGTGCTGCACGAGGCGTTCTCCCTGGCGCAGGCGTCATCGGTGCCGTCATCGGGCGGGGCGGCCTCCAAGGGCATGGCATCGATGGACATGGGCTCCATGGACATGGGCTCGATGCGGATGGACTCCATGGCCGACATGGGGCACATGACCGTGAGCCACACGGATCAGATGGATCACATGGGCCACATGGGGCATTCGATGGACGGCGGAAGCTCGGCGTACGGCATGCTCGCCGCCCACCTCCTCGCCGCGCTGCTGACCGGTCTGTGGCTCGCGTACGGCGAGAGGGCCGCCTTCCGCATCCTGCGGGCCGTGGCCGGATGGCTCGCGGCGCCGCTACGGCTGCTGCTGGCGCTGCCTCCCGCTCCGGACCGGCGGCGCATCCGCCCGTGCCGCCCTCGCTCGGACCGGGCGCCGAGCCTTCGTCTTCTCGTCCACGCGATCACCTCTCGGGGACCTCCTGCGGGGACGGCTGTCGTCTAGAGACAGCTGGATTCCCGAGGTTGCGCCCATGCGCCTCGGGCCCCGGCCGTACGCCCGTACAGGAGCCGTAGGGCCGTCTCCCCATTCACCGGACCGCCAGCGCCCTCGTGTGCCCCGGTCCGGATCAAGGATCCCGAGAAGGACACCAGGTGATCACCTCTGCCCTGCTTGACTCCCACCGCGGTACGGACAGATCGGCATCCGCCGACGAGTCGATAACCGCCTGCGCACTGGCCGCCCGAGGCGGTGACCCGGACGCCGCCGAGGACTTCGTCAGCGCCCTGCATCGCGATGTCCTGCGGTACGTCGCCCACCTGTGCGGCGACCCCCAGGCAGTCGAGGACCTCGCCCAGGACACGTTCCTGCGCGCGCTCGGCAGCCTGCACCGCTTCGAGGCCCGCTCCTCGGCGCGCACCTGGCTGCTGTCCATAGCCCGCCGGGCGGTGGTCGACAGCTACCGGCACGCCGCCGCGCGGCCCCGGCTGTCCGACGTACCGGACTGGCAGCTGGCCGTCGAACTGGCCCAGCCCCGGGACCTGCCCGGCTTCGACGACGGCATCGCCCTGCTGGATCTGCTGGCCGCGCTGCCCGACGAGCGCCGGGAGGCGTTCGTCCTGACCCAGTTGCTCGGCCTCCCCTACGCGGAGGCGGCCGAGGTCAGCGACTGCCCGATCGGCACGGTCCGCTCCCGCGTGGCCCGCGCCCGGGCCACGCTGATGGAACTGCTGGACGAGGCGGAGGAGCCCGCTGTGCCGGTGGCGGCCTGAGCCGGTTGCACGAGGGTGTCGGGGCGGCCGGCTCCGACACCCTCGGCGGCGCCTCGGCGTGCACCGCAATCCGTCCACCCGGGTCACACGCCTCATCAACAGGAACGCTTACTGCTGATAGTCTGCACCTGCATACCAGTCGCAATAAGGTCGGAGGATGTTGGACATGCCGGTGTACACGCTCCCGGAGCTTCCGTACGACTACTCGGCGCTCACCCCGGTCATCAGCCCCGAGATCATCGAGCTGCACCACGACAAGCACCACGCGGCCTACGTCAAGGGCGCCAACGACACGCTGGAGCAGCTCGCGGAGGCACGCGACAAGGACAGCTGGGGCTCGGTCAACGGCCTGGAGAAGAACCTGGCCTTCCACCTGTCCGGCCACATCCTGCACAGCATCTACTGGCAGAACATGACCGGCCCGAAGGACGGCGGCGGCGAGCCGCTGGCCGCCGACGGCGTGGGCGACCTGGCGGACGCGATCACCGAGTCCTTCGGGTCTTTCGCCGGCTTCAAGGCCCAGCTCACCAAGGCCGCCGCGACCACTCAGGGTTCCGGCTGGGGCGTCCTGGCCTACGAGGCGCTCAGCGGACGGCTGGTCGTCGAGCAGATCTACGACCACCAGGGCAACGTCGGCCAGGGCTCCACCCCGATCCTGGTCTTCGACGCCTGGGAGCACGCCTTCTACCTCCAGTACAAGAACCAGAAGGTCGACTTCATCGACGCGATGTGGGCCGTCGTCAACTGGCAGGACGTGGCCAAGCGTTACGCAACCGCCAAGGAGCGCGGCGACAGCCTGCTGCTGGCTCCCTGAGCCACTGATACGTCCTGCCTCGTGATCGTCTTCTCACCCTTCACGTCGGCAGGCGGAGAGAAGAAGGGCTCCCGCGAGCCGGATGCCCGCGGGAGCCCTTCCGGCTTGCGGCCCGGGTGCTGTCCTCAACGGCCCATAGGTTGCCCGGGCCTTGAAGGTGGCACCAACCCGACGGCCGTCCCGGCGCTCGACGACGCGCCCCGCGGCCCGGCTGCGGATGCTCGCCCACCACGAGCACGACCGGGACACCCGCATCCAGCAGCGCGTACGGCGGGACACCCGGAGACCCGCCCATGAGTCGGTCCGCCCCCCTTCAGGCGGGGCTCAGGTGCGGGAGTCGGCTTCCAGGAAGTGGTGGAGGGAGGCGGTCATGGAGCTGACGAAGGCGTCGCGGGTCCGGTCGGTGACGAGGTCGAGGGAGAGACAGGGGTTGAGGTCTTCCAGCTCGACCAGGAGAAGGCCGCCCTCCTGGGTTCGGCAGGCGTCCACGCGCTGGATGCCGTGGTCGAGCGTGTTCCAGTCGATGAAACGCCGGGCGAAGAAAAGATCGGCTTCGGACGGCCCGTACGGCTCGAGGACCCAGCGGCGGCCGGGGTCGGGGGCGTGCCCAGGGCGCCGCCCCGACCTGCCTGCCAGTCGGGGGACGGCGGCTTATGAACGGAGCCGGGCACCCGGGCCCAGCCGGGCGGTGACCTCCCCGGGGGTGAGGGCCGAGTGGTCCGCGGAGCACTGGACGACGACGCGGACCGGGGCGTCGCAGTCGGTGTGGCGAACGTCCAGCGGGGGGTTCTCCCCGGGGTCGAGGGCGTAGGTCTCGCCCCACTGGGTCAGCGCCATGAGCACGGGCCACAGATCCCAGCCCTTGCGGGTCAGACGGTACTCGTTGCGGGCGCGGCTGCCGGGCTCCCGGTAGGGGACGGTCTTCAGGACGCCGGCCGAGATCAGTTTGCGGAGGCGGTCGCTGAGGACGGCCTCGGACAGCCCGATGTGGCGGTGGAAGTCGTCGAAGCGGCGGACTCCGTTGACGGCGTCCCGCAGGATCAGCAGCGTCCATTTCTCGCCGACGACGTCGAGCGTGCGCTGGACGGGGCAGTTCTCCGTGCTCGTCTCAAGCCACTCCATCACACCATCGTAAGGGCCTGACTTCGTCGTTGACAGTCAGGCGCGGGAGAAGCTAGCTTCATTTGAAAAAGTCAGAGGGAAGGGCTCGGTACCGTGGGGCGCACACGTACGTATCAGTGGGACGATCCCGCGGTCCTGGCGGAGGCCGCCGGACGCATGGCCGGTATCGACTTCCTGCGCGAGCTGCAGGCGGGAGGGCTGCCGAGCTCGCCGATCAACCACACCGTCGACTTCGTCCTGGACGAGGTGGAGCCCGGGCGGGCGGTCTTCTCCCTGACGCCGGGGGAGGAGCACTACAACCCGATCGGCAGCGTGCACGGCGGCATCTTCGCCGTCCTGCTGGACTCCGCCGCGGGATGCGCCGTGCAGTCCACTCTCCCGCAGGGGATCGCGTACACCTCGCTCGACCTGACGGTGAAGTTCCTGCGCCGGATGACCGTGGAGACCGGTACCGTGCGCGCCATCGGCACCGTTCTCAGCAAGGGGCGTAAAACCGCCCTCGCGCAAGCGCAGTTGGTTGACGGGACGGATCGGCTGCTCGCCCACGCCACCAGCAGCTGCATGCTCTTCCCGGTGCCGCCGCCGCGCTGAGCCCGCCCGCCTGGGGGCGGGGGCCCAGCCCTCCCACGGAGTGACAGCAGGGCGCGCGGTACCGCTCCTTCGCCGACCCCTCTCAGTGGTCGTGCGCCCCCTCGGGCGCGTACACCGGCTTCAGCTCGGCTGCCCCCGTATCCGCGTCGGCCCGGCGACTGCCCGGTGTCCACAGGACGGCGCCGGCGGCCAGGCCCAGGGCGGCGAGGAGCCACCAGACCCGGTGGAAGGAGCCGATGGCGTCGGCCGCGGTGGGGGTGCCGAGGACGGCGACGAAGAGGCTGATGCCGAGGACCGCGCCGAGCTGGCGGAGGCTCGCGTTGATCGCCGAGCCGAGTGCGAACCGCCCCGGCGGCAGTGCCTGGACGGCGGCTCCGGACTGGGCGGGCAGGGTGAGCCCGACACCGAGTCCGGTGAGCAGCGCCGCGGGCAGCCAGTGGGTGCTCCAGTGCGGGGTGGGGCCGACGACGATCGCGTTGAGGGCGAGGCCGGCGGTCCAGAACAGGGCGCCGCAGGTGAGCACACGGCGTGCGCCGTAGGTGTGGGAGAGGCGGCTGGCGGTGCGTGCCACGGCGGTGACCACCAGCGGGCTCGGCGCGGTGGCGAGGGCGGCGCGCAGCACCGAGTAGTGCCACACCGTCTGCAGGAAGATGATGTTGCTGAGCAGCATGCCGTAGAAGGCGGCCGCGAACAGCAGCGTCGCCGCGTTGACCAGCCGGAACTGCCGGACCCGGAAGAGCGCGAAGTCCATCACGGGCTGCGCGGTGGAGCGGTCGCGCAGGACGAAGGCGGGGAGCAGCAGCGCGGCGAGCACGAAGGCGCTGATCACCCGCGGGTCGGACCAGCCCCAGTTCGGGCCCTCGATGATGCCCAGGCTCAGCGCGGCGGGCATCGCGGCGATCAGCAGGACGCCGAGCGGGTCGGGCAGGCCGTGGGCGTGCGGGTCGCGGGCCTCGCGCAGCAGGCGCAGCCCGAGGAAGGCGATCACCGCGCAGATCGGCACGTTGACCAGGAAGATCCAGCGCCAAGAGGCGTACTCGGTCAGCAGTGCGCCCAGGGTGGGGCCGAGCGCGGCCGCCGCCGCACCCATGGAGCCCCAGGTGCCTATCGCGACCGGCCGCCGGGCCGCCGGGAACTCCGGGAGGATCAGGGACAGCGACGTCGGGGTGACCAGGGCGGCGAACGCCGCCTGCAGGGCTCGCCCGGCGATGAGCATTCCTACGTTCGGCGCCAGCCCGCACAGGGCGCTTGTCGCCGCGAACCCGGTGATGCCGATCAGGAAGACCCGCTTGCGCCCGTAACGGTCGGCGAGCCGGCCGGCCGGGATGAGGACGGCGGCGAAGACCAGGCTGTAGGCGTTGAGCACCCACGCCAGATGGCCGGCCGTGGCATGGAAACTGCGGCCGATGGTCTCGAAGGCGACATTGACGATCGTGGTGTCGAGGAACACCACGAACACGCCGAGGCTGCTCAGCGCCAGCACCCGCAACGCGTGCCGTCGGGCGGCGGCGTCCTGGACCGGCTCCTCAACCGTCGGTGACCCGGCAGGCGCGGCGGTGGAGGCCCCCTCGGGTACGGCCATGCTGTCCTCGCAACTTAGTTTGAATTTCCTACTTACCGCGCCCGACGCTACCCGGAGTGAGTCGTGAAACACAACCAACCAGGGGTAACGTGGGCTCATGGACGTACAACCGCAGACTGCCGGGGAGCCGCAGACGGCCAGCACAGGGGCCGTCACAAAGCCGCTTTCGGTGATGGCGGATATGCCGGTGGGCGTACGCCCCTGCTCGATCGCCGCCGCACTGCAGATCGTCGGCGAGCGGTGGTCACTGCTCGCGCTGCGGGAGATGGCGTACGGCGTGCACCGCTTCGCGAAGATCGCCGGCTACACGGGCGCGCCCCGCGACATCCTCGCCGACCGGCTGCGCAAGCTCGAAGCGGCGGGCGTGATCGAACGGCGGCAGTACAGCGAGCACCCTCCCCGCCACGAGTACCACCTCACCCAGGCGGGGCAGGAGCTCTTCCCCGTCATGATCGGCCTGCTGCAATGGGGCGACAGGTGGGCGGTGGACACCCCTGCGGTCGCCTTCCGGCACGAGTGCGGTCACCCCCTGCGGATGGAGTCCGGGTGCCGGCACTGCGAGGGAGAGATCACTCCGGAGTCGCTCTCCTTGCTGTCGCGCGACTCGCACACCTGACCTCGGCATACCGGCTCGCTGTTCGGATCGCGTCGAACCACTGGCGACCTGCCGGGCGGTGACCCCTACAACGGGGGCCGCGTCCATATGAGCCTGGGCGACGCACACCTGGACGCGGGAGACGCGGAACTCGCCCGTATCTGCCTGGACGAGGCGGTCAAGGCCATGAACCAGGCAGGGGCCGGCCTGCGGCTCGCGGAGGCCATCGAGGCGAGGGCCGAGTGCCATCGCCGAGCCGTCCCCCGGACGCGGGAAGCGGAGGAGCGCTTTGCGTGACGTTCCTGGCCGACCGTGTGGTGATATGAGTAGCCGCAGCCCTCTGTCAGCGACGGGTCCACCACACCGGAGGACGGTCCCTCTCCGCGGGGATCAGCCACAGCGGACGTCCTTTGGTCCGGACACCGCGGCAACAGGGCCGGCCCCCGCTGCAACGGAGGACCGGCCCATCACGCCATACCCGGCAACAACGGGAACGTGAAGCCGTCGGCTGCCCGCCCCAGCGCGATCACCGAGCGATCAGGACGGGAGGGGCTGTCCGGACCCGGTCGGTAATTCCCAGCCGCGCTGCCTCGTATCGCGTAGGCTGGGGTCACCGACGCGGGGTGGAGCAGCTCGGTAGCTCGCTGGGCTCATAACCCAGAGGTCGCTGGTTCAAATCCGGCTCCCGCTACGACAGTTCGGCCCCCTCGGCGTATGTTGTTGAGGGGGCCGAGCGCATGCCCACCGGGTGGGGCCTGCCGTTTCTGAAAGTGGGCGACGGCCGAGTCGCCCCCGGATTCACGGAGCGGCATTCTGGAGCCGGGCTGCGTCAGCAGCGCTGCGGCGTAGAGGGAGCCCATGAACTCCTGTGAGCCCATGTACTGCACGCGGGCGTCTCGCTCGACGCGGACATCCTCCTCGTTCCGACCCATCCGCAGACCGGGGAGTTCTGGACCCCGGTCGGCCCGGCCGCCTCGGCATACCCAGATACCCAGCGCCGCTGCCGTTCGGGGTGTGGCTGTGGCTGGCCTGCCCCGAGCCGTACCTGCCCGTCCCCGCGTCGGGCGCCATGCCCGACGGTGTCGTCCGCGACGACCCGCCCGCGCCGCGCCCCGGTTACCTCTTCCGGGCCGACCCGAGAGCGTTCCAGCGCACCCTGGTCCGGCTGCCGGCCGTTCGCAGCCCCTGGCTGCACGAGATCCTCAAGAACCTCGCGCAGCGCATGCGCACCCGCCTCCTTTAGCCGACCGGCAGGGAGCGCCGACACCCAATCTCCGAACTGTCCGTGACCGTGCTGCCACAATCGAACACGGCCAGCCAGCGGTGCAGGGTTCTGCGCCTGCTCCGCGCCCTGCCGGACGGTGTGTGTGCTTCTGCTCGCGCACCCCGCCCGGTGTGCGGGATTCCTGGTAGGGCAGCATCTGCTCAGCTATCGCCTGCCTGTGAGGGGTCGTCATGCGTTCCACCCGCCGCGCTGCTTTTCCCGCGCTGCTCTCCTGCCTGTTGCTGGCGGGCTGTTCGTCCGTACAGCCGGGTGAACCGGACTCGTCATCGTCCGGCGCGTCGGCGCCGGCGGCGTCCCCGTCGGGTGCAGCGGGCGCGGGGCGGTCGATCGCGGTGGGGGCCGGTCCGCAGAAGAAGTACACGGTGCAGCAGCAGCCTGCGGCGGGCAGCTGCCACTACCGGTATGACAAGGGGGAGCCGCTGGAGGACCCCAAGTGCACCCCGGGAGCGGTCTCTCCGGCGGTCACACAGGCGAACCTGAAGTCGACGATATGCCGTAAGGGCGGCTACACCTCCGGTATCCGCCCCTCCACGTACGTGACGGGCAAGGAGAAGAAGCTCAACGCCGTCTCCTACGGCTACACCGGGAACATGGCCGACGCCGAGTACGACCACGAGATCAGCCTGCAGCTCGGCGGCGACCCCAACGATCCCCGCAACCTGTGGGTCGAGCCCCCGGACCCTGGCCACAAGAAGGGCAGCGGGGTCAACAACATGAAGGACCCGGTGGAGACGAAGTTGCACACCGCGGTCTGTGCCGGCAAGGTCACGCTCGCCCAGGCGCAGCAGGCGATCGTCACCGACTGGACCACCGCCCTCAGCACCCTCGGACTGAACTGACGTCCACCGGTGCGGCCATCGAACCGGCCCTCGTGGACAGCGGCTTCGCGAAGCAGCGACGAAGTCCCACCCGGAGACGAAGCGTCTCCGCCGCACGGGAGTTGTGTCGCGAAGCGGGCAGCAGCAAGGCAAGTGTCCGCTGAAGGGCCTGGACGTCCTCGACGGGTGCGAGGCCCGGGTCCTGCGTGAGGAAACCGGGCCGATCAACGCCTGACGAGGTACGGCCGGAGTCACCCGGTCGCGAGGGACACCTCGGTCGACTTGATCAGCGCCACGACCGGCGAACCGGCCGTCAGACCGAGGTCGGCGACCGCGTCCTTGGTGATCGCCGAGGTGAGCTCGCCCCCGTCGACCACGACCTTGACCGTGGCCATCGCCCCGCCCGTGGCGATATCGCTGACCGTGCCGGGCAGTTGGTTACGGATGGACAGCCCCTCCACCGGGCCCGTCGCGAGGGCGACCTCGGTCGACTTCATCATGGCCCGGACTGCCGAACCCTCGGCCAGCCCCAGGTCCTCGACCGCCTCCAGGGTGATCGCGGCGGTGAGTTCCTGGCCGCCGTCCAGGCGTACCTTCACGGTCGCCATCACCTCGCCGGGGGTGACGGCGGTGACGGTGCCGGGGATCTGGTTGCGGATGCTCAGACTCATGACGAGGCGCCTCACAGACAGAGGGAAAGGGCTGAATTGCCATGCTTTGTGCTGATCATGAGTCCATAAACTAGCCGCTTTGGCAACGCCCGTTGCGCCTCCCGTCTCATTCACCACCCGTGTGCCCGTTCGGCCCTGGCGAATCCGAGAAAGCGGCGCAACGGCATCCTCGGCCGCCGGAGAGCCACCACCCCGACAGTCGTCCGAGAGGTGATGGCCCGTGATCCAGGTCGTGGAACACGCACCGCAGGAAGGGCCGTACGCCATCGGTACCGCGCTCGTCGCGACCGGGCTGCCGGTGCGGGTCTGCCGGACCTGGGCGGGCGACCGGGTGCCCGAGACGGCGGAAGACCTGGTGGCCCTGGTGGTGATGGGCGGGCCGACGGCCGCTTACGACGACTTCCCGAGCCGTACCGCGGAACTGGCGCTGCCGCGGGCCGCGCTGGAGGCCGAGGTGCCGGTGCTGGGCGTGTGTCTGGGTGCGCAGCTGCTGGCGGTCGCGGCGGGCGGTGTCGCCCGGCCCGGCACCGGCACGCAGATCGGGTGGGGCGACGTACGCATGACCGAGGCCGCGCACGCCGATCCCCTGTTCGCAGCCGCTCCCGAGCGGCTGCGGGTGCCGCACTGGCACGGCGACACGATGGACCTGCCGGCCGGAGCCTCCCTGCTGGCGCCCTGCGACCGCTACCCGGTGCAGGCGTTCAGGGCCGGCGGCTCGGCCTGGGGCGTGCAGTTCCACCTGGAGGTGGATGAGGCGGCCGTGCAGGCGTTCGCCGCCGCATTTCCTCAGGAGGCGGCCATCGCGCCCGGTCTCGTGGAGTCCGCGCCCGCGGAGCTGGCCGTGCTCGCCCGCCATCGGGACGGCGTGTTCGAGCGCTTCGCCGCGTTCGTCGCGGGCCGGGCCGGCCAGACGGCGATGCGCGCGTTCTTCACCCGGCGGGCGGCCACCTGGGAGAAGCGCTTCGCCGCCGACGGCCCCCGATACGCGGCGGCGGTCGAGCGGATGGGACTGCGCCCCGGGCAGCGCGTCCTCGACCTGGGCTGCGGCACCGGCCGGGTACTCCCCGCGCTGCGCGCGCAGGTCGGCCGAGGCGGGCTGGGAGCTGGGCGGGTGGCGCGCCGGCCACCTGGTCGGCGAGTTCCCGCACGAGAAGATCGACGGCGCGGACACCGAGTCGTACATCGCACCCGCCAACGACACGCGCCTGCGCCGCACCGACAAGGCGGGCCGTAACTGCCACTGGATCCTGGAGATCCATCTCATCGACCGGCAGCGGGAGTTCGGCGGCTTCTACGAGGAGCTGCTCACACTCCGAACCGGCACGGGCAGCGCTCGGCTCTCCTCCCCGGACAGAACACCTAGGGCGATGGCTCGGTGGACCGGCCGGGCCGGCGGGTGAAACGTCGCAGGCCCCGTCGCGTGGGCTTGAGGGGTCTGTCCTCGGGAGCGATCGGGCCCTGGCCCGCAGTCACGGCCGGTGCCGTGGCTGCGGCCGGTACGGACCGGCCGCCCCGTTCGAGCCGGATCCGGACGGCCTGGGCCATGGCCTGGTGAGCCGGTTCCAGCAGCAGGCCCTCCGAGGAGAGGTGCTCCCACATGTGCAGCAACTCCTGTCCCCGAGTGGCCACCTGGCCCTCGTCGAGCAGCCGCTGCCACGCCGCGGTGGCGCGGGCCACCTCGGGTGCCGCCCGGTTCAGATCGGTGCGGCAGCGGATACGTGCGACGGTCAGCGCGAGGACGGTGGAGAGCATGTAGTCGCCGCGCTGATACGCGAGATACGCCTCGATCGCCCGGGCCTCCAGGGAGAGTTCGTCCTCCGCGCCTCTGCGCAGCGTGAGATGCTCCCGCAGCGCGCTGGCGAGGACGAACGCGGCGTGCAGCTCCTGGCGCTGCGCATGCTGGATGATGCGTTCGACGCGGGCCAGCGGAGGGAACGACTCCTCCTCCGCGGCCGTACGCTCGCGCCCGGGCGGCAGGTCCTCCTCGTCGGCGATGGTCCGGCTCGAACCGTCGGGGTACACCCGCAGACGTGCCACCTGCTGCACGGTGCGGTCGATGACGGTGGCCGCCACCGGGGCCCGCAGGGTGCGGGCGAACATGGCGATGGCGTCGAGTATCGCCTCGTTGGGGGGCCGTGTGCCGCCCATGTCCAGCAGATGGCCGTTGACCACCGTCGATCCGTCCTCGGCCACATAGGCGTCGAGCCGGATCAGCGGCGGTGCGCTCAGCGCGGGGAGGTTTCCCTCGTTACGGGGGGTCAGTGAGTAGGTCATCCGCTCAGACTCCGGGTCGGACGACACCGAGTATGGGCATGGACGCGGCCGGCGCGGTCGTGACCGTGCGTCCCGGCCGGGGGGCGTGGACGATCTGGCCGCCCCCTATGTACATGCCCACGTGCGTGGCGTCGTAGTAGATGATCAGGTCTCCGGGCTGCACGGAGGCCAGGCTGACCCGGGTCAGCCCCTGCCACTGCGCCTGCGAGGTACGGGGTATGGGGTGCCCGGCCGCCGCCCACGCCGTGGAGGTGAGTCCCGAGCAGTCGTACGACGAGGGGCCCACAGCGCCCCACACGTACGGTTTGCCGATCTGTGCCATCGCGAAGTCGACGGCCTTCGCGGCCGCTCCGCTCGCTTTCGTCCGGCCGCTGCCCGAGCCGGTACCGGTCGAGGTGCCGCCGGAATCGGAGACCGTCCACTTGGACTTGGCCTCCTGCGCCTCCTTTTGTTCCAACTGAGCAAGCTTGCGGGTCTGTTCCTTCTTGAGTCCCGCCTCGATCTGCTCGGCCTCGGCGATCTTCTTCTCGATCTTGCCCTTCGCCGCGGCCTTGTCCGCGCGGCTGCTCTTCAGCTCCCGCAGTTTCTCCGTGGCGGCGTCGGTCTGCCGGCTCAGTTCCGCGCGGGCGCTCTTCTGACTCTCGGACACGTTGACCAGGTTCCGCAGGGCCTGGCGGGCCTGGGAGGCGTCGTTCAGGGCCTGGTCGGGGTGGTCGCCGAGCAGCAACTGGATGCCCGTGGAGTCGAGATTGCCCCCGCGGTACTGCGTCCGGGCGGCCGCACCCGCGAGGTCGTGCAGATCGTCCAGCCGGTCCTCGGTGCGGGACAGGTCCTTGCGGAGCGACGTCAGCCGCTTCTCCTGCTGGGTGGCCTTCACGTTCGCGGTGTTGTACGCCTCGGTGGCCACCTCGGCGGCACGGTAGAGGCTGTTCAGCTCGTCGTGGATTTCCTCGATCGACTTGCCGTTCTGCGGATCGGGTTCGCGCGGGGTCGCGTAACTCGGGCCGGGTAACAGGGTGATGGCACAGACGAGGGCTGCTAGCGTGGCCCCGCTCCGCAGCTGTCTGCCGCCGGTCGACACGTTCATCGGCTCCATCTTCAGAGGTCGCGTGCAGGCGGCTCAGACGGATGACTTGCCCATCGCGGTTGCCACCGCGGTTCTCACGGAGGACCGTTCGAGCCTCGAACACACTACCTCCCTCTGAACGCCTACCTCTTGTATCCCCACGCGTGTCAACGCGCCCGCACGCAAGGGCGCCTGTGGCCGCCGGTGCTTCGGGAGGTGTGAGAGCGGACAGTGCACGAGAGAAGTTCATGCCGTGGACAGTGTCAACGAGCCTGGGGGCGAAGCGTTGCAGCAGCGGTCGCGCCTGCGTGGATGAGTCTTTCCGAGTTGTTCAGGTTCAGGTCGAGTTACGCGGTCGGCAGGGCGGTGGCCAACCAGTCCCGGACTGCCGCCGCCCGGTCCGGGTCGGGGTGTCGAACTGGACGATGCTGCGCCGGGCCTCGTCCACGTCGTGCTCCACTGTCATGCTCCCCTGTCATGGGAAACCGCCGCACAACCGGTGCATCCGTATCAAGAGGCGTACGACCGCCTCGCCGAGGAGGTCTCCCAGGTAACCGGCGTCTCCGAGGTGGACGTCGACGTCACGGCGGGGTCGGTCTCCGTCAGCGGCACGCAACTCGACGACGCGAGGTTGCGCGCGGCGATCGTGGAGGCGGGTTACGAGGTCACGGAGTCGGCCGCGGTGCCTGACGTACTGTTCGGCTTTCGGCCGCCGGGTGGATTCCGACCCGGCGGCCGGAGGTGCACAGAGGTCCACGAGCAGCACGGCAGAACAGCGGACGGAAAGGCTTCTCCGAGAAGCCGGTGGCGTCACGCGAGCACGGCGAACATCACGGCCATCCCAGGGTCATCGCCGCCTGACACATGGGAGCCAGGACAGCGACGACGTCCGTCCCGCCACCCGGTCATCCTCGTTCCCGCCCCAGGCGGTGATCTTCGCCTGGGGCGGGGACTCGCCCGCCCCGGCGCCCGCTGAACGGAAGGCGGCAGCGCCAAGGCGCCTTCTCACCTGCCTCTAACCCTACAAGCCGTAGGGTGGGATGTCCTCCTACGAGCTGTAGGAGGATCCTGCCCTGTGGCGTGTAACGACGAGAGGTGCAAGATGGCCGACGGCTCGAACGCCACGATGACCGGTGTCCCGCGCGCCGGCCTCCCCTCGCAGGCCATCCGGCCTTGGCGCTCACGGGGCGAGCCTTGGCTCGGGGCGGTCGCGGCCGCCTTCACGCTCGCCCAGCTCGTCCTCGTACGGCCGGATCTCGGTCTCGGCTGGGACGAGGCCGTCTACGTCAGCCAGGTCAGCGGTCACGTTCCCGCCGCCTACTTCAGCGCCCCCCGCTCCCGTGGCATCTCACTCCTCGCCGCCCCGATCGCATCGTGGTCCGACTCCACCGTCCTGCTGCGGTTCTACCTGGCCGTCCTCTCCGGCCTGGCCCTCTACCTCGCCCTGCGAGTCTGGCGAGGGCATCTCGGACCCGGCGTCCTGGCCTTGGCCGGCGCCCTGTTCGCCTCGTTGTGGGTGACGCTGTTCTACGGTCCGCAGGCCATGCCCAACTACTGGGTCGCGGTCGGCGCCCTGGCCTGCGTCGGTTGCTTCCTGCGCGCCCGGGCGAACGCACGGGACCGGGCGGCCTGGTGGGGTGTGTTCGCGGGCGCGGCGCTGATGGCGTGGATGCGCCCGATGGACGCGGTCTACGTCGTGCTGCCCCTGCTCGCTCTCTCCCTGCGCCGCCCGCGTCTTCTCGTCGTGCTGGTAGTGGGGCTGGTGGCGGGTGCCGGCGAGTGGGTGATCGAGGCGTATGCGAGCTACGGCGGCCTTGCGCAGCGCCTGTCTGGCGCCTCCGCCATTCAGGGCGGCCTCGGCTGGCACCTCGCGGTGGTCGACCAGTTGCGCAGTCTCGGCGGGCGCACCCTGTGCCGGCCCTGCACCGGATCGGTCCCCAGTCCGGTGGTGACCTTGTGGTGGTTCGCGCTGCCGCTTCTCGCCGTCCTCGGCGCGGTGGTCGCCGTACGTGCCCGGCGCGCGATGCCCGTCCTGCTCCCGGGAGCTTGCGCCGTCACGGCCGCCGTCCCCTACCTCTTCCTCATCGGCTACGCGGCCCCCCGCTTCCTGCTGCCCGCCTACGCCCTGCTCGCCCTCCCCGTCGCCCACGGCCTCGTCCACCTGATCACGGCCCCGACCCACAGGGCCGGACGCACCCTGGCCGCCGGCCTGGTGGCGGTCGGCCTGGCAGGCCATCTGGCCGTGCAGTACGTCGTCCTGGAGCACACCGTGCACAGCTCCGCCGCCTCCCGCGCCGACTGGACCCGCACCGCCGCCGCCCTCCACGGACTTGGGGTCCGGCCGCCGTGCCTGCTCAGCGGCTACGACGCCGTCCCAGTCGCCTTCTACACCGGCTGTGGCTCTGCCCAGACGGCGGGGCATGACGCCAGCACCACCCTGGCCGAGCTGACGCGTGCCGCTGACCGCACACCCTTCGCTGTCCTCGCTCCGCCGGGGGGCCGTCCGCCCGCGTACGCGCGCTCCTGGCCCGAGGAGCAGGTCGGCGTTCTTCGGGCGTACCTGGCACCCGGTGTACGGCAGGGGAGGCGACCGTCGTGACCGCGGCCGAGAGCCTGCCGATCACCGCGGGCAGGCGCCTGTACGTCCAGCTGGGAATCACCCTGGTGGTGCTCGCCGCCGCCGGCGGGATGCTCGCCGCGCACCGGGCCACGCTGGACAGCGGCACCGACCGGCTGGCCGCCGCCGACGGGGAGTGGCTGGTGCTCGCCTGCCTAGCCGCCCTGGCCACCTGGGTGTGCGCGGCCGTGGCGCAGCAGGGTGCGGTGGTCGAACCGCTGCCCAAGGGGCGGCTGGTGGCCGCGCAGTTCGCGGCCGGTGCCGCCAACCACCTCCTTCCGGCGGGC
The DNA here is from genome assembly GCF_040303265.1 of Streptomyces sp. NPDC096040. Lineage (NCBI taxonomy): Bacteria > Bacillati > Actinomycetota > Actinomycetes > Kitasatosporales > Streptomycetaceae > Streptomyces > Streptomyces sp. NPDC096040. Next base: position 143,910 of record NZ_JBEOTA010000018.1, read on the forward strand.
GCCGGAGCGGCGGTGGTCAACCTGCGGTTCCTGACCCGGTGCGGGCTGTCCACTCGGCGCTCGGCGACCGCGCTGGCGGTGAAGGCGGCCGTCGGCGGGACCGTTCGGTGCGTGCTCGGTGTGGCCCTGCTGGTCGCCTCGCCCGGCACGGTCCCTCTCTCGGCGCGGGTCCCGCATGGGCTGGTCCTGCTGGTGCCGGTGGTGGTCGGAGCCGTCGCCCTGGCGGTCGCGATGAGCGGCCGCCTCAGACGAGTGGTGAGTCGGGCCTTCGCCGACGTGCGGGCCGTGCACCGGTGCCGGGCACGGGCCTGTGCGCTGTGGGGCGGGTCGGTCGCGTTCGCTCTGCTGCATGCTGGGGTGATCGTTGCCGTGGTCCATGCGATCGGCCTCGGCCTCCCCGCGAGCCGTGTGGTCATGGCCTACCTGGTCGCCAGCGGCGCGGCGGCGCTGCTGCCCACGCCGGGCGGACTGGGGTCGCTGGATGCCGCGCTCGCCCTCGCGCTCACGGCGGCCGGCGCGCCGGGACCGGCGGCGGTCTCGGCGGTCCTCGGCTACCGCCTGCTGACCGGGTGGCTGCCGATGGCCCCCGGGCTGCTGGTCCTGGCGCTCCTGGTCCGCCGCTCGGCACTGTGAACCGTCCCGACGCCTTGCCTTCCTCCTGGTCGCCAGGCCTGCGGTACCGGGGGCGCCGCGCGCACCTTCTCAATCCGGCGGATCCGGCGGCCGTTCCAGCCGGTACCCGTGCCCCCGCGACGTGGTGATCCGTGGCAACCGGGTAGGCTCCTCGCTCGCCTGTGCCGCCTCGGTCGGTCTGCGGCGCAGGCCCGCCAACCTCACGTCGAGGGTCTTGGTGGAGCCGAACCAGTTCTCGTCCCACACCTCGGCCATCAGCGTCTCGCGCGAGACCGCCTCGCCGACCCGCTCGGCCAGCACCGCGAGCAGGTCGAACTCCTTGGCCCGCGACGGGACTTCGACACCGTGCAGTGCGCAGCGCCGGGCCGTCACGTCGACGACCAGATCGCCCAGCCGCACCGGCTCCCGGGCCGGCGCGGCCACCGCGTGCCGCCTGAGATGAGCCCGCAGCCGGGCGAGCAGCACGGTCAGGCTGAACGGCTTGACCAGGTAGTCGTCGGCTCCGGCGTCCAGGCCTGACCAATGCGGAGATCACCCAGCACCTCCGCCTCACCGAGGCCACCGTCAAGACCCACATCACGCGCATCCTGGCCAAGCCGCGGCTCCGGGATCGGGTACGGGTGGTGATCTTCGCCTACGAGCACCGACTGCGCCCGCACGGAGCCTGACCGCACTCGCCCGCGAGGCGGGGGAGACGACGGGCGCCCCCTTCGGTGTGCAGTAGTCCCGTCTCGGCGGAAGATTTCACGCAATTCGCTTACCGACTACGGCCTTGTAGACGCCAGGTGAACTGTAGATGATCGAGCGGGGGCGTCCATTCGCCCCTGTCCTGAACAGGGGATGTATGAATCCCTTGCCGGGACGGTCGGACGAGCCTCCGGCCCGGCGGAACCACGCCGACCGAACTTGCCTCTACGTGCGGTAGTCGATGGCTTTCGGGCGGCCGAACACATGCGGTTGCCGGCGGCGGGGGGCGAGGCAGAGGAGGCAGTCCTTGGCTGACAGCCATAGCGGCGGAACGCGCGTCGAGATCCGTGGTCGTACTACGACGCACCTGGTGGCACCGCCCCCGACCCGGGCCTCAGCCCTCGGTTTCGCGGACGCCGGGCCCCAGCAATGGCACCGGGGTATGACCCTGGTGGCCACGATCAGCCTGTTCATCGGCACGCGTGCCGCCTGGACCACCGCGATGGCGTCGAGCCCGCCGATCGCCGCGGTCATCTCCGTCTGCTACGCCTCGATCCTCGTCTGCGCCGTTCTCAGCCTTCTCGTACGCACCCGCCGGGCACTGATCCGGGTCGACGCGGCCGTACTGGTCACCGCCGTCGCCCTGGTGGTCTGCGGCTACCTGCTCGACCACGCCGGCAGCGACGAAGGCGTGCTGACCGCCCAGGCCGCGAGCGAGATATTGCACGGGCATCCGGTCTACGGCCAGCCGTGGCCATGGTTGTTCGCCACACCTGGCGTCGGGATCACCAAGACGATGTCCGGCGGTGCCGACTACACGTACGGCTATCCGCCGCTGACCGCCCTGCTGGCCGCACCTGTGCATGCCGTCGTCCACTCGACAGCAGCCGCCACCCTGGTCCCCACCGTCGCGCTCCTCGCCTCCTCGCTTCTGCTGTGGTTCCTGCTTCCGGCGCCCTGGCGGTCCGCGGCCACGGCCGTCTGCCTCGGTTTCGGCTTCCTGCCCCACTACGCCTACTCCGGCTACCCGGCCATCACGGCCCTCGCCCTGCTCATCCCCGTCGTGGTCCGCTGGCCCAGCACGGGCGAGGGCGACCACCTCGGGCCAGGGGGCGTAGTGCGGGCGGCCTGCCTGGGCGCCGCCTGCGCCGCCCAGCAACTCGCCTGGTTCCTCGCCCCGTTCCTCCTGATCGGCCTGTACGCCGTCCGGCGCGGTGAACTCGGCCCCCGGCGCGCCCTGGCGGTCACCGCCCGCTACACGGCCACAGCCGCCCTCACCTGGTCCGCAGCCAACGCGTACTTCGCCGTCCAGGACTTCTCGGCCTGGTTGAACGGAATCCTGCTCCCTCTGGAGCAGAAGGCGATCCTGCACGGTCAGGGCGTGATGGGTATCTCCTACTACTTCACCGACGGCAGCAGCCGCCTCGACTACTACTCCTACGGCAGCCAATTGCTTCTGCTCGGCCTGCTCGCGGCGACGCTGCTGTTCGTCCGACGACTGGGCCCGGCCCTCACCGTCCTGCCGTGGATCGCGTTCTACCTGGCCACGCGTTCCCAGGACGGCTACTTCCTGATGATGACCCCGCTGTGGCTGGCGGCCGCCGCCACCGTTCCGGCCACCGCGTTCGCCACCGCCTGGCAGCCACGCCTGCCCCGCCTCACCGGCCACCGCGCCAAGGCCGTCGTCGCGACCGGGTTGCTCACCCCCGCCCTCGCTTGCGTCGTGACAGCCGCCGCGAGTCCGCCGCCTCTGCGCATGAGCCTCGCGCCGCACTTCGCCAAGCGCGGTTCACGTGTCGGTGTCACCACCATTGACGTCCGGGCAGTCAACACCACTGGTACGGCACTCGAGCCGCACTTCGCGAGCCGTACCGGCCAGGGCGCCTCCAACTGGTGGACTATCGCCTCGGGTCCCACCGTGCTGGCCCCGCACGCCTTCGCGGACTATCGAGTGGAGCCCGAGGGGGGTTTCCGCGCGATGCCCGCCGGCCACGGGCCGGGGAGCTATCTCATCGCCGTCACCGGCACGCCGATGACGATCACCTCCGCCCACATCCCGGTCGCGACTTCCGCCGTCCGGTGAGAGGGGCGCCAGGCGGGTCACGCCTTTGGTGACCTGCTGGTTCGGCAACTGCTGACGTGGAGTAGTGGTGGTTTCCAGCCGACCCACGCGTGGGTAGCGGTGGACATGACACTGCACGGACGTCGGAAGAGGCGTGGGCCGGCTGCCGGTGATCGCGGCGACCGTGTCACGTGCGCGTGCGAAGTCGTCGTAGGTGGCGCGCGGGCCGCACCCTCGTGGGCCGGTCGCCGTCGCCCTTGCCTGTTGACGCGGTGGCGCCTGCCACGAGGGCCATCGTCACGATGAGGATCACCGCGGTGACCAGGCCGCTGCCGTCGTCGGTAAGGAACGCGACGAGGGAGACGACCAGCAGCGGGATCGCCGGATGCAGTGCGAGCCCCGGGAGCAGTGCGCTCGGGCGGCGCAGCACGCGGCCCGGTTCACGGACGGGCACCTGGAGCCCGGCCGAGAAACAGCACCGGCCACAGCAGGCACGGGGCGATGCACAGCGGCAGGCGGATCAGCGGGCCCGAGCGGCAGGGTGCGGGTGCGCAGCCACAGGCCGGGGCCCGGTACGAGGAGGGCGTCGGCGTAGGACAGGACGACGGCTCGGCCCAGGCGGCGCCGCAGCCATGCGGTCGCGCGGTCAATGGGCGCGGGGGCGGTGCTCGGAGTGTTCGAGGCGGATCTCTTCCGTCACGTGGGCAGGGGTGGGACGGAGGGCCGCGATATGGAAGTGCGCTGTATGTGCGCGCATGGCGCCATGGTGCCCGTGCGGGGCGGGCGGGGTGGGTCAAGTGCGCCCGCAGTCAGGATGTGTTCAGGTGCCCGGTGGCATGGTCGGGCAGTGTGATCTATGAAGCGTCTGAGAGCCAGGTGGTTCCGGAGGCCGGTCAGGCCCCCGATTCTCAGGGCCGACTGCGTTGGAGCAAGGTGCCTGAGGTCACCATCTACTTCTGGATCATCAAGGTGCTGTGCACAACGGTCGGCGAGACCGCGGCGGACCTGCTCAACGAGAAGGCGGGTCTCGGGCTGACCGGTGTGTCTGTGCTGACGAGTGCCCTGCTGGCCGTAGTTCTGGTGGTCCAGTTCCGCACCAGCGCCTACCGGCCGGGCGTGTACTGGCCGGCGGTGGCGCTGGTCAGCGTCGTCGGCACGCTGATCAGCGACGACCTCAGCGACAACATGGGCGTGCCGCTGGAGACGAGCACCACGGTATTCGCGTTGCTCCTCGTGATCGTTTTCGTCGTCTGGTACCGGCGCGAGCGGAGCCTGTCGATCCACCACATCGACACCACCAGTCGCGAGTCCTTCTACTGGTCGGCGGTCCTGTCCACCTTCGCCCTGGGCACCGCGGCCGGTGATCTGGTGTCCGAGCGTATTGACCTCGGCTACTGGCTGTCCGCCGTCCTCTTCGCGGTGGTCATAGCCGCGGTGGCCATCGCGCACTTCGCGCTGGACCTGGAGGCCGTGTGGAGTTTCTGGATCGCCTATGTCCTGACCCGGCCGCTGGGCGCCTCGATCGGTGACTACCTTTCCCAGCCCGCTGGCGACGGCGGCCTGAGCCTGGGCGCGGTAGTGACCGGCGCTCTGTTCCTGGCGGTCATCCTCGGACTGGTCATCTACCTCTCCGTCACCCGCAGGGATGTTGCCGTACCGGAGCACGCGTCGGGACACACGGCCTGAGCCACGAGCCGGGCCGGTAGTTCCTCCCATCGGTTCCGGCCGCGCTCGACTGCGGTCTGTCCATCCCACGCCGCCCTCCTCGCCCACCGGACACGCCCCGCCTACGCGCTGCACTTCACCGACCGCGCAGTGGGGCGAGTGATACACACGGTGGCAGTCAGGATGTGTTCAGGTTCCTGCTGGCACAGTCGGGCACCATGACCGATGAAACGTCTGATATTCCGGTGGTTCGAGAGACGGGCACACACCAGCGAGACCAGGAGCGAGCCGGTGAACAACCGGCTGAGGCGGCTCACACCACTTCTCCGGCACCGGATGAGCAAGTGCCGGGAGAGTCTCTGGGAGAGGTCGCCCGGGGGCCGACGCGAATTCAAGCGCCAGGCAGCTTGAATTCCGGGACGAGGTTTCCAGAATTCCGGCTGGTTTCGCCGGTCGGTGTTCGAACTGGCTCCACGAATTCTTCGGGCTGGCCAGGTGAATGGGGGGCTCCCGGTCGACCGGCATGGGCGCGGTCTGGCCTGAGAAGCCGAACGCTTCCAGGGCGGTTGGTGCTCGCATGACGGCGACCACGGTCCAGAGTCTCTCCACCTCGGCGACTTCCAGTAGCGGCATCAACACCTTCCCGACGCCTCCCTGCGGGGCTGAGCGGGCACAGAGAGTTCTCGCGTGGGCCGGGGGAGCGAAAGCGGAGGTGTTCCCGGGGCGGACCCTGTCACGGGTGACACCCCTGGCGGCGCGGCCCGAACAGGCTTGACGAGCAATCGGAGTCATACCGCAGCCCCTGCCAATCCGAGACTCCGCTTGGCCATGCATTTCCACACAATTACCGTTCCGCAGACGTGAGGGACGCCCCTCCGTGCTGCCACTCGTTCCATGCGAGGGTTACATGACAACCGCGACGACGCCCGAGAGTCTTCGGACGCCTGCCAAGCAGATGCTGAACAAGGTTCCCGAGGTCACGATCTGGTTCTGGATCATCAAGATCCTGTGCACCACGGTCGGCGAAAGCTTCGCCGACTGGATCAATATGAACCTCGGCGTTGGCCTGATCAACACGGCATTGATCTTCACCGCCGTGCTGGCGGGCGCCATGGGCTGGCAACTCACCACCAAACGGTACGTCCCGTTCGTGTACTGGCTCACCGTCGTGGTGGTGAGTGTGACCGGCACCCTCTACACAGACATCCTCACCGACAGCCAGGGCGTTCCCCTCGCGTTGAGCAGTAGCGTGTTCGCCGGCCTCCTGGCCGTTGTCTTCGGGATCTGGTACGCCCGCGAGCGGACCCTGTCGGTCCACACCATCACCACCCGTCCCCGTGAACTCTTCTACTGGCTCGCGGTCCTGGTCACTTTCGCCCTCGGCACCGCGACCGGCGACTGGACCCTGGAACTGACCGGCTGGACGCCAGGCGTCTCCGTGTTCCTGCCTCTCGGGCTGATCGTCGCGATCGTCCTCGGATGGCGCCTCGGCGCCAACGCGGTGCTCTCCTTCTGGCTCGCCTACATCCTCACCCGCCCGCTCGGTGCCAACCTCGGCGACTGGCTCGGCTCGCCCGGCGGCGACGGCGGCCTGGGCCTCGGTACTGCGATCACCAGCGTGATCTTCCTGGCCGCGATCCTCGCTACGGTCGTATATCTCACAATCAGCCGCAGCGATGTCATCGAGACCGGCGAACTCACCCACACCGCACGAGCGCTGAACCCGGCGCGTGAGCGGATCATGCTCGGTTACTACGCCGTCGTAGCGGTCGCAACTGCGGCGCTTCTCATCTGGGCACACCACCAGCCCCACGCGGCCGCGGCCAGCGAGGAGGACGCCCCCGCCCCTGTGACCGCCCATCTCACCCCGAAGCAGGCGACGTCGCCGTTCCCTCCGGCTGAGATCGCGAAGTTCCGCACGATCGCGGCTGACACCCTGGCAAAGCTCAATTCGGGCAACCAGTCAGCCGCGACCACCCGAGTGACCGACCTCGAGACCGCTTGGGACGACGACCAGTCCACCCTGGAGCCCAAGAGCGAGCAGTCCTGGCACTTCCTCGACAGCGAGATCGACCACGTCCTGACGGCGCTACGCGCCCCGAGCCCCGACAAGGCCACCGAGGTCAAGGAGCTCAACACCCTCCTCACCTCCCTCGGCTAGCCAACCACCGTGACGGACTGCCCCGACGCATCCCCGGCGCCGGGGCAGCCGACATTCCGAACCGGCCGGTATTCCGAACCGCACGCGGCACACGGATCGCCAGCAGCCGCGGCCGTCGGCACCGGAAGCCGCACAGGTCCGATACCGGGCTACGGCTCGTTCTTGGGTGGGCGGTTGCATGCGTTTTGCGAGTGCGACTTACTCTTACAACTTGTAGGAGCTGCCGGGGGGGCGTCAGCGTGTCCCGGTCAGGCCCCCATGGGGCATCCTGCGGGCGGTCTCGCGGCGATGGCGGGACCGTGTCCTTGGTTGAGGAGTGGCGAGAATGAGCGAACACCGGCGTCGATCGTCGGGGAGGGCCATACCGTCCGGCTCGGACGGTATGCCGGGTGGCGGCCGGGCCGCGGCACGCAGGGCCCAGGCCCGGGGCGGGCGTGCCCGCCGCGCGGCAGGCACGCGACGTGCGGACACCGGACGTCCGGGTCGGCGCGGCCTGATCGACTACCCGAGGGCGGGCAGACGTGGCCTGAGGCGGTGGCTGCCTTCGTGGAAGCTGGTGTCCGGCACCTTCCTGCTGTTCGTCAGCGGTTTGCTGGGCCTGTTCGGCTACGCCTACGCGACGACGACCATCCCCGGCGCGAACCCCAGTACGCAAGCCCAGAGCAACACCTACTACTGGTCGGACGGCTCGGTGATGGCCACCCAGGGGGCGACCAACCGGCAGAACGTCGATCTCGCCCAGGTCCCGAAACTGGTGCAGTGGGACTTCCTCGCCGCGGAGAACGCCACCTTCTACTCCGATCCGGGCGTCGACACGCAGGGCATGCTCCGCGCCGTCTACCACATGGCCACGGGCGGTGAGGTGCAGTCGGGGTCCACCATCACCCAGCAGTTCGTGAAGAACACCTACCTCAGCCAGGACCAGTCGGTCACCCGCAAGCTAAGGGAGATCATGATCTCCCTGAAGATCGGCGGGCAGATGTCCAAGCAGCAGATACTGCAGGGCTACCTCAACACCTGCTACTACGGCCGGGACGCCTACGGGATCGAAGCCGCGGCCCGTGCCTACTACCACGTGCATGCGTTCCAGCTGACCGTCAGCCAGGGCGCCTTCATCGCCGCCGCGGTCAACGAGCCGAGCCTGCTGATGCACGCCGACACCGATCCGCAGGCCAAGGCCCAGGCCGAGGCACGCTGGAAGTACGTGCTGGACCGGATGGCCAAGATCCACGAGATCACCGACGCCCAGGAACAGCGCTACCTGGCGTCAGGGTTTCCCACGCCCAAGCCGTACACGCCGTCGGCGGGAATGTCAGGGCAGACCGGTTACCTGGTGCAGACCGCGGAGAAATACGTCGAAGCCCACACCTCCCTCACGGACCAGCAACTGGGCCGCGGCGGATACCAGATCTACACCACCTTCGACAAGAAGAAGGTGAACGCCCTGTCGACGTCCGTCGCGGCGATGGAGCGGAAACACCTTGACCCGCGGCAACGCTCGGCCGACAAGGACGTCCAGGTCGGCGCGGCATCGATCGATCCGTCCACCGGCGCGATCGTGGCGCTGTACGGCGGGGCCGGCTGGAACAAGGGTCACTGGACGGACAACGCGGACGCGACCGGTGTGCCGGTCGGCTCCACCTTCAAACCCGTCGACCTGGCCGCCGCTCTCGATCACGGCGCCGTCCTCTCCCCTGGGCAGCCGCCCGCACCGATCACCCCGGACTCGAAGTTCGACGGTGACGACGGCATCACCATCAAGAACCAGCAAGGCCAGGAGCTGCCGGACTCGAACGACCCCACGGGGCTCCTGCACCAGCGCAACGACGTGTCCACCAAGTGGGGTTACATCACTTTGCGCAAGGCGATGGAGCAGTCGGTCAACACTCCCTACGTCCAGCTCGGCGAATATGTCGGCTACGACAACGTGGAGGCTGAGGCCCTGAAAGCGGGGCTCCCGCGCACGAGCCTGCAGTACGACACCCCGGGCTTCTACATCGGTACCTCCACACCGTCGGCGATCCGTATGGCGGACGCGTACGCCACTTTCGACGACGGCGGGGTCCAGCACGAGCCGTACTCGGTGACCAAGGTCGTCGCCGACGGCCGGCAGTTGCCCGGCTTCGGCGAGCACAAGGGCACCACGGCCATGTCCGCCTCTACCGCCGACACCGTCACCGACGTCCTGCGAGACGTCGTCAAGAACGGCACCGGTACCAACGCCCAGGCCCTGGGTCGCCCGGCGGCCGGCAAGACCGGTACCACCGACGACTACAAGTCCGCCTGGTTCATCGGCTACACCCCGCAGCTGACCACGGCTGTGAGCATGTTCAAGGAGAACCCGAAGAACGCCGGCCTCCAGTCGATGCAGGGTGTCGGTGGCTACGCCAAGGTCTTCGGCGCCGACATGCCCACCGAGGTGTGGACCGGCTACATGACCGCCGCCCTCCAGGGACAACCCGTCCAGCAGTTCCCGCCCGCACCCCAACTGGGCCAGAGCACGGACGAATACGGCGCACCCTCGCCCACACCCTCCGCCACCGCATCCCAGAGCACGCCCACGGTCACCCCGACCCCAACGGCCAGCCCGACCCCCACCGCACCGTGCAGAGGGCATGGGAAGCACTGCGTCAGCCCAAGTCCGACCGATACCGCCGGTACCACCGCTGGTACGGGCGGCGGGCTGCTCGGCGGCACAACCGGCGGTAACCCCTCACCCTCACCGGCGACCAGCTCGCCGACCCCGACCCGCACCCGCGGAGGTCCTTGAGCCGCGTCACGGCGGCCCGTGGGTTGCCCAACCTGTCGGCGTGCCGCAGCAGGGGGTGGGTCCTCGGCACCCAGGTGCCCGCCACCAGGCGACGCCCACGGGCTTCAGGAACAGGTCTCCACCGGGCCGCTTCGGGTGCGGGGACGGCTCCGGAGCCCGTGGCCGCCCCGCCTCCGTGCGGGCGGCCATCGCGCCAACCACGGTAGCGGCGAGCACCGTTCGTTGACCTTGGCGGTCGGCACGCGGGCGACGCCTGCCGGTGCTTCGTCAGAGTTGGCGCAGGTCTGCCGCAGACACTGCTTGCAGGCAGACCTGCGCCGCGGTGGGTGCAGACACGGCGACGCGGAAGTGTCATCCGGGACGAGTGACCTTGCGGTTGGGGAAGACCGGCCGAAGCGGCGCGCGTTTCATTCTCCCCAATCTCCCCAGTGGCTTGAGCGGGGCTTCTGGCAGTCGCGTCCGCTCGCGTGAGTCTCCGGCCTGAGGCCTCGACCGCTCGAACGTCAACGGACGCCCGTCCACAACGGACGTGCGCAGCAGTTGGGAAAGCTGCTCGGCATCATGCCCGGTCACGCTCGTCCGGTCGACAGCCTCCTGGGCGCGGGCCGCTTCGTTGGCCAGTTTCTCCTCACGAGCCTTCCGCTTGGCCTCGGCCTCGGCGGCCTTCCGGGCCTTCTCCCGTTCTCCGGCCTGCCGCGCGGCTTCCCGCGCGTGAGAATCGTTCCCGCCCGCCACTGTTTGCCCCCGCCGCAGCGCGTGATCGTCAGTCCGGAGCGCTCCGCAGCATCCCGCACCAGGTCGACGGCTTCAGCGGGCACTTGTCGAAGGCGTCCGCCCTCACCGCTCAGTCCGTGCCGGTGGCGCAGTGCTTCAAGAGGTCGGCGACGAGTGGGTCGACGACTCGGTAGCGCACCACCCGCCCCTCCTTCTCGCCCGCCACGGCACCGGCGGCGCGCAGCAGGCGCAGGGCCTGTGAGACGGCCGGGTCGTTCATGCCGGTCGCGACGGCCAAGTCGGAGACGGCAAGGGGTCCTGCCTGGTGCAGGGCCAGCAGAAGGGCGAGGCGTCCCGGGTCGGAGAGCAGGGAGAAGCGGTCGGCCCAGGTGCGGACACGGGCGGGTTCGCCGATGGCGGCGATGGCGTCGCACACCCGGTGGCCGTCGATGATGCGGCGGTCTGCGCGGGCCGCCGGGACGAGATGCATGGGTTCATCCTCGCAGGCGCCCGTATGTGATCTTGCATACCTGCGCACCTATGCAGCTATGCAGGAGAGCACCGAGCCCCCTACGGTGGGCAGGCCGTGGTGTTCGGGAAGCCGGTGTGAAGCCGGCGCGGCCCTCGCCACTGTGAATCGGGGAGTTCCCCGCCCAAGTCCCGGAAGGGACAGCCACTGGCCGTCGTACGGCGGCCGGGAAGGCGGGCGCGGGAGTGCACGACCCGTAAGCCAGGAGACCGGCCACGGCATCTCACGAGTTGATCCACGAGGTGCTGGAGCGTGACCGGATGACCCTGCCCAAGACATCCCTGCCCGAGATCAGGCCCTCAGCGTTCCGCTGGCGGCGCGAGGACACCGTCAAGACGATCGGGCTGATGGCGGTGATCGCCGCCCTGCATGCCGCCGCCTTCGGCATTCTGTTCCTTCTCGTCGTCCCCGAGCACTACGAGGTCGGGTCCAAGGCGTTCGGCATCGGGCTCGGCGTCACCGCCTACACCCTCGGCATGCGGCACGCCTTCGACGCCGACCACATCGCCGCGATCGACAACACCACCCGCAAGCTGATGGCCGACGGCAAACGGCCGGTGTCGGTGGGGTTCTGGTTCGCGCTCGGGCACTCCAGCGTAGTGGTCGCGATGGCCGCGCTGGTGGCGGGCGGTGCCCAGCTCGCGGGCACGCTCATGAACGACGACTCCCGCACCCACCAGACGCTCGGCATCATCGGTACGACCGTTTCCGGGTCCTTCCTCTACATCATCGCCGCCCTCAACCTCGTGGCCCTGCTGGGCATCCTGAAGGTGTTCCGGGCGATGCGGGTCGGGACGTACGACGAGGCGGAACTCGAACAGCACCTGGATTCCCGCGGGTTCATGAACCGCATCCTCGGACGGCTCACCAAGTCCATCACCCGCCCAGGCCAGATGTACCCCCTCGGCTTCCTCTTCGGCCTCGGCTTCGACACCGCCACCGAGGTCACGCTGATGGTGATGGCCGGCTCGGGCGCGGCGGCGGGCCTGCCCTGGTACGCGGTCCTCAGCCTGCCGCTCCTCTTCGCCGCCGGCATGAGCCTGTTCGACACCCTCGACGGCACCTTCATGAACTTCGCCTACCAGTGGGCCTTCTCGAACCCGGTCCGCAAGGTCTTCTACAACCTCGCCATCACCGGCCTGTCCATCGCTGTCGCCTTCTTCATCGGCACGATCGAGCTCGTCGGTGTCCTGCACGACAAGTTGGATTTGAGCGACGCGGTCACGGGCTGGATCTCCGGCCTCGACCTGGGCAACGTCGGCTACGTCATCGTCGGCCTGTTCATGGTCGTGTGGGTGGCGGCGGTGGCGTACTGGAAGTTGGCGAAGGTCGAACAGCGGTGGGCGGCCCGTCGGGTCGAGGGCGGCTGACATTCCGCGACCGAACCGCCGGCGGGCCGGGAAGCCTCGACGCTTCCCGGCCCGCCGTGCCTCCCGTGCCCCAGGCGTACGTCTCAGGGCTGGGCGATGCCGTCCAGCTTGCCCGCCTTGGCGTCGGAGACCAGGTTGGAGAACTGGTCGAAGCTCATCTGGACGCGCTGGCCGAAGTCGTCGGTCAGGACGATCCGCTGTTCGGCGGGGGCTTTCGGATCGACGAAGAGCTGGGGACAGCCGCAGTCGCACTCGCCGCAGAATGTCGCGACGGGTTCCAGTCCGTTGGTGTCGGTCATGGTGCTCCACCTCCGTGGGCGTGGGACAGCGAGGCGCCGGCGGCCGGCGGTCGCGGGGCTGCTCGGGAGATACCCCGCCTGCGCCGGATGGACGCGCGCCCTCGGTGCGTGCGGAGGTGCGACAGGTCGCGGCGTGCGCTTGTGCGCCCTCGGCGCTTCCGCTGCTTCGATTCCGCCGCAAGAGCCGGGAACTGAACGGTGCCCGCATCCGACTCGTATGGAGGAGGCAGGTTGACCGGGTAGGACGCGGGCGGTGGTGTCGAGTTCGCCGGGTACCACCAGGAAGTCGGAGGTGTTGTGAAGATCAGCACCCGGGTACGACCGCCCCCGGTTCGAGGAGGCGCTGAGGACGGCGCGGGAGGTCAAGGCACACGCCGCGCGCTGCAGGGTCATCTTTACCGTGTACGAGATGAAGCGGCTCGGCCGGGACGCCGCCGAGCTCACCGCGCTCGCTGATCACCTCACCGCGCACGGCTTGGTCCTGGAGATGCTCGCCGGGCCGTTGCCCGGTCTCTACGACCCGACTGGGCCGGGCAGGCTGCTGTTCGCGTTCTTCGCCGCGATGGCGGAGACCGAGCGGGAGAACATCCGCGAGTCGGCCCTGGAAGGGCTCGACACCGCGGCCCGCAAGGGCAAGCACGGCGGTCGGCCGCCGGTCATCACCGACGACATGCTCCGCCGCCGCGCGGGCGGTGAATCTGTCGAGCAGATCCAGCCCGACTTGATCATCCCCACCGGCAAGCGCAAGGGGCAGAACCCCTCGGTGGCCAGCATCTACCGGGCGCTCGCCGAACACGCCAAGCGCGAGGCGTACCCCGAAGCCGTCCAAGCTGCGCACGCAGACTCCGCTGCCCTCCAGGCCGGCGAACTCCCCGGCCCACGCACGGCGACGACCGAACCCGCTCGGTGACACGGCACCGTGTCAGCCACCACCGCCCAAGAGCGTGCCTGCCGGGCAGGCCGAACTGTTCGGCGTCCGGCGCCACCGCGTGATCTTCACCGACAGCCTCTTCGTCCTGGCCAGGCCGAGCCGATGCACCGCGAACACGCCGTCATCGAAGAGGTCTTCGCCGACCTGGAAGGCTCCGCGCTCGCCCACCTGCCCTCGGGGAAGTTCACTGCGAAAGCCGCCTGGCTGACCCTGGCCGCCACCGCCTAAAACCTCCACCCGCACGAGCGGCCACCTCGCCTCCGCCTTCCATGCCAGGGCGAGGACCGGCACCATCCGTCGCCACCTGATCAACATCCCCGCCCGGATCGCCACCGGAGCCCGCCGCATCACCCTCCACCTGCCCGAACCCGCCGCATCACCCTCCACCTGCCCGAACGCTGGCGCTGGGCCGACGACTTCACCGACCTGTGGAAAGCCACCGGCCAGCGCATGCTCACCTTTGCGTTCTTGGTTTTTGCGTATCGCGCCCTCGGGCGGGCAGGGAGTTCCGCAAGGAACGAAACCACGGCCAGGGGCGGAGCGCGTGCTGGCAGACCCCTCCAGGTGACCGAGTGCGTCCACCACGGCCTGCCCGCACTCCTCGACGGAGGTGTTGAAGCGCCGGCGCGGTGGGCCGCCGGGGCGGTCGATTGCTGCTGTGCTGCGGCATCACAGGTGAAACGGCCGGAAGGCTCATCGGCTTGTACGGCCCGGTTTTCCGAGGTGGGTGAGCGCCGCTGTGACCAGGGCCTGGACGCCGGTGTCCAGTGTGGGCTGCAGGACGGGGGCGAAGCGGGGGCTGTGGTTGGCCGGGATCTCCTGGGCCACGGTGCCGCGTTGCCGTGCGGCCTGGTAGGTGTCCGGATCGACACAGCCCAGGGCCCAGTAGGTGTACGGGGTGCCGAAGGCGTCCGGGATCCGGCTGAAGTCCTCGCTGGCGCTCTGTAGCTCGGCAGTGACGGCGCGCTCTGCGAACATCGCGGCGAAAGCGGCGGAGACCTCGTGGGTGACCGCGTCGTCGTTGACGGTCGGCGGGAAACGGGTGCCCTCCTCGATCTGCGGCGCGCGAGTCGCCCCGGAGGCGTCACACTCGGCATGGGCGATGCGCCGCACGGCGGCCAGGACGGCGCGCCGGGTCTCGTCGTCGTAGGTGCGCACGTTCACCAGCAGTTCGGCCGACTCCGGAATCACGTTGCCGCTCGTGCCCGCCTGGACGGAGCCCACAGTGACCACGGCCGGCTGGGTGGCGGCCAGCTCGCGCGAGACGATCGTCTGGAGACGGACGACGATCATCGAGGCGATCACCACGGGGTCGATGGCGGCCTGCGGTGCCGAGCCGTGAGCGCCCCGGCCATGGACAGTGATCTTCACGTTGTCCGCCGCGGAGAGAAAGGACCCGGCGCGCGTGCCGACCTGACCGGCCGGATAGGGAAGCACATGCTGGGCGAGCGCGACATCTGGGCGGGGAACACGGTCGGTCAGCCCATCAGTGAGCATCCGGTCAGCACCGTCCCCCGGCTCTTCAGCAGGCTGGAACAAGGCCACCAGCGTGCCCTGCCACGCCCTCCGTTCAGCGGCCATGAGCCGCGCGGCCCCCAGCAGGCAGGTGACGTGCATGTCGTGACCGCAGGCATGCGCCACAGGCACCCGCCGGCCCGAAGCGTCCGTGGCTTCGGCCGCGCTGGCGTAGGGCAGACCTGTCTCCTCCAGAACAGGCAAGGCATCCATGTCGGCCCGCAGCAAAACGGTCGGCCCTTCGCCGTCGGCCAGCACACCGACCACACCGGTGCCGCCGATCCCCTCCTGCACCCGGTAGCCGCAGTTCCTCAGGCGCTCCGCCACACCGGCCGCGGTGCGGTGCTCCTGGTGTCCCAGCTCGGGGTGGGCGTGCACATCCTTGTAGACGTCTTCGAGGTCGGACCGGATGTCATCGAGCCCGGCCAGAACAGCAACTGCGGAGTCTTTGGGTGTCATGGCTGTCTACTCCTGCATCTCGGTGGGTGAGCGCAGCGCCCGTTCCTGTCAGGGATCCCGGTCCTTGGTCGACCCCGGCCGCCAGTCGCGGCTGTTCGGCAGCTTCCAGCCCCAGTGGGACGCGGCCAGCCGCAGCGAGATACCGACCGTGATTCCGGCCAGGACGCCTACGGTGGGTGCGCCGAACCGGCTGCAGACCACCATCACCCCGCTCACCGCGATCGCGACGGTCGCGTACAGCGGGGTGCCGCCGAAGATGGAAGGGGTCCGCGCGAGCAACACGTCCCGGATGGCCCCGCCGCCAACCGCTGTGATGGTGCCCAGCAGCACGGCCGGCAGCCAGCCCAGGCCGACCGCGAGTGTCTTCTGCGCGCCGGCGACCGCCCAGACGCTGAGCGCCGAGGCGTCCAGGAGGTTGAAGGCCCAACCGGAGGTGGGGCGGCTCAGATCGGCTACGAAGGCCAGCAGGGTGCCGGCGGTGGCGACCGTGAGATAGGTGTAGTCGGTCAGGGCCACAGGTGTGCCGTGCTGCAGCAGGGTGTCGCGGAGGATTCCGCCGCCCAGGCCGGAGACGATGCCGATGACCAGGAAGCCGAACAGGTCCAGACGACGGGCTCGGGCCAGCACGCCGCCGAGGGTGCCGTTGGCGAATACCCCGCTCAGGTCCAGCGCCCGGGTCAGCTCGGTCACGCTCTCTGGAGACAACGACCGGGCCACGGACACCAGCGTCTCCCTTCACACTTCCACCATCGAAGCAGCCAAAGGCGCCACGTGCCCGCCGGGCATGGCATGCGAGGCAGCTTCTCCAGCCACTGGCCGGCCGGACTGCGACTGTGGTGTCCGTTCGCAGGTCAGGTGACCTATGGGTAGGGAAATCCGGCGGGATCTGGCGCGTTGCCGCTCAGGTCGTCCCGATGGAAATGGCCCGCTCAGCGGCTGCGCGCAGGACCTCGACACTCTCGGCCAGGGCCTGATGCTCTTCGGACGTCATGACGGGTTCGTGCATCTGCTGTACGCCGCCGGCGCCGAGAACGCTCGACAGGGACAGCGTGACTTTGTGCCGAGAGGAGTAGGCGGCGACGGGCAGCACCGCGCGTTCATCGCGCAGGACTGCCTCGACGAGGCGGGCGGAGACAGCGCCGATGCCGTACTGGCTCGCGCCGGTGCCCTCGATGATGGTGATGTTCGCGTAGCGGATGTCGCGCTCGACCTCCTTGCGGATGTCCTCGACGGAGCGCCCGTCCTGGCCCAGCAGGTCGCCGACGGGGATGCCGCCGACGGTCGCCGAGGACCACAACAGCACCTCGGAGGTGCCGTGTTCGCCCACCACCAGGGCCTGCACATCACGCGGCCGGACCCGCAGGCGGTCGGCCAACTGGACGCGGAATCGCAGGCTGTCGATCACGGTCCCGGTAGAGAACACCCGGTCATGTGCGGCCACCTGCCGGGTGAGGTCGGCCAGCGGGTCCGGTGGGTCGGTGACGACCATCAGCACCGCCTCGGGCGCGACCGTGACCACCTGCGGAACGATTTCGGCGAAGACCTCGGCGTTGGTCTCCAGCAGTCGCAGGCGCCCCTTGGGGTCGGACCGGTCGGTGGCGCCGCCGGCCTTCTCGTTGACACCGGCAGTGATCACGACGATCGCAGTACCGGCCAGGTCTTCGTAACCGCCGGAGCGTACGTCGACCGTGGGTGACAGCGGCGCCGCATAGCGCAGATCGCTGGCGACGCCGTCGGCGCGGGCAGTGTCGCGGTCGACCAGCACGATCTCCCGGCAGCTTCCACCGCGTTCGACCAGGGACAGAGCGGTTGCCGACCCGACCGCGCCCACCCCTACCACTGCGACCTTCATATCTGCTCCTCAGGAGGGCGGCCGGGCGTGGGCACGCCAACCTCCGGGGACACTGCGAACGGGGTGCGGCGAGACTTCGCCGGCCGGAAACGGGGATGCGTTGTAGAGGACGGCCCGCACCGGACCGTTGGCCGCCCGGTCACCGCCACGCGGGGCAGTCCCTGCCGAGCGAGCGCTTCCCGATCAAGCGTAGGGCGGGAGTTCGATACCCGCCACTACGCCTGGACCGAGCACTACGCCATAGTCGCCCTTTCCGAGATGGACGACGTGCTTCACCACGTCCGGGTTGTTTTGCCGGCGCTCGCCGGGCTAGCCATCGGTGGATTCGCTCCCGGCGGGCACCTGCCCGTGCTGCTGCTCGCGGTCTATGCCTGCGGCCTCCTCGCAGTCTTGTTCTCCGGCCGTCCGCCGTCGGGACGGACAGGCTGAGCGCCGACAGCGCACCAGCGAGATCAGCACGGCGGCCGCGAGGACCTGCTCCAGGCCCCGGTGGCCCAGCTGCCGGCCGCCCGGGCGGCCGAGAGGGCGCGGGAGGGAGGGCTGTTCGCTCCCGCGGCTGGATCCGGCCCCCAGTTCTGCGCCGGGGTGCCTCACCGCCGGCGATGCTGGGCAGGTCCACCGAGGGCAGTTGGCATGAGGGGCTGCTCGGTTCGCGCATCGTGCCGCCACCGGGCACCGTGGAGGTCATGGGCTCCTGGCAGCTGCACTTCGCCGGCGGCGCACAGCTGTGGCGATCGCGTCACGTGCTGCTGTTGATCCCGGTCGGGCTCGTTGTCCTGATCACAGTTGCTGATGTTTTCGCGCCTGCCGACATCGTCCTCGGTCCCCTGCTGGTGATCGCGCCCGCGATCACCGCTTGGGGTGAAGGCCCCTGGACCACGGGGGGCATCGGCGCCCTGGCCGTGGGGGCGCAGGCGTTCATCGGTTGGCGTTCAGGCATGCTGTTCTCACGTGGCGTGATCGTGCAGGTGATCGCCCTTGCGCTGCTCTCGTCGCTGGTCGTGGCTCTGTGCGTGGTCCGCGACCGGCGTCGGCGCGAACTGTCCCAGGTGCGGTCGGTCGCCGAGGCCGCCCAGCGGGTCCTGCTGTGGCCGCTGCCACGCCGCCTGGGCGCTCTGCGGATCGCGTCCGTCTACCTGGCCGCCGAGGACGAAGCGTCGATCGGCGGGGACCTGTACGCGGCCACCCGCATCGGGAGCGGGGCCCGCTTCTTGATCGGCGACGTGCGGGGCAAGGGTCTGCCCGCGATAGGGGAGGCCGCCTTGCTGCTCGGCGCCTTCCGCGAGGCCGTCCACCACAACGCCTCGCTGCCTGCACTCGCCGCGTCCCTTGAACGCAGCGTCACCCGCTACCTCGCCGACTTCGAGCCCGAGGAAGAGGCCGGGGAACGCTTCGTCACCGCCCTGCTGCTGGACGTCCCCGACGACGAGCCGATCGCACGGGTGACCAGCTGCGGACACCTGCCGCCCTTACTGCTCGGTCCAGGGACCGCCGCGGTGCTGCCGGATCTCAGCCCGACGCCGCCGCTCGGCGTCGGCTTGACCGACTCCGAGAGCGCCGTCAACGTGCTGCCCTTCCGGCCCGGCGACACCCTGCTGCTGTACACCGACGGCGTCATAGAGGCCCGCGACCACCATGGCCTCTTCTATCCGCTGGCGGAACGCGCTGCCCGGTGGGCCGAGAATCAGCCCACCGTCCTGCTGGACCACCTCCTGCGGGACCTCCTCACCCACACCGGCGGGCGCCTCGGCGATGACGCCGCTCTCATCGCCATCCGTCGCACTGCCAGCACGAAGGCCCGTGCCGACACCAACAGCTCCGCAACATCGTCGCAATTCCGGAAGCGCACGTACTCACACGCCGGCGAACGGCCCGGACACGCGTGAACTTGCGGTCGGCCACCCGCCGGACCGCTGGACATGCTGCTGTGCTGGGTCGCGCTACTGCTGATCCGCGTTGCCGAGCGCCGCACCGAGTGGACCTGGCCCAAGCTCGCCGCCGAACTCGGCCGGATCCACCAGGTCACCTTCCCGCCCTGGCCAGCAGCCTCCAGCAGGCCACCCGCCTCACCGACATCCAGGCCAAACTCTTCAAGGACTGCAGCGTGTCACTTTCGCCAACGATGAGCGGCCTCAAGATCCGCGAATAGCCCCTGAGCTGAGAAAACGCACCCCGGAGCCGTGGGCGAACGGCTTGAGGGCCGCCTCATGCCCAGCGCCGCAGGTCGCGCCCCATGGTCAGCCCACCCGCATGCCCACCAACTGCTGCTCGTCCTGCTCGGTGCGGTCGCCGGGCTGCCGCTGCTGCGCAGTGGGCTGGACCGGATGCCCCGACTCGGGGCGGATTTCGGTATGGCGGCCGGGGGTGCCTTCGACGCGAGAAACAGTGGCTTCGCAAGTGGTGGGTAGAAGGCTGTCCGGTTAGCGTGATGGGCGTGGCACGGATCGTGATCGTGGAGGACGACGCCGCCATCGGGCCCAAACTCGCCGCCTCGCTGCGGAGCGTCGGCGGCCATGACACCGAGTGGTGTCAGGACGGCAAGGCCGCGCTGACCAGGACCACCGGAGGCGCCGTCGATCTGGTGCTGCTGGACTTGGGACTGCCGGACGTGGACGGCTTTGAGCTGTGCCAACGGCTGCGGGACCGCTTGCCCGACGCGGTGGTGGTGGTGCTGACCGCCCGGACCGACGAGATGGACGTCATCCAGGCACTGGAGTCGGGCGCGGATGACTATCTGACCAAGCCGTTCCGGTTGGCCGAACTGGAGGCCCGTGTCACGGCGCACCTGCGGCGCGCCACGGACGGAAGCGGCGCGGCGGACGCGCGCATCACGCATGGCGAGTTGGTGGTCGACCGCGCGGCGCGACGCTGTCTGACGCCGAAGGGTGAGGTGGAGCTGCGGCCGAAGGAGTTCGACCTGCTCGCGGTGCTCACCGCCTCGCCGGGGCAGGCGGTGAGCCGAGAGGAGCTGATGAGCCGGGTCTGGGACGAGAACTGGTTCGGCTCGACCAAGACTCTCGATGTGCATGTCGCGGCGCTGCGGCGCAAGCTGGGCGGCCTGGTGCACATCACGACGCTGCGGCACTTCGGCTACCGCCTCGAAGTCCCACCGGAGAGCTGAGGTGCGCCGCCGGATCCTGCATGCCACGGTCGTGGCGGTGGTGTGTGCCGTGCTGTTGTTCGCCGTCCCGCTGGCGGTGGCGGTGCTGCGCCTGTACCGGCAGGACGAGATCGGCGAACTGGAGCGGATCGCCAACCGTACGGCGCTCGCCGCTCCCATGTTTGTCCCGGATTTCGATCCTCGGGAGCTGCCACGTGTGGGGCCGGGCACGCAACTCGCGGTGTACGACACCGCCGCTCGCCTGGTGACCGGTTCGGGGCCGGGTGTCGGTGACGCCCTGGTGCGGGCGGCGCTGAGGGGCTCTGTGCAGTCCGGCCAGACGGGCGGGAGACTGGTTGTGGCGGTGCCGGTGGGTTCTGCGGAGCGGGTACGGGGGGCAGTGCGGGTCAGTCGTACGGCCATGTGGCCATCGCACCGGGCCGTGCTCGCGTGGCTGAGTATGGGCGGGCTGGCGGCGGTAGCCGTCGGAGCGGCGGCTCTGGTGTCCCTGCGGTCCAGCAGACGTCTGGCCCAGCCGTTGGAGGCGCTGGCGGCGACCGCGCGCCGCCTGGAGAGCGGAGATCTGACCGCACGGGCCGTGCCGTGCGGGTTACCGGAGGCCGATGAGGTCGGAATTGCTCTGAATCGCGCCGCTGAGCGGCTCGACCGGCTCTTGCAGAGAGAGCGTGCGTTCAGCGCCGATGCCTCTCATCAATTGCGGACGGCGCTCGCCCGGACACGCCTGGAACTGGAGAGCGAACTCGCCGCCTGCCCGCCCTTCGACCCGCGCGCCGCGATGCGGGCGGCGCTGGAGTCGTTGGACCGCATGACGACCACCATTGACGACTTGCTGGCCCTGGCGCGAGACGTACCGGAACGGGCTCCGCTCGACGTGGCCGCCCTCCTTGCGGAGACCCGAAGGAGGTGGCGGGGCGACCTGGAGGCGGCGGGCCGCTCGCTGCAGGTCGTCGTCGAGGACGACCTGCCTGCCGCGGTCGGCTCGCGGCAAGCCGCTCGTCAGGTGCTCGATGTGCTCCTGGCCAACGCAGCGACCCATGGCCGGGGAGCGGTTACCGTACGGGCCAGGGATGCCAACGGGGTGCTTGCCGTCGATGTCGAGGACCAGGGACCGGGCCTGCCCGAGGATCAGGACCTCTTCGCCCGCCGCCCTGCGGGAGAGGAGCACGGCATCGGGCTGACGCTGGCCCGCTCACTGGTCGAGGCCGAGGGAGGACGGCTGTTCGTCTCCCGGCGGGCCCCGCATCCCTGCTTCACCTGGCTCATCGCCGCGACGACAGGCACTGAAGCCCCCAGATCATGTGCCGACACTACTCCGAAGCCGTGACGGGAACGGCACTGCACGGTAAGAGCTGCGTCCGCGGCCATTCGGGTGCAATTGGCAGCCGTTCATGTCTTAACCGCTGCCTAACCTGCCGCGCAGCGGACGCTAACCCTGTCCTTCCTAACGTGGTGATTGTCGGTGGAACCCGGCACGACGAGGCGCCGCCGACCGGTCGTCGGGCAGCAGGCCACGAATCCGCTGCGCTTGGAGACGGTGGCGATGACAGAGCAGGCGGAACTCTCCCTCCTTGACGGGGCCGACCCCGCTGTGAAGAGGCCGTCGGGCTGTGACGGTGGATGGACCCGTGTTCGGCTCCTGAGCCAGTGCTTCGAGCGTGCATGTGACGCGAACCCGTCGAGCACCGCCGTGGTGTGCGGCGCGGAGCGGGTCAGCTATGCGGAGCTCGACCGGCGGGCGAATCGTCTGTGCCGGTTCCTGCTGGCGCGTGGGGTGGTGCCGGGCGACCGGGTCGGTATTCTGCTGGACCGGTCGATAAGCACCTACATCGCACTTCTCGCGGTGATCAAGTCCGGTGCGACCTACGTGCCGCTCGATCCGGCTTTCCCGGCCGACCGCCTGGAGTTCATCGTGCGGGACTCGGCGCTGCGAGAACTCGTGACGACGTCGTCCTTCGCCGACCGCACCGGGCGCGTGCCCTGCGCTGTTCTGGACCTCGACCACGTGGGGGACCAGCCGGCCGCGCTGCCTGACACCAGACCGGGGGTCGAGGTCGACCCGTCGTCGGCGTGCTACGTCATCTACACGTCGGGTACGACCGGCCGCCCCAAAGGAGTAGCCGTCTCCCATGCGAACGTCGTCAACTTCCTGCGGGTGGTCACCCCGATCTACCGCATCGACTGCGAGGATCGGGTCTACCAGGGCCTCTCGATCGCCTTCGACTTCGCGCTCGAGGAGATCTGGCCTGCATGGATCGCGGGAGCCACGCTGGTGGCGGGGCCGGCCGGGGGCCGGATCGCCGGACCCGACCTAGGCTCCTTCCTGACCGAGCACGAGATCACGGTGCTGTGCTGCGTGCCCACCCTGCTCGCCACCCTCGAACCGGACCTGCCCCATCTGCGCACCCTGCTCCTGAGCGGAGAAGCCTGCCCCGCCGACCTGGTGGGCCGCTGGTGGCGCCCGGATTTGCGCATCCTCAACGCCTACGGTCCGACCGAGACCACGGTGACCGCCACCTGCGGCGAGCCGGACCCGCACCGGCCCGTGACCATCGGCACCCCGCTGCCCACGTACCGGGTCTACCTTCTCGACGAGGCGCTGCACGCGGTCCCCGCGGGGGAGCCCGGAGAGATCTGCATCGGCGGCCCCGGCGTGGCCATCGGTTATGTCAACCGCCCTGACCTCACCGCGGAACGGTTCGTGCCCAACCCGATCACGAGGGACCGCGCGGAAGCCCCCCGGATCTACCGCACGGGAGATCGCGGCCGCCGCACCACGACCGGCGAGCTCGAATATCTGGGCCGCGTCGACACGCAGGTGAAGATCCGTGGCTACCGCATCGAACTCGCCGAGATCGAGGAGGTGCTGCGCGAGGACGAGGCGGTTGAGAACGCCGTCGTCACCCCGCTTGAGCGCCACAGCAGCGCAGAGAGTCTCGTCGGCTACATCACCCTCGACGACACGTCGGACGCCGTGTCCGAAGAGGACCTGCGCGAGCGACTGCGTGCACGGTTGCAGCGCAGACTCCCCGGCTACATGGTGCCCGCCTTCGTCGAGGTCCTTTCTGCGTTCCCCCTACTGGCCGCGGACAAGGTCGACCGTGCCGCGCTGCCGGCCCCGGTTTCGCCCCCGCTCGCCCGGCACTCGCGACCGCGCATCACCCCTGTGACACCGCTGCAGCACCGGCTGGCCGCGCTGTGGGCCCAGGTTCTCGATTACCGCGAGATCTCCCTGGAGGACGACTTCTTCTGCGATCTGGGGGGCCACTCCATGACCGCCGCCCGTCTGATCTCGCGGATGCGGCAGGACCCGCAGCTCCAACAGGTGGCCATGAGGGATCTGTACGACCACCCCACCCTCGAGAGCCTGGCTTCCTTCGTGGCGACGGCCCGCGCCGCGGAGCCGACAGCCGAGCGAGCCGCCTTGGAGGCTGCCCCGGCTTCCCTCCACCACTCCACGCTCCGGGTGATGGCCTGCGGTGCGGCACAGATCGCCGGACTGTACCTGTGGTTGCTCCTGCCCAGCCTCGCCATAGTCGTGCTGTTCTACCGGTTGTTCCGTTCCTGGCACGTCCCGCAGCCGACCTTCACAGCCGGACTCCTGGCCCACCTCGTCCAGATGCCGGTCTCGACGTTCACGCTGCTGGAGGCGGGGTGGCTGGCGATCACCCTGTTCGTGCTGCCGCTGCCGGTGAGCCGACTGCTGCTGGCCGGCGTGCGCCCTGGGCGCTATCCCCTGTGGGGTGTCACATACTGGCGCTTCTGGCTGCAGAGCAAGCTGCTCGCGCTGACACCGTTGCGGCTGCTGGCCGGTTCCCCGCTGCTTTCTCCGTGCCTGCGGCTGCTCGGCGCTCGTGTCGGCAGGAACTGCCATCTTCAGGCGGTTCTCGCGCCTCCCAGCCTGCTCGAGATCGGCGAGGGGACGAGCATCGGTTACGGGGCCCGGCTGCAGACCTACGTGGTCGAGGCCGGCTGGCTGCGGCTGGGGACGGTCCGGATCGGCTCGGAGTGCTTCGTCGGGACCAACAGTGTGGTACTGCCCGGCGCCGTGATCGGTGACGGCGCCAGTGTCGGCGAGCAGTCGCTCGTGCCCGAGGACCACGTCGTGCCGCCGGGTGAGCACTGGGCCGGCGCCCCGGTAACCCGTCAGGATGCCGCGCCGGCTCTGCTCCGGGACATGGAGGGCCAGGCCGACGACCGGCCGTGGCCGCCCTGGGTACTCGCCGGGCACGTCGCGGGGGCGCTGCTGCTCGTGCTGGCGCCGGTGCTGATCTTCGGATGCGCCTTGGTGTTGGTCGAGTACACCGCATGGAGGTACGGCTTCGGACCGGCCATCGCATCCGCTGCGGCGGCCGGTCCCCTGGTCCCCTTGACCACTTGTGCGTTCGTCCTGATGGTCAAGCGCCTCGTGATGCCGGTCGCACACGCCGGGATCCATCGGGAGCGCAGTGGCTTCGGGGTCCGCAAGTGGGTCAGCGACGGCCTGATGCTCATCAGTCTGACCGTGACCCAGGCGTTGTACTCGACGCTGTATCTCGTCCCGTTCCTCCGTGGCACGGGCGCGCGGACGGGACGGTGGGCCGAGGTGGCGACCGTGAACTTCGTCGACCCCGACATGCTCGTCGTCGGCGACGGCAGCTTCCTTGCGGATGTCAGCGTCGTGGGGCCGGCGGTCTTCCACCGGGGCCGAACGGCCCTGGCGCCCGCGAAGATCGGGCGGCGGAGCTTCGTCGGAAACGGCGCGCTCGTGCCGGGTTCGTGCTGCCTGGGAGACAACAGCCTCCTCGGCGTCCATTCGCTGGCGCCGACCAGGCCGGCCGACCCGGAAACCACATGGCTGGGCTCCCCGGCGATCTTCCTGCCCCGCCGGGAGGCCAGCCAGGACTTCCCCTCGAAGCTGACCTACGCACCGACCAGAGGTCTGATCGCCGCGCGGTTGGCCATCGAGTACGTCCGAGTCACTCTCCCGGCGACCATCAGTGCCCTGGGCGCCCTCGGCGTTCTGTTCGCCGCGCTGTACCTGGTCAGAAACCTTTCACCCGCCGTGGTGATGCTGCTCGGTCCCGCGCTGCTCCTGGGAGCCGCCCTCGGATGCACCCTCGCCGCCGTGGCGGTCAAGTGGACGGTCGTCGGCCGGTACCGGCCGCGCGTCGAGCCGCTGTGGAGCATCTGGGTGCGGCGCACGGAGCTGGTCACCGGCCTGTACGAGAACCTCGTGGTGCCGGTGATGGTGAACTTCCTCACCGGTACGCCCTGGATGGCCGTGATCATGCGACTGTTCGGTGCCGACATCGGACGGCGTGTCTGGCTGACCACCACCTTCATGACCGAGTTCGACCTGGTCCACGTGGGCGACGACGCAGCCGTCGGGGAGTTCACCTCGTTGCAGACCCACTTGTTCGAGGACCGGGTGATGAAGATGGACCGGGTCATGGTCGGCACGGGCAGCTCGGTCGGCATCCGTTCCGTCGTCCTCTACCACGCGCAGGTCGGAGCCAGCGCATCCCTGGACGCGCTGTCCCTGGTGATGAAGGGCGAACGTCTGCCCGACGGCACCCGCTGGCGGGGCATCCCCGCCGCACCCCGCCACGACCGCGGACCGGCCGACAGCCCCGGCCCCGTTCGCGTCCCCCAGCGTTGCGAATGAGGCACCCCATGGCATCGTCACCACATACCGAAACACCTCTGCCGGCACGGCCGCACGTCACCGGTGACCTGCCCGGTCCGCGCTCCGCGGCGCTGCTGGCGCGCCAGGAGCAGTGGGAGTCACGAGCCCGCACCTACCCCCGTAGTCTGCCCGTCGCACTCACCAAGGGGTCGGGAAGCTTTGTCCAGGACGTCGACGGGAACGTCTTCATCGACTTCCTCGCCGGCGCCGGCGCGCTCTCACTGGGCCACAGCCACCCTGAGATCGTCCGGAGCGTGGCCCTGCAACTCGGCTGTCTCACCCATGGCCTGGACTTCCCCACACCGGTCAAGGACGCCTTCACCCAGGCCCAGCTGTCCATGCTGGCGCCCAACCTGCGCACGAGGATGAAGGTGCACTTCTGTGGACCGACAGGGGCCAACGCCGTGGAGGCCGCGATCAAACTCTGCAAGACGGCCACCGGCCGCGGCGGCGTCATCGCCTTCCATGGAGGGTTCCACGGCAGCACGCACGCGGCCATGGCCGTCAGCGGGCTGGTGTCCCAGAAGGCTCCCGTACCCGACGGCATGCCCGGCGTCCACTTCTTCCCCTACGGCTCCCTCGGCCCGTACCCCGCAGGTCCGGCCTGTGACAGCGGCCCCGTGGAATGCGCCGACTATTTGAACCGCGCCCTCACCGACGGCCTCGGTGGGATTCCGCTGCCCGCGGCGGTGATCATTGAGGTGGTGCAGGGTGAAGGCGGCGTGGTCATCGCACATCCCGAATTTCTCCGGCGCGTACGGGAACTCACCCGCGCCCTGGGCGTTCCCCTGATCGTCGACGAGGTGCAGACCGGCTGCGGGCGCACGGGAACCTGGTTCGCCTTCGAACAGTACGGCATCGAGCCAGACGTGGTCGTGGTGTCCAAGGCCCTGACCGGCATCGGTATCCCGGCCGCGATCCTGCTGTACAACACCGCGCTCGACACGTGGGCTCCCGGTGCCCACATCGGCACCTTCCGCGGTAACCAGTTGGCCTTCGCCGCCGGCGTCGAGACCATCCGCATCATCCGGCGGGACGACGTCCTGGGAAACGTCAGACGCAGGGGCGAGCAGGTCGCGAGCAGGCTCGCCGAACTCCTCTCCAACCCCTGGGTCCGTGACGTGCGGGGGCGCGGCCTGATGTGGGGCATCGAGCTCGACCATCCCGGCAACGGCCGACCCGCCGCCCAACTCGCGGCAGCCGTCCAGGCCCACGCGCTTCGGCACGGCCTCATCGTCGAACGCGGCGGGCGCGAGGACGCCGTCATCCGCATCCTGCCCCCGTTCAATGTCACCGCGGATGTGATCGAGACAGCCTGCGCGATCCTCATGGACGCCATCCACGTGTGCAGCTCACAAGCGCTCGCCCGATCCGGTCGGGGGCCCTCCCCTCGATGACGGATCGCAAAGCTGAGGAGGCCCTGACGCCGTGGCCCTCATCATCCAGAAATACGGTGGGTCCTCGATACCGACCATCGAGAGGATCAAGGACGTCGCCCGGCGCGTCGTAGCGACCCGCACCCGGGGACAGGACGTCGTGGTGGTGATGTCCGCCATGGGCGGCACCACGGATGAACTCCTGCGGCGTGCAAGGGACATCGCCTCCGGCCCGCCTCCACGCGAACTGGACGCTCTGCTGGCGACGGGCGAGCAAGCCTCCAACGCGCTGACCGCGATGGCGATTCATGCGCTCGGTGCTGAGGCGTGCTCCTTCACCGGCTGGCAGGCCGGCGTCATAACGTCCCCGGCGCACGGCGAGGCCGACATCGTAGACGTCCAGCCGCACCGGATCCGGTGCGCCCTCGATCGCGGTGTCATCCCGCTGGTCGCCGGGTTCCAGGGGCTGAGCCGCGAGAACGCCGACGTGACCACCGTAGGCCGCGGCGGATCCGACACCACCGCGGTCGCGCTGGCCGCCGCCCTCGAAGCCGACATCTGTGAGATCTACACCGACGTCAGCGGGGTGTACACCGCCGACCCGAAAGTCGTGCCGGAAGCTGGGCTCTTGCACCACCTCACTCATCAGCAGATGCGCGAGATGGCCGCCGGCGGCGCGAAGGTCCTGGCACTGCCCAGTGTGGACTACGCCGGTAAGCACGCGGTGACCCTCCACGTCCGGTCCTCCTACCACGACCGTCCCGGCACCGTCGTGTCCGGCGCGCCCGGCATCACGGCACACCGCCCGCCGGTCATCTCTGTCACCCACGACCCGTGCGTCGCGAAGGTCACCCTGACCGGCGTCCTTGAGCCGACGGTGGCGGTCGAGGCAGTCCGCGAGGCCATGGTCGCCGCCGGCATCGGTGCCGCCGTACTCCGCACCGCACCGGCATCGGACGGACGGAACGCCGACATCGCCCTGGCCCTGCCACGGACCGCTGTGGCCACCGGGCTGACCGCGCTGCGTACACATCGCACAGACATCGGATACGAGCACGTCATGTGCGACAGCCACGCCGCCACGGCCTCGCTCGTCGGATGCGGTCTCTCCATCTTCCCTGGAATTGTCGCAACGCTGCGCAGGACGCTGACCAACATCGGCGTGCCCTACACACCCATCGCCGTGACGGACACACGGATCTCCCTCCTGTGCCCTCCCTCGCGCCTTTTCGACGCCGTCCGCGCACTGCACAGGGCGTTCGTCGCCGGGCCTCTCTGCCAGCCCCTCTCACCGCCGATACCAAGGGTGGGCGTCCCCCTGGCCCTGCAACCGTGAGTCACGGCCACAGGCGCACCCAGCGACGTTCCTCGCGACGTGGCGCACGATGCGCGGATCGTTCAGCCGGCGCGGCCGAGTTGGACGGCTTTGATCAGGGGGAGTACGGCGGTCTGCTCAGCTGTCTGGGCAGGTGTGATCGGCTTGTCGCACTGGACGCCGCGCGCTGCGCAGTCCTGCGCCACGATGTCGGCCGAAGGAGCTTCGGTGCGCACTCGGTGCTCAGCCCAGGCGTGGTAGGCGTTGGCGCCCGGGATGCTGTCGCGCTGGTGCACGTACTGGGCAAGGGCGGCAGTATCGCGGTAGCAGCCGTGTTGCTGCTGCTGTGCAACGACCGGGCGGTTCTCGACCCCTGGGCCAACCCGCGCTGGCTCAACATCGTGGCGTCGGTCATCATCGCGGTCCTCCTGACGCTGTCCGGGATCCTCGTCGCGACGATCCTGTTCCCGGGGCTGGACACCACCCGGGTCGCGCTGTGGCTCGCCGGTGTCCTGGCCGTGGGACTGCTGGGCGCAGGCGTGGGGCTACGTGCCGTCCGCTCCCGCCGAGGCCCCGCCCCACCCCGGCCGCCGGAAATCCCTCGATCCGAACGCGAGAGCTGGCGCATGCCTCCCCTCGCCCTGCTGGAGCCGGTCGACTGGTCCCCCAGGCTCAAGCTCGGAATGAGCCTGCTCCACGGGTATCTGGTGATCGCCGTGCTGTTGCTGCTGGTCAAGGCCATCCAGCTCCGGCTGAGCTCGATCGGCGCAGGGCACACACGTACCAGGCCGTAAAGGAGCATCTGGCCGTCCTGGCCGCACGCTTGGAACGCCCTCTGCGCACTGGCGGTGCCCATCATGTCACGCGGCCGAAGACGGGGGGTGCCGATCAGCCGCGGAAGAAGCCGGGCCGCCCATCCCTGACCCTGTGCCATCCGGCTCACTGCCCCCCGTTGCCCGCCTCTGGTCGAAGCACACTGAAGTATCAACACGCGCGTGGCGGTGGTCAGCACTCATACGGACCCGACCACCAGCGATCGGCATGCATGCGGCAGTGCCCGGAAACGCATAGGCTCGGCCTACGGGGCCGGGCGGGCAAGAAGAACTGCCCGGGCGTACGTCTTGTGAACAGGGGGTCGTCCAAAGGCGGCGGCATGAGGAACCAGCTCTTCCTGGGCCCGACGGGCGCCGCAGGGGCGTGCCTGCGCCTCCAGGAGCATGAGCCGCCCGGTTCCATCTTCATCGACCGTACGGGTCAGTGCGTCGTGCTCGCGACCGCTTCGGCGGGTGGGATGTCGGGGCCGGCCTGCGCCGGCCATGGCCTCGTCGCAAGCGATCCCCGGCTTCTCCCACCTCCTCCGCCCGGCCAGTGGCCCTCCTGCGGCGCCAAGGCAGAATGCGGTCGGGCATCCGGCCGCGACGGACGCATGACCAGAGCCGATGCGGTCCGTGCCGCCGGGGCGATGACGCTGACCGGCTGGCCGTTGCTGGCTTTCGTGTGCGCGTTTTCGATTGCGTTGATCAGCGTGACGATGATCATGTGGAACCGCTGGCCGACAGGCTGGGCACTGGCGCCCCGGCAGGGGTGCCTGTTGCTTCTCATGGTCACCGGGGCCATCCTGGCGGCGGATGTCGTCAACCGCGAGTTCGGTTTCTACGCCTCCTTCGACGACCTCCTCGGCCGACTGCCGTCCGTCGCCGTGATGCCCTGCCCCGGCAGGAGCCGCGGTACGTCTCCCGGGCTGGTACGCGGCCGGATCGAGCGCGTTCGTCCGACCGGTTCCGTCTCCGGCATCTCCCGCGACGCGCTGGTCGACCTCCGCGCCGCGTACGTGGCACCAGCCGCTGTCCACGGGCACTTCCCAGTGATCGGACTGTTCTGGTCCAAGGCATGCCCAACCGCGTTCGAATGGCTCGTCGGCCACCTCCCGGTGCCCACGCCCTCCCTTTCACCCCGAGACCTGGGTGGGTGAGCCATGGCAAACCCGTCAGGACTTCACACCCGGACCCACGCCTTCCGGCTCGGCGCCGTCGTCGGGACGATCGGCGCACTCGCCTACAGCTCGTTCATGCTGGAAGCCTTTCTCCACACGGGCCTGAGCCCCCTGAACTCCTACGTCAGCGAACTGTCCGTCGCCGGCAGGCCGTACGCGTTCGTCTTCCGCACCGGTGACATCACCGCGGGCTGCGGCCTCCTGGTCCTGGCCGTGGCCCTTGCCCGGCGCCTGCCCGCCAGACGCCCGCGCGCCGGTGGATGCGTGGCTCTGGCCGTCACTGCGGCAGCCTCGATCATCGATGGTCTGTGGCCCATGTCCTGCGCTCCGTCCACCGACCCCGTCTGCCGCGGGGCCGACCGCGCCGACCTGGGCCAGCAGCTCCGCCAGGTCCACACCCTGTCGAGTCTGGCGGAATTCACCGGTGCGATCGTCGCCATGCTCCTGCTGGGCACGGTCCTTCACCGCGCCGGCCACCGCCGCCAGGCCCGGTGGAGTCTCGCCGCAGGCGTCCTCGTCGCCGCACTCGGGGCACTGGAGATCGTCATGGTGCTCACGGGACTGCGCTGGGTCGGCCTGCCCGAACGCCCACAGATCCTGCTGGTCTCGGCCTGGTGCGCCGCCATCGCGCGCTTCCTTGTGCACCTATCTCCTGCGTCGGCACCTCGGCGTGATGCGGCGGTGCCCCCTGACCGCATGCCTCTCACACGCGTCCACCGAATCAGGCCCGGCCGGTCACGTGTGCAACAGGCGTTGGTCAGATGGTCAGCCGGGACACCGGGCTCCTGCAACAGACGGTCCGGCCCCGCCACCCCGCTCCCACGCAAAGCGGTCACTGTCGCCGGGGGCCGTACCGGCCGCGCCCGGTCAATCCGCAACCGACGACGACCCTAGTCACGGCCTGGTTGCGGAGTGATGATGGAGGCGTGACGGGAGGCTCCGATGTGGATGCTGCTTCCTCCGCACCACAGTGATCGTATGGTGGCTTTTCTGCCGCCGGTGTGGACGAAGTACGTCGTCGTGGCCGCTGTCGTGCTGGCTGTCGCCTTTGTCGCACTGATCGTCGGCACGAGGGTGCGACAGGCCCGTGTCCGGCCGTTCAGGCATCCCCAGGTCCGGACCGCCGAGCCGGTCGACAGGTCGTGGTTCACCCCCCACACCCTGGACGGCTTCCCCGAGGAGGCGGTCCGCGCCGCTCTGAAGGACCCGGGCGCACCGCCCCTCGACCGCCTGTATGCCGCGTGGGTTCTGGCCACACGCATCCACGGGATAGACGCCGTATGGCTGGAAAGGAACCTGGACCTCCCTGCCGACACGGCGCACCTGATCGGCGAGGCCGCTGAATCGAAGCATGCTGAATCGAAGCATCGGGAACTGGCGTCGCGAGAAGACCGCGACGAGTCCACAGGGACGCCGCTCGGCAGGGTGCCGTTTCCGCCTTTTTCATGTGGGGCTTGGCCGCGGACTCACACCTCTCACACGAACATCCCAGGTGGCCGGGCGGCGCCCTCGGCGTTGGCCGGAGAGCGGCCGCCGCCGGTCCGTCCCGGGCCGGACCGAGCAGGGGAGAGACGCTGTGCGGGCGACCTTCACGCTGGGGAGGATCGCGGGAGTCCGGATCGGGATCCACTGGAGCGTGCTGCTCATCTTCGGCATCATCGCGTTCGGCCTCGCGCAGGGCCGTCTCCCTCACGAGTATCCGGGCCATGCCCCGGTGGTGTACTGGGCGGCGGGCCTTGGGGCTGCCGTGGTCTTCTTCGCCTCTCTGCTCGCCCACGAATTGGCGCACGCCGTGGTGGCGCGGCGCAACGGGGTGGTCGTGGACGACATCGTGCTGTGGCTGCTGGGCGGGGTGGCCCGGCTGAAGTCGGAGGCGTCGAGCCCGGGGGCGGAACTGCGGATCGCGGGTGTCGGCCCGCTGGTGAGCCTTCTGCTGGGCGGGCTCTTCCTCCTGGGTACCTGGCTGCTCGCCCTGGTGTCCGCGCCCGGGCTCCTGGTCGAGGTGGTGGCCTGGCTTGCGGGCATCAACCTGCTGCTCGCCGTCTTCAATGCCCTTCCCGCCGCTCCTCTCGACGGCGGGCGGCTGCTGCGCGCCTTCTTGTGGTGGCGTACGGGAGACCGGCTGCGCGCGACTGCCGGGGCCACCGCGGCGGGACGCGTCCTTGGCTGGCTGTTCATCGGGCTGGGGCTTGTGGTGTTCATGAGGGGCGGCGGGTTCGGCGGGCTCTGGCTGGCCCTGATCGGCTGGTTCCTCATCGTGGCCGCCACCGCCGAGGGACGACAGGCGCAGCTGCGCGGTGTGCTTGCCAGTGTCCCGGTGCGGGACGCCATGACAAGGGATCCGCTCACGGTACCCGCAGTCCTGACGGTCGCGGACCTGTTGGCCGACCCGCTGTACCGGTACCGGCACTCGGCGTTCCCGGTGACCGATCAGGACGGCGCACCGGTCGGACTGGTGACGCTGGACAGCGTCAGGCAGGTAACGCCTGAGACGAGCGGGACGGTGACGGTGGGCGAGGTGATGGTGCCGCTGTCACGAACCACCGTCACAAGCCCGGACGACTCACTGGCGGATCTGCTGCCCCGCATGGAGCCCGGCGCCGAGCACCGCGTCCTGGTGATGGACGAGGGAAGACTCGTCGGGATCCTGTCACTGTCGGACATCAGCCGTACGGTGACCTGGCTGATGAACCGCGCTCCGAGGCGGTAAGAAGTCGGTCTCGAAGCCGTGGGCAACGGCGTTTCGGCCGCGCACGTCGGCGTCGTCGGGGAGTTCGGCCACGTCCCGGAGGGCTGGGCACGAGACGTCCTGGCGCCGTTGCGCCGCCGGCTTGGCCAGGTCCAAGAACGCCTGACCAAGCAGGTCGCCGACTGGCTCCAGACCCACCTCGAACCCAGGCATCGGCGTGGTCATCGAAGCCGAACACGCCTGCGTGACCCTGCGCGGCGTCCAGGCCACCGGCTCCACCACCATGACCTCCACCCTGCTCGGCCTGCTCCGGACCGACGCCCGCTCCCGCAGCGATTTCCTCGACCCGACCGGCGCCACCCCACAATCCACTGCGCCACACACCGCTCGGCCCGGCATCGGCGGCATCCCAAGGGCCAGTGCCGTCCACGGCCACCCCGTCGGGGGGCCAGCCGGGGCCTGCCCGCACAGTCCCCACCGCGATGCCTTGCTGCAGCGGCCCGACGCTGATCAGTGCCAGTTACTCAGTCCAGGTCGGACAGGTGATCCGATTCCAGCGCTTGCACGGCGTGCGATGCGTTGAACGGCAGAATCGTCACGGCGATGTGGGGCAGCTGCTCCAGCGTCCTTGCCATCGTCTCGCCGGTGCCCCGGTGAAGGAGTTTGCCGAGGGGGCTGGCGTACATCCGCCGGGGCACGAGCACCGTCAGGGTTGTCTCCCCGTCCTGTGTGGTGCGGACGGCCAGTTCCCTCATCGCATGGCGCAGCCGACGGTCGGGGCAGGCCACCAGTTCCAGCTCAACCGAGGTCGCGGACGTCGCCTCCCAGACGGCGGCCAGCTGTTGTGCGTGCCTCTCATCGATGGCGAAGTGCACCGCCCGGACACTGTGGGGACGCAGCTCATGGGCGTACCGCAGGGCTTTCAGCGTGGCCAGGTCAAGCGTCTCGACGAGGACGAACACCTGATGGCGGCGTGTGTGCGGCCGGTCCGCGCCCGTGGGCAGCCGCTGCAGGGCAGCGGCCTCGTGGCGGTATTCGCGGTTGATTCGGATCAGTGCCCAGACTCCGAGCGGGAAGACCACGACGACCAGCCAGGCACCCTCGGTGAATTTCGTGACCGCGAAGATCAGCACGACAGCCGCGGAGATGATCGCCGCCAGCGCGTTGACCGTGATCTTCACCCGGCGCAAAAGCTCACGTCGGCGCAGGTGGTAGACGGTGAGACCGGCCCCGGCCATGGTGAAGGCGGTGAACACGCCGATCGCATAAAGGGCCACCAGCTTGTCCACGCTGGCGCCCGTGACGAGCAGCAGGGCCAGTGAGAGAGCGGTGAGCGCGATGATGCCGTTGGAGAACGCGAGTCGATGTCCGCGCCGGGTGAGCAGCCGTGGCAGGAACCGGTCCTGTGCGACGAAGCTGGCCAGGAACGGGAAGCCGGTGAAGGGGGTGTTGGCGCCGGTGTAGAGGATCAACGCGGTCGCCAGCTGGACGAAGACCAGCCCGATCGTCCCCACCGTCCCGTTCCCGAAAGCGAGCCGTGCCTCCTGTGCGATGACGGTTGGGGTGCCGTCGGTGTACGGGACGGCGTGCGTGTAGTGCGCCAGGGTGGAGACGCCCAGGACGAGGACGGCGAGCACGCAGCTCATGGTGATGAGGGTGCGCCGGGCGTTGCGGCCCTGGGGTTCACGGAAGGCGGAGATGCCGTTCGAGATCGCTTCCAGCCCGGTGAGGGACGAGCCGCCGTTGGCGAAGGAACGCAGCACGATGAAGATCGACGCCCCGTAGAGCCATCCGTCGCCGGGAGTCCCCAGTGGCACGACGCCGGGGGCATTCAGGTCAGCGTGCGGCAGCTCGCCCGTCAGTGCGCGTACCGCTGCCACGAGGAAGACCAGGCCCATGGCGGTCATGAAGAGATAGGCAGGCAGCGCGAACATCCGGCCTGCCTCGCGGACTCCGCGCAGATTCCCGTAGGCGAGCAGCACGATCACTGTCACGGAGACCGGCAACTGCAGATGGTCCAACCCCGTCCAGCCGTTGCCGGCCAGATGGGCGAGTGAGATCAGGGCGTTCGTGCCGGCCGATACCTGGACGGCAACGGTGACGATGTAGTCGACGAGCAGGGCCACGGCGGCGACCTGTGCGACGTCCGGCCCGAAGTTCTCCCGGGCCACCACGTAGGAGCCGCCGGCCCTGGTGTAGATGGTGACGACATCGCTGTAGCAGAGCGTCAGAAGCAGCAACACCAGCAGGATCGCACCAGTCACCGGCATGACCATGGTGAAGGCGGCTGCTCCGACGACAGGCACGAGGACGCGGAGCATCTCCTCGGAGCCATAGGCCGACGAGCTGATGCAGTCGGACGCGAGTACCCCGAGCGCCGTCCGGTTGCCCAGTTTCTCCTCACGGACACGTTCTGTGGTGAGCGGCTTGCCAAGCAGACGTCGCTTGACGCGGTACATCGGCCGATCGAGGGTCATGCCGCTATCAGAACGGCCGGTTACTCCAGGACTGGGCAGGCATCACCGGCAGGCATGAGGTTCCCCTGCTGCGCGGGTGCGGATGACTAGCTGGTCAGGGCGGGTTGACGTGGTTTCAGGTTCACTTGTTCGGTCGTTGCCTGGTTGGCGTAGTGCTTCTCCTCGTACTCGATGGGGCTGAGGTAGCCGAGCCGTTTCTGGATGC